>CAXSHP010000213.1:0-4866 GCA_964236935.1 uncultured Sphingomonadaceae bacterium
CGCGGGCGTAGCCGAATACCCCGTTTTGCAGCGAGACCTCGGGCGACAAGCGTCCGGCAAGGCGGTAGCCGCGCGTCGGATTGAGCAGATCGTCCGATCCGTCGTAGGCGAGGCTGGTGGGCAGCGCGCCGATGAAGAAGGTCCGCCGCCGCGGCTCGCCGGTCGACTTGATCACGTCGCGCTCGTCCGAGGCGACCAGTTCGGTGCCGTACGACCAGGTCCATTTCTTCTGCCAGATGATGCTGGTCTGGCGCTCGAGCCCCGCCGCCAAGGTGAACGTCCTGGCGTCATAAGCGTCGTGGCTGGTATGCGCAGCGGCGATCTGCGCGGTCAGCACGCGATCGCGCGCCTTGTAATTGCCGCGGCGGAGCAACGCGCTGAGCGACTGCTCCTGCGTGCCGGCGACACCGCGAAAGGTGACCGCGCCCTCGGGCTTGATCAGGTTGCGGTGCTGCCAGCTCACCTCGACGCGCGCCCCCTCCCCGGTGCCGTAGCCGATCTCGCCCGCGATCGTGCGCGGCGGTGCGCGCTCGAGCCGGACGGCGATATCGACGACGTCGGGATCGGCGGTGCGCACGGTGGTCAGCTGGACGGTGGAGACGAGGCCCGTGGCGATCAGCGCGCGGCGCAGATCGTCGAGCCGCGTCGCATCGTAACGGTCGCCGGGATGGAAACGGGCGATGCGGCCGATATGCTTGGCGCTGAACAGCTTCGCGCCCTGCAGCTCGATCTTGCCGAAGCGGCGCATGCCGTTGGGCTCGATTGCGAGGCTCAGGGTGGCGCCATGCGTGTCGTGATCGAGCACGATCGCCGGCTTGCCGACCTTGGCGAAGGCGAAGCCCCGCTCCCCGAGCGCCACCCGCAGCGCCGCCTGCGCGGCGGTCACCTTGTCGGCGCTGACCGGATCGGCGGCCTTGACCGCGAACGCCGCGCGCAACGCCGCTTTCTCCGCGCCGCTGCTCTCGAGACCGGTCAGCGTCACCGCGGTGAAGCGATAGAGCGTGCCCGGCTGCGCCGCCAGCGTGACGAGGAGGCGATCGTTCGCCGCCCCGGCGACGCGCGTCTCGACCGTGGCGTCATAATATCCGTAGGCGCGCAGCAGCTCGGTCAGCGTATCGGCGTCCTCGCGCGCGCGCCGATCGATCTGCGCGACGTTGGCGGGCTTGCCTTGGCCCTGGACGAGCAGCGACAAGCCGTCGAAGCGCAAGCGGAACGCGGGATCCTCGATCGTATCGATGCCCTCGAGGACAAGGCGGTAGCGTTGCTCGGCGGAGGCGTTGACGTCCGCCGCGGCCGGAGCCTTGCCGCCCGCGGCGGCGGGGGCGATCGCGGCGTCCGGCGCGGCGAGATCGGGCCAGGCGACGCCGAGATCGGGCAAGGGCGCGAGCGGCGATGCCGGATCGAGCGCGCCGCCGTCCGCGACCGCCCGCTGCTGCGCGCCGGCGGGGGCGCCGTGACTCGTTACGAATGCGGCGAACGCCACAAACGGCAGGCTGCGCCGCGGAAACAGGAACGACATGCCGCCGAACTAGCGCCGCGAGGCCGCGCCCGCCAGCCTCTGTCGGTCAGTTCGGCCGGTTAGATCACGCGCCCGATCGATCAAACTCTCCGGATCGCCTCAATGCACGGTCCCGAACGGCTGTCGCGTCGCGAGCATGCCGATCAACCGCTCGATCTGCCGCCAGCGGCAGAAATTGACGACGTTGCCCAGATCGCGGCTGCGATCGGCGCGCGCGGCCGCCTCGCCCTCGGCCGCGACGCCGAAGCGCGCGATCAGCTCGGTGGCGCCCTCGAGGGTGGCGCGATCGGCGACGATCGGGATCGATTGCATTGGTCTCTCCTCACGACCGCTTCGCTGGCCACTGCGTGCCACGGCGACGGTTACGCAAAAGCGCCAAGCGCGTGATGAACCGACGGTTAGGCACGTGTCCGGGAGGTGACACCGCCGCCGCGTCCGTGGCAGGGGGGGCCATGGCCGTTCCAACCAACCGCAATCCGCGCGCCGCCGGCGCCATCATCGCGATCACGGTGATCGCCGGCGCGATCATCGGCGCCGTCCGCGGCCAGCCGACGATCGGCGTGCTCGCCGGCACCGCGCTCGGCACCGCGATCGCGATCATCGTGTGGCTGGTCGATCGGCGGCGCGGCTAGCCGACCCGCCGTCCCGCCCATACCACCCGGCCGATCACCTCGATCATCGCCGGATCGCAATCGGCCCAATCGGGATAAGCGGGATTGTCGCTACGGATGGTGAAGCGGCGGCCGGCGGGATGGACCGCGATGCGCTTGACGATCAGCGCATCGTCGACCCGCAGCACGTAGATGCCGTCGCGCAGGCGATCGGCGGCGTCCGAGCGATCGACCAATATGTCGTCGCCGTGGCCCAATGTCGGCACCATCGAATCGCCGTCGACGCGGATGATCGACATGGATGTCGGGCTGCCGCCGGCGAGTTCGCGCAGCCAGCCGGCGCGAAACGCCAGCCGCGAGACGTTATGCTCGTTGCCGCCGAGCGCGCCGGGCCCCGCCGACGCCCCGACATCGAGCCGCGGCACGAGGATCAGATCCTCGGGATCGCGCGGCCCGCCGGCCTCGGCGAGGACGATGCGCGCGCCGTCGTCGTCCGGCCCGCCGAGCACGCGCTCGGGAACGTTGAAGTAGCGCGCGAGCGTCCGCCGATCGGCCTCGTCGAGCTTGCGCGGCACGCCGCGGCGGATGAACTGCTGGACATAGGCCGGGTTGCGCCCGAGCAACCGCGACAGCGACGCGAAATCCTCGCCACGCCGATCGATCAGCGCCTCGAGCGCGGCGCGCGGATCGTCTGCCGAGAGATCGGAAATATCCATTTCGGCACCCCATTATCGATAGGAAACTGCCTAGACAAGTAGGAAATTGCCTCAGAGATAGGAATTATCCAACGTTGGATAGGATAATCATAGGAATACGGCAATGGATCTTCTTGGTCGAACTGAAAAGCATCTGCGCCACACCGGGACGGCAGCGACCCGCTTTGGCCGGGATGCGGTCCACGATCCCCGTTTCGTCCTCGATCTGCGCAACGGCCGGACGCCGCGCCTCGAGACGATCGCCCGCGTCGAGGCGCATCTCGCTCGCGCCGCCGATGCAGCGCGATGACGCACCGGCCGCGCCCGCCGCTCGCGGTACGACTTGCCCATGCGATCGAGCGCAGCCTCGACATCGAATTCGCGATCGAGCGGGCCGACAGCGCCGACTGGGCGAGCGCGACCTTCGCCGGCGCGACTCACCGGCTCGATCTGCTGCTTCGCGGCGCGGATGCCGAGCGGCGGGCCGACCGCGTCGCCGGCACGATCGCCGATGCCGAATATGACCTGCGCGGCCATATCATCGCCGACATCGCGCTCGCGGCGCGCGGCGGCTGCGACGACGGCGTACGCCTGACGATCGAAGCGCTGACGATTGCCGATGCATAGGCGCTAGGCGCTCTTGCGGGCCTGCTTCTGGTCGTCGCGCACCAGCCACGCGGCCGGCGCGGAGCGGCCGGAGGGGGCGGCCGAACGTTGCGCCAGGCTGTCTTCCAGGCGCTGCATCAGCGCGGCGAGGCTCTCGCGTTCGCTCGCTTCGATCGCCGACGCAAGCGGCGGCGGCGCGGCTTCCGGTGCCGTCTCGTCCGGGGCCGCGACGACCGGCTCGCCCGCAGCCGGCGGGGTCGGGGCCGGCGCTTCGGCAATCGCTTCTTCCGGTGCGGAAACGGCGGGCGTCGGCAGCGCTTCCTCCGGCGCGGCGGGCAGCGCGGACTCCCGTGTTGCGGCACTCGCGACGCTGATCGAGCGGCGGCGCGGCGCGGCGCGCACGCTGTCGAGCGGCGCACCCAATTCGCTTTCGGCGAAGATCGGGCGGCGCAGCGGCGCATCGGGATGCGCATCGGCGCGACGCGGCGTGAAGCTCGGACGGCCGACCTTGATCGTCCAGCGGACCTTCGGCGCACCGGCCAGCCCACGCCATGTCCCCCACGCTGCCAGCCCGCCCAGCGTGAAGGCGGCGACGATCCGTCCCGCGGCGCCGAGCATCGGCAGGCCGGTCGCGGCGAAATAGCCGTCGAACAATTCCTTCGGCATGGCCATGATCGCGAACGTCAGCGCCGCGCCGAGGAACAACGCGACGGGCGTTTCGAACGGCCAGGCACTCGCCTGCTTCATCCACCGGGTGATCATCTCGTCCGTCCCATCAGCTGGCGCGCGCGAGCGCACGATAGGCTGGCGCATAACGCGAAATATTTGAAGACCAGTTACGATTCCGCTCGACGAACGCCCGCCCGGCCGCGCGGCGCCCCTCCCACATCGCCCGATTCTCGAGCATGCCGGCGAGCGCTTCGGCGATCGCGGCGGGATCGCCCGCGCGAAACAAGGTGCCGGTGACGCCGTCCTCGATCAGCTCGCGATGCCCGCCGACGTCGGACGCGGCGACCAGCCGGCGCTGCGCCATCGCCTCGAGCGGCTTCAAGGGCGTGACCAGCTCGGTCAGCCGCATCGCCTTGCGCGGATAAGCGAGGATGTCGATCAGGCCGTAATAGAGCTCGACCGCATCGTGCGCGACGCGGCCGACGAAGACGATCCGGTCCGCCGCCGGGGACGCCGCCGCCTGCGCGCGCAATGCCTGCTCCATCGGCCCGCCGCCGACCAGCAGCAGCTTCGCCCGCGGACGGCGCCGCGCGAGCGCCGGCAGCGCCGCGATCAGATCGTCGATCCCCTCATAATCGTAGAACGAGCCGATGAAGCCGATCACCTCCGCCCCGGCGAGCCCGAGCGATCGGGCGAGCGCCGCATCGGCCGGCGGCGGATCGCCGAACAGCCCGAGATCGACGCCGTTGGGCGAGACGATGATCCG
>CAXSHP010000214.1:0-4842 GCA_964236935.1 uncultured Sphingomonadaceae bacterium
ATGCCCGCCGCGCGCGCCTTCTGCGCGAGCCGCTGGATCAGGAACTCGACCTCCTTGCCCGCGGTCATCATCAGATCGGCGAGCTCGTCGACCACCACCACGATCTGCGGCAACACCTCGAAATCGAGCTGCTCCTCCTCATAGATCGGCTGGCCTGACTCGGCATCGTAGCCGGTCTGCACCTTGCGCCCGAGCGTCTGGCCCTTGGCCCGCGCCGCGCGGACCTTGTCGTTGAAGCTCGCCAGCCCGCGCACGCCGACCGAGGCCATCATGCGATAGCGGTCCTCCATCTGCTCGACCGCCCATTTAAGCGCGCGGATCGCCTTGGCCGGCTCGGTCACCACCGGCGAGAGCAGGTGCGGGATGCCGTCGTAGATGCTCAGCTCGAGCATCTTGGGATCGATCATGATCATCCGGCACTGATCGGGCGTCAGCCGATAGAGCAGGGACAGGATCATGCAGTTCAAGCCCACCGACTTGCCCGATCCGGTCGTGCCCGCGACGAGCAGATGCGGCATCGGCGCGAGATCGGCGATCACCGGATCGCCGGCGATGTTCTTGCCCAAGATCAACGGCAGCGCCATATTCTGATCCTCGAACATGTGGCTGGCGACGAGCTCGCTCAGCACCACGCCCTCGCGCCGCGCATTGGGCAGCTCGATCCCGATCACGCTGCGCCCGGGGATCGTCGCAACGCGCGCCGACAGCGCGGACATGTTGCGCGCGACGTCGTCGGCCAAGGCCACCACCCGGCTCGCCTTGACGCCCGAGGCGGGCTCGAGCTCGTACATCGTCACGACGGGGCCGGGGCGGACCTCGATGATCGAGCCCTTGACGTGGAAATCGTCGAGCACCGACTCGAGCAGGCGGGCGTTGCGCTCGAGCGCGGCCTTGTCGATCGTCGGCCCGCTCGAGGGCGGCGCGGGCTTGAGCAGGTCGAGCGTCGGCAAGACATATTTGTCGCGCAGGTCGAGCGAGGCCTGGCGCTCGCGCTGCTGGCGGCGGTTGCCCGCGCTCGCCGGCTTGCGATCGGCGATGATCGGCCGCGCCTCCTTGACCGGCGGCGGCACGGGGCGCGGCGCCGGCGCCTCCGGCAGGCGGATCTTGGTCGGCGCGCGCGGCGGCGCCGCGGGATCGCGCCGGCGCAGCAGCCAGGCCCATTCGTCGGCATCGAGGCCGAGCGCCCAGAGCCACAGCGCCACGCCGGCGAGCGCGGTCAGCGGGATCAGCGCGAGGCGGATCGTCGCGGCGACGCCGTCGTCGCCGATCAGGCCGAGCAATGCCTCGATCGCGCCCGATCCGGCGAGCCCGAGCGCGCCGCCCCAGCCCGAGGGCAACGCGAGCGTCGCGCCGCTGCGGAACAGCGCGAGCGCCGTGCCGATGAAGAAGATCGCGACCAGACAGAGCAGCAGTCCGCGGCGCCAGCGCCCCGCCGCATCGCCGCGCGCGATGCGCAATCCGACCACCAGCGCGATCGTCGCGAACAAGCCCGCCGCCGGCCCGCCGAGGCTCAGCAGCAGATCGGCGAGCCACGCGCCCGGCGCGCCGACCCAATTGAGCGCGGGGCCGCCCGCCGCGGTGTTGAGCGAGGGATCGGACGAACGATAGCTCGCCAGCGCGATCACCAGCAGCGCGGCGCCGGACACCAGCGCCACCCCGCCGAGCAGCTCGCCCCCGCGGCGCGCGCCGTATCTGACCTGCTCGCGCCACAGCGGCATCCGCGCCGCCAATCCGCCCGCCATCGCCTGTGCCCCAAATGTTCCGGATTAACCATGCGCCCGAGCGTGAATCCGGTCAACCTAGGCATCTTGCGCGCGACTGGCTAAACCCCCCTCATGCAAGCGGACGTCATCATTCTCGGCGGCGGCCTGGTCGGCCTCACCCTCGCGGCGGCGCTCGACGCGCACGAGCTCTCGAGCATCGTCGTCGATCCCGCCGATCCGGTCGCGACGCTCGGCGCGGCGTTCGACGGGCGCGCGTCGGCGGTGGCGAGCGCGTCGTGGCGCATGCTCGAGGCGATCGGGGTGGCCAGGCGCCTCGCCGGCCAGGGCAATCCGATCGAGCGCATCGCGGTGTCCGATGGCCTCGCCCCGCGCGGTCTCGCGTTCGATCCGGCGCCCGGCGATCCGCTCGGCTGGATGTTCGAGAACCGTACCTTGCGCACCGCGTTGCGCGAGGCCTGCGCCGCGGCCGCCCACGTCAGCCTGCTGATGCCCGCCCGCGCCGCCGCGGTGGTGCGCGATCAGGCCGGCGTGCGCGTCACGCTCGACGACGGCCGTACCTTGTCGGCGCCGCTGCTGATCGGCGCCGAGGGACGCCATTCGCCGACGCGCGAAGCGGCGGGGATCAAGGTCGCGCGCTGGCGCTACGATCATACCGCGATCGTCGGCATGCTCGCGCACGACCGGCCACACCACAATGTCGCGCACGAGATCTTCTATCCCGCCGGCCCGTTCGCGCTGCTGCCGATGCTGCCCGACGCGGCCGGCAGCCCGCGCTCGGCGATGGTGTGGACGGTCGACCGCGCCGACGCGCCGGCGATGCTGTCGCTGTCGGAACGCGCCTTCGCCGCCGAGGCGGAGCGGCGCATGGGCGGCCTGCTCGGCACGATCCGCCTCGCCGCACCGCGCTCGTCCTATCCGCTCGGCTTCCACCACGCCGCGCGCATCACCGCGCAGCGGCTCGCGCTGATCGGCGACGCCGCGCACGGCATCCACCCGATCGCCGGCCAGGGGCTCAACCTCGGCTTTCGTGACGCCGCCGCCTTGGCCCAGGTGCTGGTCGAGGGCGCGCGCCTCGGGCTCGATCTCGGCGACGCGCAATTGCTCGCGCGCTACCAGCGCTGGCGCGGGCTCGACACGTTGATGGTCGCCGCCGCGACCGACGGGCTCACCCGCCTGTTCGGCCTGCCGGGGCGCACCGCCGCCAAGGTCCGCCGGTTCGGCCTCGGCCTGGTCGATCGCGTGGCGCCGCTCAAGGATCGGCTGATGGCCGAAGCGCGCGGCGAGAGCGGGGAGCTGCCCAGCCTGCTACGGGGCTTCCCGATCTAACCGCCGCGCTTCCTCCGCGAGCATCACGGGCACGCCGTCGCATACCGGATAGGCCAGCCCCGCCGCCTCCGACACCAGTTCCTCGGCGACCGCATCGTAACGCAGCGGCCCGCGCGTCACCGGGCACACCAGCACCGCGAGCAACTCCGGGTCCGGGCTCCCTCGCTCCGTGGAGCTCATTGCAGCCGCGCGTCCGCCCCGTCTTCGGGGCCGAGCCGATAGAAATAAAGCAGCTGCACCAGCAGATCGGCGCGCGCGGCGATGTCGGGTGCCTCGATCAGCGCCTGCTTCGCCGCCGCCTCGAACGGCGCGATCTGCGCCACGCCATTGACCAGGGTCTCGTCGTCGATCCGCCCGACCGCGTCCCAATCGACCGCATAGCCGCGCGCGTCGGCGAAACGGCGCGATTCGCGCTCGAGATCGGCGCGCAGCGCGAGCCCGAGCGGCACCGGCTCGCCGTCGTCGGCAAACCCCGCAATACTCGCCTCGACCTGGCGGAACGGGGTGGTCGTGTCGATCTCGCGCAGCAGGCGGAAGCGGCTGAGCCCCTCGAGCACGATGTTGAACCGCCCGTCGGGGAGCGCCTCGACATGCGCGATCCGCCCGATGCAGCCGATCCCGTACAGCGCCGGCCGCTCGCTTTCCTCGCGCGGCTGGATCATGCCGATCCGCCGGTCGCGCGCCACGGCGTCGTTCACCAGCGCGCGATAGCGCGGCTCGAAGATGTGCAGCGGCAATTGCGCGCGTGGAAACAGCAGCGCTCCGGCGAGCGGAAAGATCGACAGCCGGAGCGGCTTTTCGTCCATCAGGTGAACAGGATCGCCGACAGCCGTCGCCGCTGCGCGCTGACCCACGGGTCCTCGAGCCCGACCGCCTCGAACAAGGTCAGCAGCCGCGCCTTGGCCGCGCCCTCGTTCCATTCGCGATCGCGCCGGATGCCCTCGAGCAAGGCGTCCGCCGCGGCGTCGCGCTCGCCCGCCGCCATCAACCCGCCGGCGAGGCGGTAGCGCGCGTCCTGATCGTCGGGAGCGGCCTCGACCGCGGCGCGTAAGGCCGCGAGATCGTCGACCGGCTGCGCCTCCTGCGCCAGCGCCAGCGCCGCCTTGGCACGCGCCACCTCGGGCGCCTTGGCCTTGGCTTCGGGCAGCGTCGCGAGCAGCGCCGCCGCCTCGTCGGCGCGCCCCGCCTGGATCAGCGCGCGGACGTTGCCGGCGACCGCCGCCGCATCCTCGGGCGCGAGTTCGACGATCTGCGCGAAGATCGACAGCGCGCGCTCGACGTCACCCTCGGCGAGCACCTCTTCGCCCATCGCCACCAGCGCCGGAATGTCCTGCTCGGCGGCGGTATCGGGGGCGGCGCCGATCGGCAGCTGCGCGAGCAATTGATCGAGCGTGCGGACGAGCTGCGATTCGGTCCGCGCCGGGGTAAGATCGGCGACGAGCTGGCCCTGGAACAACGCATAGACGGTTGGGTTCGACTGGACACGGAATTGCGCCGCGATGACCTTGTCCTGATCGACGTCGATCTTGACGAGCTTCACGCCCTTCGCCGCATAATCGCCCGCGACCTTGTCGAGGATCGGCCCTAGCTGCTTGCACGGCCCGCACCATTCGGCCCAGAAATCGAGGATCACGAGCTGCGTCATCGACGGCTCGACCACGTCGGTGCGGAATCGCTCGATCGCCTCGCGCTCGGCGGCGGTCATTCCCAGAGTGGCCATAAGCGGCGTCGTTCCCATGCAGTCGTGTCGCCCTTATGTGGGCGCGGGCGCTCTCCTGCCAACCCCTCATGA
>CAXSHP010000215.1:0-2692 GCA_964236935.1 uncultured Sphingomonadaceae bacterium
GGGCTCGAGCACAGCACGCTCGGCAGCGCCTATGGGATCATCCGCCTGCTCGTCAGCATCGCTTTGTTCGCGATCGCCGGCGTCCTGATCCTCGACAATCTCGGGGTCAACGTCACCGGCCTGGTCGCCGGCCTCGGCATCGGCGGCATCGCGATCGGGCTCGCGGCGCAGGGCATCTTCTCCGATCTGTTCGCGGCGCTGGCGATCCTGTTCGATCGCCCTTTCCGCCGCGGCGACATCATCAAGTGGGACAGCACCGTCGGCACGGTCGAGGCGATCGGGCTCAAGACGACGCGCGTGCGTGCGCAGACCGGCGAGGAGGTGGTGATCTCGAACACCAACCTGCTCGGCAAGGAGCTGCACAACCTCGCCCGGCTCGATCGCCGCCGCGTGATCCTGCCGTTCGGCATCGTCTACCAGACCCCGCCCGACGTCTGCGCCGGCATTCCCGAGTTGCTGCGCGGCATCGTCGAGGCGCATGACGGGTGCAAGCTGATCCGTTGCGGGATGACGGGCTTCGGCGCGTCGAGCCTCGATTACGAGCTCCAGTTCGACGTCCACACCGAAGAACTCAAGGTCGTGTTCAACATGCAGAGCGTGGTCGCGGTCGCGATCCTCAAGGCGTTCAACGAAGCCGACATCGAATTCGCCTATCCGACCCAGACGAGC
Source organism: uncultured Sphingomonadaceae bacterium (assembly GCA_964236935.1). Lineage (GTDB taxonomy): Bacteria > Pseudomonadota > Alphaproteobacteria > Sphingomonadales > Sphingomonadaceae > Solisphingomonas. The sequence goes on from CAXSHP010000215.1 coordinate 670, forward strand.
TTCACCGCCGCGCCCGACGGCAAGCTGATCATGCCCTATGCCGGCGCGGGCCCCGTTATCGAAGGGTGATGCCGCCCTCAGCCGGCGAGGCCGAGAAAGACGAGCAGTGCAAGATCGATCCGGGCCATATCACGCGGCACGAGCACGCCGATGCGTTCGCCGAGGCGAGTCACCGGCACGGTGGTAATCTTGTCCACCATGACGCTGCTTGGTTGAATGAGTCCGTTCGCGGGTGACGGCTCGATCAGCGGTCGACTGAACGGCGACAGCGTCTGCTCGGTGGTGAAGCCGCAGACGGTGACCGAACGCTCGAAGCGATAGAGATCGGACTGAACGATCAGCGCGGGCCGCGGTTTGCCGGCATAGCCCGGCCCTCCCGAAACCGTCCAGACCTCCCCCGATTCACCGCTCGGCGGCGGCCGGCTTGAACGATACGTCGTAGGGGGGCAGATCGTCCCAATCGCTGACGGCGTCGACGAACGCCTGGTCCTCAGCCGCACCCGCACTGGCATCGATCGCGGCGACTTCTTGCGCGATCTGCGCCCGAAATGCCGACGAGCGCACATCGGGCACCCACATTTGCTTGATCCGGTATCCGCGCGCGCGCATCGCCGCGCGATACCGCGCGGCACGCGTCTTGCCGCTGAGTTGCTCGTGGATCATACCGATCTCCGTTACGCGTAACGTAGCCCGCTAGGCTGGCAGCAGCAAGTTCGCATTGACGCAAACGTCAAGCGCCGGCACCCTCCGCGCCACTATCGGAGGAATGCGATGGCGACGATCGACGCGCTTGGTGCCAGGATCGGCGAGGAGATCGGGCTGTCGGACTGGGTGCTGGTCGATCAGGCGACGATCGATCTGTTCGCTGACGCGACGCGTGACCATCAGTTCATCCACGTCGATCCCGAAATGGCGCGAATGACGCCGTTCGGCGGCACGATCGCGCATGGTTTCCTCACCCTGTCGCTGCTCAGCCATCTGCTCGAAGCGAGCGGCGCCAACGCGCTCGACGGCATCAGGATGGCGCTCAACTACGGCACCAACAAGGTGCGTTTCCTCATGCCCGTCCGTTCGGGATCGCGCGTGCGCGGGCGCTTCAAGCTGCTCGAGCTGGCCGAGAAGAAGCCGGGCCTCTATCAGGAAACGATCGAGGCGACGGTCGAGATCGAGGGCGTCGACAAGCCGGCGCTGGTCGCGGAATGGATCTTCCAGCTCTACGCCTGAGCCTCAGCCCCACAGCGCGGCCGGCGGCGGTGCCATCGTCGCGTCGTCGAAGGCGATGCCGGGATCACGATCCCCCGCCAGCAAAAGCGGCCCGTCGAGATCGACCCAGCGCGCCCCCTGCGCCGCGAGGAACGCCGGCGCGATGCCGAGCGAGGTCGACAGCATGCAGCCGACCATGACCGCGAGCCCGCGCGCGCGCGCCGCGTCGGCGAGCGCCAGCGCTTCGGTCAGCCCGCCGGCCTTGTCGAGCTTGATGTTGATCGCCGCATAGCGCCCGACGCAGCGATCGAGATCGGTGCGATCGTGGCAGCTTTCGTCGGCGCACAGCGGAATCGGCGAGACCACTCCGTCGAGCAGATCGTCGCGCCCCGCCGCGACCGGCTGCTCGATCAGCGCGACGCCGAGCGCGGCGAGCGCGGTCGCTTCCGCGGCGACGTCGCGCCCGGTCCAGGCCTCGTTGGCGTCGACGATCAGCCGCGCGGCGGGCGCGCCGCGCCGGACCGCAGCCACGCGCTCGAGATCGCCCTCGCCGGCGAGCTTGAGCTTGAGCAGGGGATAGCGCCCGGCGGCGGCGCGCGCAGCGGCCTCCATCTTCGCCGGATCGCCGAGCGAGATGGTGAAGGCGGTGGTCAGCGGGCGTGGCGGCGCGAGCCCGGCGATCCGCCAGACGGGCAGGTCCTGCTCCTTCGCCGCGAGGTCCCACAGCGCCGCGTCGAGCGCGTTGCGCGCCGCGCCACGCGGCATCAGCCGCAGCAGGTCGTCGCGCACCGTCTCCGCGGGCGGTGGTGGCTCGACCGGC
>CAXSHP010000215.1:2702-4762 GCA_964236935.1 uncultured Sphingomonadaceae bacterium
CGTCGCGCCCGGCGCCGGCGCCGAGCGGGCCGGCCATCGCCTCGATCGCGGCCAGCACGGTCTCGGCGGTTTCGCCGTGGTAATAGATCGCGGTCGCTTCGCCCCGGCCGCGGCAGCCATTGCGGTCCAGTTCGGCGACGACGACATCGACATGCGTCTTGGCGCCGCGTGCGATGGTGAAGGCGCCGGCCACCGGCCACCGCTCGATCCGGGCGGTGAGGTGCGGCCCGGCGCGGGTCAGGTCGACCGCCTCACGCCGGCACTGTCACGCGGCATCGTGCCCGGCGATCCACCGGTCGACCACCGGCGCGATCTCCTCGCGCCAGCGGCGTCCGTTGAAGATGCCGTAGTGGCCGACGCTCTTGGCGAGATGATATTTGCGCATCGCCTTGGGCAATCCGGTCGAGATCGTCAGCGCGGCCTTCGTCTGGCCGAGACCGGAGATGTCGTCGCGCTCGCCCTCGATCGCGAGGATCGCGGTATCGCGGATCGCGGCGGGATCGACGAGGCGTCCGCGGTGGAGCATTTCGCCCTTGGGCAGCAGATGCTGCTGGAACACCGTGTCGATCGTCTCGAGATAGAATTCGGCGGTCATATCGCAGACCGAGCGATATTCCTCGTAGAACGCCTTGGTGCCGTCGGCGCTTTCGCCGTCGCCGGAAACGAGATGCTGGTACATCTGGTAATGGCTGATCAGATGGTTGCCGAGGTTCATCGCCATGAAGCCGGCGAGCTGGAGAAAGCCCGGATAAACCTTCCGTCCGGCACCGGGATAATAGACCGGGACGGTGGCGATGACGTTGCTCTCGAACCAGCTGTGCGGGCGTTGCGTCGCGACCGTATTGACCTGCGTCGGCGCCTCGCGCGTGTCGATCGGGCCGCCCATCATCGTCAGCGTACGCGGCCGCGCGGGATTGTCGTCCGCCGCCATCAGCGCCGTCGCGGCGAAAGCCGGGACCGACGGCTGGCACACGGCCAGCATATGCGCGCCGGGGCCGATCCGCTCGAGGAACGCGATCAGATAATCGATATAGTCGTCGAGGTCGAAGCTTCCGTCGGACAGCGGCACCATCTTCGCGTCGCGCCAGTCGGTGATGTAGACGTCGTGGCCGGGCAGCATCCGCTCGACCGTGCCGCGCAGCAGCGTCGCGTAATGGCCCGACATCGGCGCGACGATCAGCAGCCGGGGGCCGCCCTCGATCCCCTCGCGGCGAAACCGCTTGAGCTGGCCGAACGGCCGGCGCAGGACGATCTCCTCGGTCACCGCCGCCGCCTGGCCGTCGACGATCGTATGGGTGAAGCCGAATTCCGGCTTGCCGCGCGAGGCCGAGGCATGGGCGAACACGTCGAGGCCCGACGCGACCATCGGATTGATGCCGAACTGGCCGAACGGATTGGCCGGATTCTGCAGCCACTCCGCGCCGATATTCGCCAACGTGCTCGCGCCCGACAGCCAGCTGCGCTGCAACTCGTACGTGTCATAAAGCATAAGCATCGGTTCCCGCGGATCGCTACCGTCTGTATAACCTCGCTATGGCCAAAGCGTTGCCCCGGCGCAATGCAACATGGCACGCCGGTCATGTTGAGCCACCGCGGGCCACCTGCTAGGCGACGGCGATGGCGGCCAGCGATACCCCTCATGCGGCGCGTCCGCCGATCGGCAACCTCCGGCTGATCTGGCGCCTCGCGCTGCGCTATCCGGGGCGGATCGTGGCGTCGGCGGTGGCGCTGACGGTTTCCTCCGCGGCGACGCTCGCCATTCCGTACGGCTTCAAGCGCGTGATCGATCGCGGCTTCACCGAGGGTGGCGGCAGCCTCGGCGTGACCGGTTCGTTCCATTATCTGCTGATGATCGTGATCGTGCTGGCGCTCGCCACCGCGCTGCGCTTCTATTACGTATCGTGGCTCGGCGAGCGCGTCGTCGCCGACCTGCGCAACGCGGTCCAGCGCAATCTGCTGCGGCTGACGCCGCGCTTCTTCGAGGAGAACCGGCCGTCCGAGATCGCCTCGCGGCTGACCGCCGACACCGCGATCATCGAGCAGATCGTCGGCACCACCGT
>CAXSHP010000216.1:0-4759 GCA_964236935.1 uncultured Sphingomonadaceae bacterium
CTTGATCGTCGCGGGAAGCCGATAGCGGTCGCCGCCGAGCGTCACCTCGATCGCGTTGCCGCCGGTGATCGCGACCTCGGCGGGCTCGGCTCCGTCGGCGGCGGCGACGCCGCGCCCATCGTCGGTGACCCGCAGCCGCCGGAAGCCGCCGTCGCGGTGACGCAGGGTCAGTTCGATGCCATCGGGATCGGCCGTGCGCTCCACGCTGCAATCGCGGGTGAAATCGGCAGCGCCGGCCAGTGCGCATTCGATCCGATCGGCGTCCGGCGCCGCAGCGACGGGATCGGGTGCGGTCGATGAGGAGCAGGCGCTCAGCAGCACCATTATCACCTGAATTCCTCTCCCCGAAAGGGAGGGGAGTCGCGGATGTCGATCCCTTCTAGATATCCGCATAGACGTGCGTTTCCGCGCTGGCGCCGGGGTGGGTCACCGCGCCCTGCCAGGCCGGCCCGACGTTCTGCGCGTAACGCCACAGTGCGCCCGATTGATAATCGTGCGCGCGCGGACGCCACTTCGCCCGGCGCTCAGCCAGCACGGCCGCGGGCACGTCGAGATCGATCGTCCCCGCCGCGGCGTCGATGCGGATCATGTCGCCGGGTTCGACCAGGGCGATCGGCCCGCCCTCGGCCGCTTCGGGTCCGACATGGCCGATGCAGAAGCCGCGCGTCGCGCCGGAGAAACGTCCGTCGGTGATCAGCGCGACCTTCTCGCCCAGCCCGAGGCCGTAGAGCGCGGCGGTGGTCGACAGCATCTCGCGCATGCCGGGGCCGCCCTTGGGACCTTCGTAGCGGATCACGACCACCGAGCCTTCGACGATCGCGCGCGCCTCGACCGCGGCGAACGCCTCCTCCTCGCACTCGAACACCTGCGCCGGGCCGCTGAACTGCAGCCGCTGCATCCCCGCGACCTTGACGATCGCGCCGTCGGGCGCGAGCGACCCGCGCAGGCCGACGACGCCGCCCGTGGGGGTGATCGGCGCCTTGGCGTCGTAGATCACCTGCTGATCGGGATTCCAGGTGACCTCGTCGATATTCTCAGCCAGCGTCCGGCCGGTCACGGTCATGCAGCCGCCGTCCAGCAGCCCTTCGCCGAGCATGGTCTTCATCAGCATGTAGACGCCGCCCGCCTCGTACATGTCCTTCGCGACATATCTGCCGCCGGGCTTGAGGTCGGCCAGATAGGGCGTCGACCTGAAGATCTCCGCCACGTCGAACAGATCGAATGCGATCCCCACCTCGTTCGCCATCGCCGGCAGATGGAGCGCGCCGTTGGTCGAACCGCCCGTCGCCGCGACGATCCGCGCGGCATTGACGAACGCCGCGCGGGTGCAGATGTCGCGCGGACGGATATTGCTCGCGAGCAGCTCCATCACCTGGACGCCGGCGGCGTGGGCGATCTGGTCCCGCGTGGTATAAGGCGCGGGCACCATATTGCTATTCGGCAGCGACAGCCCGATCGCCTCGCCGACGCACGCCATCGTGTTCGCGGTATATTGGCCGCCACAGGCGCCGTGCCCCGGACAGGCGACGCGTTCGAGCGCGTGGACCTCGGACAGCGGGCAGGCGCCGGCGGCGTAACGCCCGACCACTTCGAACACGTCTACCACAGTCACGTCGCGGTTCTGGAACCGGCCGGGCAGTATCGGGCCGCCATAGACGAAGATCGACGGCACGTTGAGCCGCAGCATCGCCATCATCATGCCCGGCAGCGACTTGTCGCAGCGCGCGAAGCCGACCAGCGCGTCGTAGCAATGGCCGCGCACCGACAGCTCGACCGAATCGGCGATCACCTCGCGGCTGACGAGCGAGCTCTTCATCCCCTGGTGGCCCATCGCGATGCCGTCGGTGACGGTGATGGTGTTGAAGCGGCGCGGCGTGCCGCCCCCGGCGATCACGCCTTCGCGGCAGATGTCGGCCTGCGCGTCGAGCGTGGTGTTGCATGGCGCGCTGTCGTTGCCGGCGGAGGCGACCGCGACGAACGGCCGCCCGATCTCCTCCTCGGTCATCCCCATCGCGTAATAATAAGAGCGGTGGGGCGCGCGCTCGGGCCCGACCGAGACATGCCGGCTGGGCAAACGGGACTTGTCGAAGACATGCGGCATCGGGCTTCCTAGATTTGGCACGCGTTCTGGCCGGTCCCGGCGCCATTGCCAAGCCCGTCGAGCGTTCGCCGGATCACCGGCGCGAGCACATCACGCCACCCCGCGACGCCGGCATCGTCGCCGATCAGATCCTGGCGCACCTCGATCCCGAGATAGGGGATGCCGTGCGCCTCGCCGTGGCGGTTCATCGTCGCGTTGAGCACCCGCCCCGAATAAGGCTGGTTGTCGCCGACGGTCACGCCGGCCGCGGCGAGCAGCGGCAATGCGATCCGCGCGGCGCGCTCGTCGCGATTGTAGAGGATGCCGATCTGCCACGGTCGCGGTTCGGGCGAGGCGGCCAGGCGAGGCGTGAAGCTGTGGAGCGAGATCAGCAGGCGCGGACGCCGGGTCGCGAGCGCTCGCTCGATCGCGGCATGATAGGGCCGAAAGAACCGCGCGATCCGCGCCTCGCGCGCGGCGGGATCGAGCGCCGCGTTGCCCGGCACGACGTGGCCGTCGCTCGCGGCGGGGATCAAGCCCGGCGCATCTTCCTCGCGATTGCAGTCGATCACCAGGCGCGACACCGCGCCGAGGATCGCGGGGCAGCCGAGCGTGGCGCACAACGCGTCCGCCAGCGGCATGACGCCGATGTCGAGCGCGACATGTTCGCCGAGCAGGGTTGCCGGCACGCCCAGGTCGATATCGCGCGGAACGTGGTTCGACGCATGATCGGAAATCAACAGCAGACTGCCGTCGTCGCCGGCGATCTCGCGCCAAGCCTCGGCGGCGCTCATCGCAGGCGGCTCGCGAGCGACCACCAGCCGGAGGGGACGCCGCGCCGCGCCGCATCGCGCGCGGCATCGTCTTCGAACAAGGCGAAACAGGTCGCGCCCGAGCCCGACATGCGGGCGAGCGCGACGCCTCGCTGGCGCCCGAGGAACGCGAGCACGTCGCCGATCGCCGGGAGGAGGCCGCGCGCGGGCGTTTCGAGATCGTTGCGGCCCGCCAACGGCCGCTCCGGATCGAGCGGCCCGCGATCCTCGCCGTCCCAGGCGGCGAACACCGCGCCGGTCGCGAGCAAAGCGCGCGGATTGACCAGCAGGATCGGCGTCCCCGCAAGCGTCGCGGCGGCCGGGCGAAGCCGGTCCCCCCGCCCCTCGCCGAATGCGGTGCGCGACGCCAGGCACGCGGGCACGTCGGCGCCGAGCGCGACGGCGATCTGTCCCACCCGCGGTTCGGCCGGATCGAGCCGCCACCGGCGGCACAGCAGGCGCAGCGCCGCCGCCGCATCCGCCGAACCGCCGCCGATCCCCGCGGCGACCGGCAGGTTCTTTTCGAGGCGGAAACCGCCGGCGTCGGCTCCGGCGAATGCTGCGCGCAATGCGTCGGCGGCGCGGCGCACGAGATTGGCCGGCCCGGGATCGAGATCCGCCGCGAACGGGCCGACGATCTCGAGCGGCTCGCCCGCCGGCACAAGCTCCACCCGATCGCCGTCTTCGCAGAACGCGAACAGCGTCTCGATCTCGTGATAGCCGTCGGCGCGACGCCGGCGGACGTGGAGCGCGAGATTGACCTTGGCGAATGCGGTCTCGACCGTGCTCACGGCGTCGCGCGCGGCCCGCCGGTCTCGATCTTGCCCGCAATGCGCGCGACGTCCTTCGGTTCGGCGTAGACCAGCGCCGCCCGCCACGCGTAGCGCGCCTCGTAACGCCGCCCGGCCGCCCAATAAGCGTCGCCGAGATGCTCGTTCATCGTCGATTCGCCGGGCTCGCTCTCCACCGCCTTTTCCAGCGTCGCGATCGCCTTGGGAATGTCGCCGCGGACATAATAAGCCCAGCCAAGCGAATCGGTGATCGCGCTGTCGTCGGGGCGCAGCGCGCTGGCCTGCTCGATCAATTTCCCCGCTTCGGCGACATTCTCGCGCCGCTCGAGCTGGGCATAGCCGAGATAGTTGAGCACCACCGGCTGATCGGGGGCGAGCGCCAGCGCCTTGTGCAGCGCATCCTTCGCGGCGGGCCAATCGCCGCCCTGCTCGAGCGCGCCGCCGCGGCGCAGCCACAACGTCCACAGCATCGGGCCGGCGGCGGGATCGGCCCCGGCCAAAGCGATCGCACGGCCATAGGCGTCGGCTGCCTCGCGCTGGCGGTCGAGATCGCCGTAGAGATCCCCGACCCGGACCCAATCCGACATATCGGCAGCGGGGCGCGACGAGGCGGCGACCGCTTCGGCCAACGCCGCCGGGCGATCGCCGGCGCGCAGCAGGAACTGGACGCGCAGGTCGCGCGCGGTCGAGGCGAATGGATCGTCGGCGGCGACATTGGCGAGCGCGATCACCGCCGGGCGATATTGCCCGGCCGAACCGAGCAGCCCGCTCGTCACGATCCACGTTTCCGCATTGCGCGGGGCGAGGAAGGTCGACAGCCGCCCGAGCGTCAGCGCCAAGGGCGTGACGCGCTCGCGATTGATGTCGCCGCCGACGCGCAGCAGCAGCTCGGCGATCCCGGCGGCGGCATCGCCGATCGGCGCCGCGAGCGCGCGGTGCGCGGAGATCCGCGCGCGCGCATCGGCCAGCGCGGGATCGGCGCCGGCCAGCAGCGCGAGCGCGCGATCTTCGTGGTGCAGCTTCGCCAGCCGGTCCGCCGCGACGAGGCGCAGCCGGATCAAGCGGCTGCTGCCCGG
>CAXSHP010000217.1:0-3094 GCA_964236935.1 uncultured Sphingomonadaceae bacterium
AGTCGAATGGCGCGTGCTCGGCGTCGAGGCAGAGCAGGTCGAGACGGCCGAGCCCAAGACTTCGACCAGGATCGGCGACGGCGTCTTGAGGAAGCTGCCCCACAGCCGCTGCTTGTCGGCGATCATCGTCTTCAGTGTCATCGGGGCCTCGGCGAAGCGGCGGTTGTCGGGACGGCCGGCGGCGCCATGGCTGTCAGGCGGACGTCGTCGCCAACGTCGCGGGGCAACGCCGCGCCCGCTGGCCGAAGCGGCGCCCGGATCGTCATCCGCCGCCGATCCGGGCCGAGGTGCCCTTGATCAGCTTGCCGGCGAACAGCCGCCGTTCGGCCGCGATCGAATGATCCTCGATCCGCTCCATCAGCATCTGGACCGCTGCCTTGGTCATCCGCTCCACCGGCTGCTTGATCGACGTCAGGCGGTAGCTGGACCAGGCGGCGGCGTCGATGCCGTCGAAGCCGACGACCGACAGATCGTCCGGGACGGTCCGCCCGAACGTTTCCCGCGCCACGTCGACGGCGCCCAGGGCCATCATGTCGTTGACGCTGATGACGGCGTCGAGGGACGCGTCGCGGCGAAGCAGCTCGGTCATGGCCAGGCGGCCGGACTCATAGCTGTATTTGCCGCGGACGACCGGCGCGTCCGGCAGGCCGGCCTCGCTCAGCCGCTCGATCGCGCCGCGCAGCCGCTCCTCGCCGACGAAGCTGTCGGCAGGCCCGCCGATCAGGCCGAAGCGCCGATGCCCCGCGGCGAGCAACTGCTCGACGAGCAGCCGCTCGCCCGAGTTGGAGTCGCAACAGACCGACGAGGCCATTCCTTCGACCCCCGCCATGCGATTGTAGAACACCAGCGGTATCCCGCGCTCGGCGAAGATTTTGACTTGCTCCGGATCGAGATGAACGGCGGCGATCGCACCGTCCACACGATGCCGCCAGACTTCGTTCAGGGCGTCCTTGGCGTCTCCCTCGCTCCGGAAAGTGAACAGCAGGGTGCGCAGGCCGACGGCCGAAAGTTGCTGACCCAGTTGCGACAGGACATCGGGATAGTAGAGGTTGGTCAGATTGGAGATGAGCACCGCGACGAGATTCGTCCGCCGGGCGATCAGCCCCCGCGCGATGGCATTCGGCTCGTAACCAAGCTGCGCCACCGCGGCGAGAATGCGAACGCGGGTCTTTTCGGCCACGCTCGCGCCAGGCGTGAAGCAGCGCGACACCGCCGACTGCGACACGCCGGCGAGCCTCGCCACGTCATAGGAGGTGGCACCGAATCGTCGCGTCGTGGTGGAGCCGGTCTTCTTCGGTGTGGCCAATGTCCGGGCGCCTCGATCGCGGAACCCAGAGAGATGGCTACGATGTGACGCGTCCCCAGGAGCGACCGCCGATAGCGTGGCCCTGTGCCTCACGCAACAGGGCTCGGTTCGGGCCGCATGGCGGCACGGCGACGCCGACAGCGGGGAGGGACGGGACGCCGCGCCGCCGGACGAACTCGCGTCACGCGCGCCGGGCCGCCTGCGGCGCATCGCCGCCGCGGACGACGAACGCGGTCGCGCCGCCGGCGGAATGCAGGGTCCGCGTGGCGCCGATCGGCACCGTCATCGTGTCGCCCTCGGTCAGCGTGACGATTTGTCCGGCAACCTCGGCCACGACCGTGCCGCGGTGGACGAACAAGACCTCCTCCTCCACGCGCCGGTAGGCCCCGGTCGTGCCGGCCGGATCGAATGTCAGGCGCCTGACATGGAAACCATGCGGCCAACCCAGCGGGCCTGCCGGCAGACGCTCGGCCGGCGATACGGGGCCGATCAGCGGCTCTTCCACGACCGGTCCAGCCGCAGCCTCGGTGGGCAGCGTCCGGGCGTGCGCGCGCACGACGAGCTGACCGGCTTCGGCCGTCGTCAGCCGTCGCAGGGTGGCGACCTCCGCTTTGCTCGTCGGCGCCATGAGGGCGGCGTCGGGCGGCATCGCTTCGCCCGCCGCTTTGTCCACCAGCGCGCCATTCTCGAGCAAAGCGAGGCCATACTCCTGCGCCAGCTCGAACACCCGCGGCGCCCACGTCACCCGGCCGGGATCGTCGCCGCCGAGCACGGACCACAAGAAACCGACATCTTCCCCGATGTTGGTGAAGCCCCGGAACGCATGCGTCGGAAACGACACGATGTCGCCCGGACCTGCCTCCACCGAAGCGTCGCCGCCGTCTTCGCCGAAGTCGAACCGCCACTTCCCGGTGTGAATGACGAAGACCTCGGCGGTATTGTGGCTGTGCTGCGAATTCACGCATTGCGGAGGTTGACGCGCGCCGCCGATGTTGAAACCGTGGGGCTCTGCGATGTGCACGTGCTGGCGCGGATTCTCCGAGACGCCAGGGCCGATGATGGTGAAGTTCTCCTTGGCCTCCGACCCCGGTGTCCGCGTGTCGATGAACGCATTGTAGCAGGGCACGAGATCGCGATACCGCACGACGCGTTCCTCGAGGTCGAACTGCTCGTCAACACCTTGGTCTTGGTCAAGCGCCACTGGTCTGTTTCCCGGTTGAGGTTGGCGAACGGCGATTTGCCTTGCCGGGCAATGCATTCGAAGTCAATATAGCCGTGAGCTGGGTTGAGTCACCCGTGGCGCGTGACGATTGGGAGGATCTATGGCGATTTACCTGAAACGGGGCGCTACGGCCGAAGCGAAGGCCGACACGGATCGGAAAGTGCGCGACGTCGTGGAGGCGACTCTCGCGGACATCGAGCGGCGCGGGGACGCGGCCGTGCGCGATCTGTCCATCAAATTCGACAGCTGGGACCGGGCCAGCTACGCGCTCACGAGCGCCGAGAAGCAGGACTGCCTCGATCAGCTTTCGGGCCAGGATCTGAAGGACATCGAATTTGCCCAGACGCAGGTGCGCAACTTCGCCCGGATCCAGCGCGCCAGCATGACGGATGTCGAGGTCGAGACGCTGCCCGGCGTGGTGCTCGGCCACAAGCACATTCCCGTGAACGCCGCCGGCTGCTACGTGCCGGGCGGCAAATATCCGTTGCTCGCCTCCGCCCACATGAGCGTCATCACGGCCAAGGTCGCCGGGGTGCCGCGGGGCATCACCCGCGCGCCGCCGTTCC
>CAXSHP010000217.1:3104-4707 GCA_964236935.1 uncultured Sphingomonadaceae bacterium
GTCGGCCGGCCCCGGCGATCGTGGCGGCCCAGGTCATGGCCGGCGCGGACGAGATCTACGCGCTCGGCGGCATCCAGGCGATCGGCGCCATGGCGCTGGGGACCGAGACGATCAGCCCGATCGACATCCTCGTCGGCCCGGGCAACGCGTTCGTCGCGGAGGCCAAGCGCCAGCTGTACGGCCGCGTCGGCATCGATCTGTTCGCCGGCCCGACCGAGACGCTGGTCATCGCCGACGAGGTGGGCTGCGACGCCGAGCTGGCGGCGACGGATCTGCTCGGCCAGGCGGAGCACGGGCTCGATAGTCCGGCCGTCCTGCTGACCACCTCCGAGGCGCTGGCGCGCGCAACCCTCGACGAGGTCGAACGGCTGCTCCGGATCCTGCCGACGGCCGATGTCGCGCGGAAATCCTGGGGCGCGTTCGGCGAGGTGATCGTCGCGGAGGACGACGCCGAGATGCTCGCGATCGCCGACGCCATTGCGTCGGAGCATGTCCAGGTGATGACCGCCGACCCCGACTGGTTCCTCGACCGGATGACCAATTATGGCGCGCTCTTCCTCGGCGCGCGGACGAACGTGAGCTTCGGCGACAAGGTCATCGGCACGAATCACACGCTGCCGACCAGGAAGGCGGCGCGCTACACCGGCGGGCTCTGGGTGGGCAAGTTCCTGAAAACCTGCACGTACCAGCGGGTCCTGACCGACGAAGCCTCGGCCATGATCGGTGCCTATTGTTCCCGCCTGTGCGCGCTGGAGGGCTTTGCCGGCCATGGCGAGCAGGCGAACATCCGCGTCCGCCGCTATGGGCACCGGGACGTGCCGTACGCGGGCAAGGCGGAACCCGCTGTGGCGGCGGTCGATTAAGCGCTCGATGATCCCGAAGACGCCGAGTTTTCGCCTGGACGGCCGCCGCGCGCTCGTGACGGGAGCGGGGCGGGGCATCGGCCTCGCCTTGGCGGCCGCGCTGGCGGAGGCCGGCGCCGAGGTCACGCTCTGCGCGCGGTCAGGCGACGAGATCGACGCGGGCGCACGCGCGATAGGCGCGGCGGGAGGATCGGCGCGCGCCGCGCGTCTCGACGTGCTGGACCTGGCTGCGGTTGCGACGTTCTTCGCGGAACGGCCCGGCTTCCACATCCTGGTCAACAATGCCGGGACCAATCGCCCGAAGCCGATGCTGGACGTCTCGTCCGCCGATTATGACGCGGTGCTCGACCTTAACCTCAAGAGCGCCTTCTTCGTGGCGCAAGCCGCGGTGCAGCGGATGGTCTCCGACGGCATCGCGGCGTCGCTCATCCACGTCGGATCCCAGATGGGTCATGTGGGCGGAGTGAACCGTTCGCTGTACTGCGCCTCCAAATGGGCGCTCGAGGGCATGAGCAAGGCGTTTGCGCTCGATCTCGCCGCTTATGGGATCCGGTCGAACACGATCGCGCCGACATTCATCGATACGCCGCTGACGCGGCCGTTCTTCGAAGACGCGGCGTTCAGGACGTCGGTCCTGGCGAAGATCAAGCTGGGCCGGATCGGCTCGGTCGAGGACCTCATGGGGGCGGCGCTCTTTCTCGCCTCCGATGCGTCCGCGCTCGTTCCGGGGACCAGCCTCG
>CAXSHP010000218.1:0-4006 GCA_964236935.1 uncultured Sphingomonadaceae bacterium
TGCGGGATCATCGTCAACGTGACCCCGCTTGAGCCCGGCTGGGAGGGCCATGTCACGCTCGAATTCTCGAACACCACGCCGCTACCCGCCAAGGTCTATGCCAACGAGGGCGCCTGCCAATTCCTGTTCCTCCAGGGCAATGAGCCCTGCGAGGTGAGCTACGCCGACCGCGCCGGTAAATATATGAACCAGCAGGGCGTGACGCTGCCCCGGCTCTAGCTGGCGAAACGCCCGAACGGCATCAGCTTCACGGCCAGCGCGGCGGCGGCCTTGCCATTGCCGGCGCGGAGCGGGACGAGCAGGCGCTGGGCGGCGATCCTGATGATCCGATCGGTCGGAGTGGTCGCGGCGGCGGCGGCGGCGGCCTCGGCATAGCGTCGGGCGGTGACGACGTCGTCCGGATCGGTCATGATCCGCAGCAGCGCCGCGAAGCCGTTGGCGAGCGGCCGCGGACCGCCGACCGCCACCGCCCGATCGAGCGCGGCGAGACCGAGCGACTTCTTCGCGCCGAGCGCGGCACCCGCGAGGAACCCGCCGAGCGAATGCACCGCCTCAAGGTGCCAACCGGCGAGCGCGAGCAGCGCCTCTTGGTCGCGCGGGTTGCGCGCGACGAGCGCTTCGAACTGCGCACGCGCCGACTTGGCGTCGCTGGCCCCGCGCGCGAGCTTGGCGTCATAGCCCGTAGCCATGGCCAATTGCAGCGCGGCTTCGTTGTCGGCGGGGTTGCGGCCCACCTCCGCGGCAGCCTCCGCCCGCGCGCCGCGCACCATTTCGAGGGCATGCGCCTTGTCCGACGGACCGAACGCGGCGAGGAGCAACGTGTCGCGTGGCGATGCCAGCGCGGGAACGGCGAGGAACAGCGCGCAGGCGGCGCTTAGTCCGCGGATGATCGAATAAGCCAAAGCATTCCTTCCGGGCGCCGGGAGCGGCCCCGCGGATCAACGTTTCGGCATCGTCATGGTTCAGTGCGGCGAATGCGCCGGGGAGCCGTGGTGATGCCCGGCCCCGAGGGCGCTATGCGCGCGCCAGTTGAGCAGATGCGCCGCGGCGACGAACAACCCGCCGATCACGGTCAAGCCTGCCGCCGCCAGCGGGACGGCGTCGAGCAGCACGCCGCCGCCGATCAGCCCGAGACCCACGACGCCGAGCGCCACCGCGCGCCACTCGCGATGCAACCGATATCCGCGCACCAGCGCCCAGCCGGTGACCGGCAGCGCCATACCGATCAGCACCGGATGGACCCAATTGTCGGGCGGCAGCAACGGGGCCACCGCCGGGAGCAGCGCGATCAGCACCGGGAGCGCCAGGCAATGCACCAGGCAGATGCTGGAAATGACGATGCCCCATCGATCGAGCCACGACGGACCCCGGGGCGGCGCATCAGCGATCGTGGCGACTCCGGCGGGCATCGGGGTCTGATAGATTATATCCTGAACGAGGCAAGATCGAACGCACCTTTCACGCAAAATATTTCGCACGGACAGTGCCGCCCGAGGCGATCACATACGGCGCCCGACTTCGCGCTCATCCATTTCGTCGGGCCCGGCATGGGGATCGACGGCGGCAGCATGATGCTGCCGGCTGGAGGCAACCATCGACCCAGCCGATCATTCCGCACCTATGCGCAATAAGACCAAAGTCGAACAGGCCGACATCGCGATCGCGGAGGCAGCGGCACCGCTGCGCCATCAGCCCGCGGTCGAGGCGCTTGGCTGGTTGTCGGAGCTGGCCGACCAGCCCCAGCTGATCTCGCTGTGCGCCGCCACGCTCGCGCTTGGCCTGGTTACGCGCAATGCCCGCCTGGCGCGCACCGGCGGCCGGATGCTCGCCGCGGAGCTGCTCGCCACCAAGCTCAAGAGCACGGTCAAGCATCGGATCGACCGTACCCGGCCGCGGGTGAGCGACGATGGCGGCGACTATGCGCTCCAGCTCGGCCACGACCATGCACCCGAGCGCAACAGTTTCCCGTCGGGGCATACCGCCGGCGCGGTCGCGGTGGCCCGGGCGGTGGCGCGCGAATATCCGGAGCATCAAGGCGCGGCCTATGCGGTCGCGACGTTCGTCGCCGTGATCCAGATCCCACGCTGCCAGCATTATTTGACCGACCTCGCGGCGGGTGCGATCGTCGGCCTCGCGGCGGAAGCAGGGATCGACAGAATGGCGGCGCTGATGCCTAGGCCAGGCCCCGCGCTTTGAGCAGCGGCCGCTCATCGGGCACGCGCCCGCGAAAGGCGATGTAAGACTCCATCGGATCGCGCGCGTCGCCCTGCGCGAGCACCTCGTCCCGAAAGCGCGTCGCGAGATCGGGGGCGAACATGTCGCCACGTTCGGTGAAGGCGGCGAACGCATCCGCGTCGAGCACTTCGGACCACAGATAGCTGTAATAGGCGCTGGCATAGCCGCCGTCGAACACATGGGTGAAGAACGGCAGCCGGTGGCGCATCGGGATCGCCGGCGGCATGTCGAGCTGCGCCAGCATCTCGCGCTCGAACGCGGCGGGATCGATCGTTTCCGCGGTCGAGCGGTGGAGCGCGAGATCGACGATCGCCGAGGCGAGGAACTCGACGGTGGCGAAGCCCTGGCCGAAGCTGTCCGCGCGGCCGACCGCATCGACCAGCGCCTCGTCCAGTCCGAACCCGCGCAACGCCTCGGGCGCGACTGCCCAATGCTCCATGAACTTGCTCGGGAACTCGACGAAATCGCGCGCGACCGCCGTCCCCGCGAGGCTGGGGAAGCTCACGTCCGACAGCAAGGCGTGGAGCGCGTGGCCGAACTCATGGAACAAGGTGCGCGTCTCGTCGAGCGACAGGCGGCTGTCGGCGGGGACCGGCGCCTTGGCGAAATTGGCGACGGTGTAGACGATCGGACGCACCGCGCCGTCCATCTTCTCCTGGACGCGCAAGGAACCCATCCACGCCCCGCCATGCTTCTCGGCACGCGCGTAATAATCGGTATAGAGCAGCCCCACCGACCCGCCGGCCGGATCGGAAACGGCCCAGCTGTCGACGTCGGGATGATAGCCGGGCAGCTCGCCGCGCCGGTCGAAGCGCAGCCCGTAGAGCCGCCCCGCCGCGCCGAAGGCGGCGTCGCGCACCGCCCCGAGCCGGAGATGCGCGGCGACCGCCGCCGCGTCGAGATCGAACCGCTCGCGCCGGATACGCTCGGCGTAGAAGCGCCAATCCCACGGCGCGAGGGTGAAGGCCCCGCCATCGGCGTCGATCAAGGCCTGGAGTGCCTCGGCCTCCTCGATCGCCTGTGCGCGCGCCGGCGCCCACACCCGCATCAGCAGCGCCTCCGCCGCGTCGGGCGTATGCGCCATGCTGTCCTCGAGCTGATATTCGGGATAGCCCGGATAGCCGAGCAGGCGCGCGCTCTCGCGGCGCAGGCCGACGATCTCGGCGATCAGCGGATTATTGTCGTGCGCGCCGCCGTCGCAGCGGCTGTTGAACGCGCGCCAGATGCGCTCGCGCAGATCGCGGCGATCGGAGAAGGTCAGGAAACCTTCGAAATCGGTGCGATCGAGCGTGAAGACGAACGCCGCTCCCCGCCCCGCCTTCGTCGCGCGCTCGGCGGCCGCGGCGCGCATTCCGGCGGGCAGCCCGACGAGATCGCTTTCTGCGAGCACCATTTCCCAGGCGTTGGTCGCGGCGAGCACGTTCTGGCCGAACGCGACCGACAGCGCCGCGAGCCGCGCGTCGATCTCGGCGAAACGGGCCTTCTCCGCCGGGCCGAGCGCCGCGCCACCGCGGACGAAGCCCCGATAGCTGTTTTCGGCGAGCCGACGTTGCTCGGGATCGAGGCCTGCGCGATCGGGCCACACCGCCGCGATCCGCGCGAACAATTTGGGATCGTGCCCTATCTCGGTGCCGTGGCGCGTCAGCAGCGCCGACACGTCCGATTCGATCGCCCGGATCGCGGCGTCGGATTGCGCCGAGGACAAAGTCCAGAACAGCCGGCGCACACGTGACAAGGCCGCGCCCGACCGCTCGAGCGCCGCCAGCGTGTT
>CAXSHP010000218.1:4016-4660 GCA_964236935.1 uncultured Sphingomonadaceae bacterium
GCGCGGGATTGCCGGTGATCGCGGCGATCTCGGCGCGATGCTGTTCGATTCCTATTTCCAGCGCGGGCAGGAAATCCGCCGCGTCGATCCGATCGAACGGCGGCGCGCCGTAGGGCTCCGGCCATGGCTCCAGCAGGATGTTGCGCTGGCTCGTCGAATGCTCAGTCAATCGAGGTCACCTCGTCGGTATGCACCTGGAAACCGCTGAGGATCGTCGAACCGAAGGCCGTGGTCAGCGCGGTGTCGGTGGCATCGCGCCCGCGGGCCATCAGGATCCGCCCGATCCGCGGGCGATTGTGCCGTGCGTCGAACGTATACCATTGCCCGCCGAGATACACGTCGAACCAGGCGGAGAAATCTCCGGGCGCGTCGACCGGGGGCACGCCGATGTCGCCGAGATAGCCGGTGCAGTACCGCGCCGGGATGTTCATGCAGCGACACAAGGTGATCGCGAGATGCGCATAATCGCGGCACACGCCCCGCTCCTCCTGGTGCGCATCCCACGCGGTCTTGGTCGGCCGGGCGTGATGATAGCCGAACTCGATATGGTTGTGCGTGAACTCGACGATCGCCTGCACCCGCTTCCAGCCGGGTTCGATCTGGCCGAACAGCCCCCACGCGGTCTGCAACAGCCGGTCGGTCTC
>CAXSHP010000219.1:0-4658 GCA_964236935.1 uncultured Sphingomonadaceae bacterium
ACGTCCGACTATATCGAGCGAACGCGGGTGATGAGCTACAACACCTTCTTCCTGTGGGCGGGCGATACCTTCTGTTGGCTGACGAGCTTCGGGCTCTTCTTCGCCGCGACCGCCCGCTTTCCCAACGGCGCGCTCGATCCGACGCGGTATTTCCGGTTCTCGACGGTGATCGCGCTGCTGGTGGGCACGATCCTGTTCGTCTCGGCCTTCTTCACGCGCTCGCGCATTCCCTGGCTGCCTGCGCCCGCGCCCGATGCCGGCCGCTTCACCCTTCGAGCATTCATCAAGGACGTGCGCCACGCGCTGTCCAACCGCAATTATGTGGTGCTGCTGGTCAGCATGTTCTTCCTGTCGTTGATGCAGGGCGTGCGCGGCGGGCTGTGGATCTACACCGCGACCTATTATTGGCAGCTCGGCAACGCGCAGATCACCTGGTTCGCGCTCGGCAGCTTCATCAGTTACAGCTGCGGATCGCTGATCGTCGCGCGGCTGCACCGGCGCTTCGACAAGCGGCTGACCGGCGCGGTGGCGGTGGCGGGGAAGATGCCGAGCAGCAGGCTGAAGATCAGGACGATGACACCGACCAGAAGCAGCACGGACTGCGCCAACTGTCCCGCGGTGTGCCGCAGCATCAACAAACTCGTCCCCCGTCCCGCTCGCGCTCGGCTGGCTGGGCGTGCTCGGTCCCGGCTCCCCGGGGCTGCTCGTCATCCTGATCGCCTTCTCCCTGCTCCAGCACGTGCCCTACAGCCTGATGACGACCACGATGTACTCGGCGCTGGCGGACATGGCGGACGAGAACGAGCTGCGCTTCGGCGAGCGGCAGGAGGGCGTGCTGTTTTCCACCCAGACCTTCTTCGCCCGGCTCGATCAGGCGGTCGGCGCGGCGCTCGCCGGGGGAGTGCTGACGCTGGTCGCGTTTCCCAAATCGGCCGTACCGGGGCACGTGGCGGCGCCGGTGCTGGCGGGGGTGGCGCTGGCCTATATCGTCTCGACCGTGCCGGGGCTGGCCGCCGCCGCCGCCTATCTGCGCTATGCCGCGACCCGCGCCGGGCTCGATCAATTGCGGGCGTAGCCGTCAGGTCTCGGCCGTCTCGCGGCCGAGCGTCTCGGGCAGCGTCAGCCAAACCGCCGTGCCGACCAGATAGGCGATCGCGCCGAGCGCCATGATCCAGGTCAGGCCGAAGCGTTCGCTGAAGGCCGCGATGAACAGGGGCGCCCCCATCGCGAAGATGTGCCCGGCATGGAACAGCGCGGCGCCGTGTGAGCGGAGCCGCTCGGGAAACAGCTCGGCGAACCACACGCCCCACGCGGACGTGCAGGAAAGCCCGATGCCGAACGTCAGCGCGGCGCCGTCCAGCGCCCAGCCCGACAGCCCGCCGAACAGGAATACGCCGATCGCGGCGGCCGCGAGCACGTAGCCGCCCGCCGCGCTGCGCCGGCCGA
Source organism: uncultured Sphingomonadaceae bacterium (assembly GCA_964236935.1). Classification (GTDB taxonomy): domain Bacteria; phylum Pseudomonadota; class Alphaproteobacteria; order Sphingomonadales; family Sphingomonadaceae; genus Solisphingomonas. The sequence goes on from CAXSHP010000219.1 coordinate 1,447, forward strand.
ACCGGTCCGACACCCACGCCCAGGCGAAGCTGCCGCCCAGCGAACCCGTGCCCAGCCACGCGACCGTCGCGCCGATCCGCGTCGCGTCGTAGCCCAGCACCTGCTTCAAGTAGAGCGTCACGAACCCGGCGAAGAGCTGATAGGCGTTGAAGTCGATGCCCGACAGCAGGATGCAGCCGATCGTGATCCACCGCCACCGCGCCGACAGCATCTCGCGCCACCCGCCACTCGCGGCGCCTGCCGGCGCCCGGTGCTCCGGCCCGGCGGCCGCGGGCGGGCCGTCGTCGCGCGGGACCAGCAGCGTTGCCAGCGGTGCGATGAGCAGCGGCGCGGCGCCGAGCCACATCAGCAGGTGCCAGCGCGCATCGCCCAGCGCGCCGCCCACCAAGCCGAGCGCGATGTTCGACAACGGGTACATGGCCGAGTTCAACGCGATCAGGCGGCCGCGCACCCCGACGGGGAAGAGCGCCACGACCAGCCCCGTGGCAATGACGTAATAGCCGCCCAGCGCGGCCGACATCAGGCCGCGCACGCCGAACCACAGCGGGAAGCCGGTCGCGAGCGCCTGGAGCACGGCAGCGCCCCCGATCGCGGCGGCGATCGCGCCGACCGCGCGCCGCTTGCCCGCCCAGGCGACGAAGCTCGCCCACCCGAACGCGCCGGCGGTGACGCCGATATTCTGCGCGATCGACAGATTGGCCGTCTGGCTGAGCGAGAAGCCGTAGTCCGACACGAGATAGGGCCGGACATAGTCGACGACGTTGAAGTCGTAGCAATAGAACAGGTAGCCGACGAGGACGACGAGATAGGCGGCGATCCGCCGGGCGAGCGGCGCCGCCATCATCGCGTGCGGCCGCCCCGCGCCGGCCCGTTCCTCGGCGGTGAGCCCGGTCGCGTCGTCGCCCGACAGCTTGATCGTCGTCCCGGCGCTTTCCATGCGATCGAGCATGCGGGCAGCGTTTTGTTATTGCAAGCGTGTGCAGACATGCGGCAACCCGGCGCGACGTGATCAACCGAACGGATTCGCCGTGACCGACTTTCAGGCCGAGAAGCAAGTGGTGCGCGGGCTCCACGCGGCGATGGCGACCGCCACGCCCGACACGATCGCGGACGTGCTCGCGCAGCATGTCGCGCCCGATTGGCACTGGCGCGGCATGCATCCGTTCCACCAGCAGCGCGGGGCGGAGGCGGTGGCGGCGAGCTTCTGGGCGCCGCTGCTGACCGCCTTCACCCGCGTCCAGCGCCGGCCCGACATCTTCATGGCCGGGCTGAACGAGATGGACGGTTTCCAGAGCCGCTGGGTGGTACAGATGGGCCACCTGATGGGGCTGTTCGATCGGCCGCTGCTCGGCATCCTGCCGACCGGAAAGATCGCGATGTTGCGCTTCGTCGAGTTCAACCGGGTCGAAGGCGGGCGCATTACCGAGACCGCGATGTTCTGCGACCTGCTCCACCTGATGATGCAAGCGGGGCAGTGGCCGCTGCCGCCGCAGACGGGCGCGCACCTCGTCCAGCCCGGGCCGATGACGCATGCGGGGCTGATGTACGATCCCCAGCCGCCCGCGCGCGGCGCGGCGACGCTCGCCGCCATCAACGCCATGCTCGACAATCCCTTCGCCAGCGTCGACGGGATCGACGAGGAGACGCGGCTCCGGCGCGCCTGGCACGACGACATGATCTGGTGGGGGCCGGCCGGGATCGGCGCGACCTACACCATCCCGCGCTACATCAAGCAGCATTGCGAGCCGTTCGACGACGCGCTCAACGAGGGATACCGCTTCAACGGCCATCTCTGCCGCATGGCGGAGGGCGATTTCGGCGGCTTCTTCGGCTGGGCCAACCTGACGCTCCAGAACGCCGGAGGCTATCTCGGCATGACCGCCGGGCCGGGGCCGGCGGACATGCGCGTCGTCGATCTCTATCGGGCGCAGGACGGCAAGCTCGCGGAGAACTGGATCTTCATCGACATCCTGCACTTCCTCGCGATGCAGGGGCTGGACGTGCTCGGCCGGATGCAGTCGATCCGGGCTTATTGAGACGCGGGGTTCGCCGATCGGCCGAGCGAGACGCCGCGGCCGGCCGTCGCGCGTGCAGGCAAATGTCGTTTGCTTACCGTGCCGGGGCCGGAGCCTTGTACGTCGGCCGTGCGCGTCGCTCGGCGACAGGGGTTCTCGACAGCGCTTCGGCTCGCTACGGGTGACGGCGTGGGCACGCATCGCCAACTGGTTCGACATCGCTTCGCGGCGGCGCTGCTCATCGCGGCGGCGCTGCTGGTGCGGCTGATCGTGCCCACGGGCTATATGCTCGACGCTTCGCACGGCGCGATCACGGTCGAGCTGTGCTCCGGCACCGGGCCGATGCGGATGGCGATGCCGGGGATGACGCACCCGGACGATGGCAAGGGTCACGGCAAGGCGGGTTCGCCCTGTGCCTTCGCCGGCCTGGCGGCGCCGGCGCTGGGCGGCGCCGATCCGATCCTGCTCGCGGTCGCGATCGCGTTCATCATGGCGACGGCGTTCGACGGCGGCGTCGCCGCGCCGCCGCTCAGACGGCTCTTCCTCCGGCCGCCGCTGCGCGGGCCGCCCACCGCTTCCTGACCAGACGAACCGCCCCTTCGCAGGGGCTGCCGACAACCTCGGCCCGGGTGCTTCGCGCGCGGGGCCGGTCAGGAACTTGCCATCATGCATCGCTCATATCTGCTGCTCGGCGCCACCGCGTCGAGCCTCATCGCGCTTTATCCAATCGCGGCGTCGGCCCAGGCCAGCTCCGCCAACGCCACCAATCCGTCGGCGACGCGTCCACCAGCGCCCGCTGCCGAGATCGTCGTCACCGGCTATCGCTACCTCGACGTCGACACGAGCGGCATCACCAACCTGCCGCTGCCGATCGAGCGGGTGCCGCAATCGATCAGCATCCTCAACAACGATTTCGTCAAGGCCGCCGGTCTCAAGAACTCGGCCGAGATCGCGCAATACACGCCCGGCGCGCAGTGGGCGAGCTACAGCCCCAGCTACGGCAACCAGATCTGGCTGCGCGGCTTCGCGGCGAACTATGCGATCGACGGTCTGCTGGTCGGCGACCAGGTCACCGAGCCCGACCCGGTGGTGCTGCAGCGCTACGAGATCGTGAAGGGGCCGGCGTCGGTGGTCTATGGCGCGCAGAGCCCGGGCGGCGTCGTCAACCTCGTCCAGAAGGACGCCTCGCCCGGCACG
>CAXSHP010000220.1:0-2849 GCA_964236935.1 uncultured Sphingomonadaceae bacterium
GGCGCGCAGACGACCGGCTTTGACACCGATTCGCCGGTCGACGTCTCGGCCGATCATATCGAGCTGCAGAACCGGGCCGATCGCGCGGTGATGACCGGCAACGTCCGCATCCGCCAGGGCGATCTCGGGCTCGACACGCAGCGCGTCAACGTCGCCTACAAGAGCGGCGGCAAGGGCGGCGGCGATCCCGAGATCCAGCGGCTCGATGCGAGCGGCGGCGTGGTGTTCACCCGTCCCGGCGAGAATGCCCACAGCCAGCTGGCGATCTATGATCTCAACCGGCGGATCGTGACGATGATCGGCGGCGTCGTGTTGACCCGCGGCGATTCGACCGTGCGCGGCGCGCGGATGGTCTACGATCTCAACAGCGGCCGCGCGACGGTCGACGGCGGCCGCGTCCCCGGCGGGCCGGACGGCACGGCCGCGACCGGCGGCCGCGTCACCGGCCGCTTCACCGTGCCCAAGCGCACGCAATAGCGCTTCCCCGGCAAGCGAACGGGTCTCGACGGCCGGCAAAAACTCATGCAGGAATCCTGCCAATTAGGCTTTCGCTAACCCGAAAGTGCGAGCGAAGACGCGAGATGACCCAGTTGGACAGCCTTGAACTCGACCGCATGACCTCCCCGCCGGCGCATACGCGCGGCCTGTCGATCGTGTCGATCGCGAAATCATACGATCGGCGCAGCGTGCTCCACGACGTCAGCCTCGAGGTCGCGCGAGGCGAGGTGGTCGGGCTGCTCGGCCCCAACGGCGCGGGCAAGACGACCTGCTTCTATTCGGTGATGGGGCTGGTCAAGCCCGATGCCGGGCGGATCCTGCTCGACGGCGACGATATCACCGGGCTGCCGATGTACCGCCGCGCGGTGCTCGGCCTCGGCTATCTGCCGCAGGAAACCTCTATCTTCCGCGGGCTGACGGTGGCGCAGAACATCATGGCGGTGCTCGAGATGACCGAGCCGGACCCCAAGGCGCGCACGGCACGGGTCGACGAACTGCTCGCCGAATTCCATCTCGACCATCTCCGCGATGCGCGCGCCACCGCGCTGTCGGGCGGCGAGCGGCGCCGTTGCGAGATCGCCCGCGCGCTGGCGGCCGAGCCTTCGATCATGCTGCTCGACGAGCCGTTCGCGGGGATCGATCCGATCTCGATCCAGGATATCCGCGGGCTGATCGGCGACCTCAAGCGCCGCGACATCGGCGTGCTGATCACCGACCACAATGTCCGCGAGACGCTCGACATCGTCGATCGCGCCTGCATCATCTACGACGGCGAGGTGCTGTTCCAGGGCAGCCCCGAGGCGCTCGTCGCCGACGAGAACGTGCGGCGGCTCTACCTCGGCGAGAGTTTCGCATTGTGACATGGCCCATTCCCTTCCTCCGTTCGCACTGAGCCTGTCGAAGTGCCTTCCTTCTTCGCTTCGGAAGAAAGAAGAGGGCTTCGACCACCCCGGATCCAGTCCGGGGCCGAACGGTTGAGTTCGCGCTGATGGCGCTCGGGCCCCGCCTCGATCTGCGGCAATCGCAGTCGCTGGTGATGACGCCGCAGCTCCAGCAGGCGATCCGCCTGCTCGCGCTGTCCAACCTTGAGATCGAGGGCTTCATCGCCGAGGAGCTCGAGAAGAATCCGCTGATCGAGGCCGGCGCGCCCGAAACCGACAACGAGCCTTCGCCCCGCGAGGAACCGGCTCCCGCAGCCGAGAGCGAAACGGCGCTCGCCCCGGACCATGACGACGCGTTCAACCAGGACAGCGCCGCCGACGGCGCGCGCGGCATGGACGGGGCGCTCGGGCTCGACGGCGGGCGGACGCCGAACGGCGGCGAGGCGCCCGATCTCGACGCGACGATCGCCGGCGAGATCTCGCTCCACGACCATCTGCTCGCGCAGGCGGGCGCATGCCTGTCGGGCCACGAGCTGTTCGTCGCCGGCCACCTGATCGACCAGATCGACGAGGCCGGCTATTTTACGGCGACCACGCTGGACGTCGCGCAGCGGCTCGGCGCGCCGCAGGTGACGGTCGAGCGCGTGCTCGCGACGATCCAGGGGTTCGACCCGACCGGGGTCGGCGCGCGCAGCCTCGCCGAATGCCTCGCGCTGCAGGCGAAGGAAGCCGATCGCTACGATCCTGCGATGGCGCGGCTGCTCGACAATCTCGAGCTGCTCGGGCGCGGCAACTTGCCCGCGCTCAGGCGGATCTGCGGGGTCGACGAGGAGGATCTCGCCGACATGATCCGCGAGCTGCGCGATTATGATCCCAAGCCCGGCCTGCGCATCGGATCGGAACGCGTGCCGGCGGTGTCGCCCGATCTGTTCGTCGCGCGCACGCCGACCGGCTGGGCGATCGAGCTCAACGCGGCGACGCTGCCGCGCGTGCTGGTCAACCGCGATTATTATGTCGAGCTGTCGCAAGGGCGGCAGGACAAGGCCGGGCGCGCGTGGCTCAGCGATTGCCTCGCCAGCGCCAACTGGCTGGTCAAGGCGCTCGATCAGCGCGCGCGCACGATCGTCAAGGTCGCGACCGAACTGGTGACGCAGCAGGAGGCGTTCTTCCTCCACGGCGTCGAGCAGTTGCGGCCGCTCACCCTGCGCACCGTGGCGGACGCGATCGGCATGCACGAATCGACCGTCAGCCGCGTCACCTCGAACAAATATCTGTCGTGCGGCCGCGGGCTGTTCGAGCTCAAATATTTCTTCACCAGCGCGATCCAGGCGGCCGACGGCGGCGACGCGGTCTCGGCCGAGGCGGTCAAGAGCCACCTGCGCGCGCTGATCCAGGCCGAGGCGTCCGAGGCGATCCTGTCCGACGACAAACTGGTCGAGCTGCTCAACGCCAAGGGCTTCGACATCGCGC
>CAXSHP010000220.1:2859-4243 GCA_964236935.1 uncultured Sphingomonadaceae bacterium
TCACCAGCGGCGTGGGCGCGGCGGATGGCGAGGCGGTATCGGCCGAGGCGGTGAAGAGCCACATCGCCAGATTGATCGCGGAGGAGGGCAGGGACGTGCTGTCGGACGACAAGCTGGTCGAAATCCTCAACGCGCGCGGCTTCGACATCGCGCGGCGCACGGTGGCGAAATATCGCGAGGCGATCGGGCTCGGCTCGTCGGTCCAGCGGCGGCGGCAGAAGGCGATCGGGGCGAGGGCGGCGTGATATACTCACGCCCAACCTCTCCGTTGCACCGTTCACCCTGAGCCTGTCGAAGCCTGTCCTGGGCGGCTCCCACAGGCAGGCAGCCGAAGGGGGGCTTCTTCTTCTTTCATCAAGGGAAGAAGGGGCTTCGACAAGCTCAGCCCGAACGGGTGGGGGATGGAAAGGAATCGAGCAATTCCACCCGCATCCCGAACGTGCGCGTTGCGCCCGGCGAGACCTCGATCACGCTGGGCTTGTTGCGGAAATCGCCGGTGTAGCCGGCCGCGTCGGAATGGCCCTGCCACGGTTCGATGCAGACGAACGGCGCGCCCGGCTTGGCCCAGACGCCGAGCGTCGGCAGCGCCTCCCACGCGATCGCCAGTGCCGGCGCGCCGGGTGCGCCATAGACGAGGCTGCGGCTGCGCGGCGCGGCGAAGATGATCGCGTCGTCATCGAAGAGGGCATCGCGCAGCAGCAGCTCGGGTCGGTCAGCCGCTTGAGCTCGGCGCCGAGCGGGCTGATCTCGCGGAGAGCACGTCCGACGAGATGCGGACATTCAAACGCTCGCCTCGCGCTCCGGCAGGACGACCGGCGGGGTGATGAATTCGCGCCACAGCATGATCAGCACCGCCATCGTCGCCGGGCCGACGAACAGGCCGAGCAGCCCGAAGCTCTCGACCCCGCCGAGGATGCCGATCAGCACCCACACGAACGGCAAACGCGTGGCGCCGCCGATCAGGATCGGGCGGATCGCGTGATCGGCGATGCCGACCACGATCAGGCCGAGCACGACGATCGCGATCGCCCAGCCGACCGAGCCTTGCGCGAGCAGCAGCAGGGCGGCGATGCCGAACAGCACCGCGGCGCCGAACGGAATCATTGCCGCGACCGCAGTCAGCGCGCCGAGCAGGATCGCGTGGGGCACACCGGCGGCGACGTAGAAGACGGTCATCACCAGCCCTTCGCCGATGCCGACCAGCACGAGTCCATCGATCGTTCCCCGGACCGAGCGCACGATCTGGTGTGCGATGCGTTCGCCCGAGGGGCCGAACATGCGATCGCCGGCAGCCAGCAGCTGCGCGCCACCCAGGCCCGGCTCGAGCCGATCGCCGCCGACGTCGACGTGCACCTCCTCGACCTCAAGGCGGGCGAGAACCGCG
>CAXSHP010000220.1:4253-4657 GCA_964236935.1 uncultured Sphingomonadaceae bacterium
GCAGCGTGAAGGTGAACACGACCGCGCGGTGCAGCAGGCTGATGCCGATCAGCCGGGTGTTGGCGATCAGCATCGGCCCGTCGAACCGCCGGAACTGAAGCGAGGCGCCCTCGGGGGTGGCGAGATTGTCCTGCCACCAGCGCGTCAGCTCGCCGCCGCCGAACGGCAGATCGGCGATCCACACCGGCACCGGAACGCCATTGGCGCGCGCGGCGCTGACCCACACCGCCGCATCATGCGCATCATGCGCCGCCTGCAGCAGCCCCAGCGCGATCGGCGCGAGCACCAGCATCGCCGCGGCGACGGTGAAGGCGATCGGCAGGAGCACGCGTCGGCCGCGCGGCCAGCGCGCCTCGGCCCGCGCATAGAGCGGCCCGACCGCGATCGCGATCACCGCCGCCCAG
>CAXSHP010000221.1:0-4627 GCA_964236935.1 uncultured Sphingomonadaceae bacterium
GCCACGATCCGTCCGTCCGGCGCATAGCGACGCGCGGACCAGCCGCCCCACAACCCGACCCACAGGTGATCTTCCGCGTCGAGGACGACGCCGTCCGGCGTTCCCTCGCCCGACTCGAAAGCGGCGAACACAGTGCCTTCGCCGAGCCTGAGCCGATCGCCGAGATCGAAACGCCAGATCGTCCGTTCGAAGCTGTCGACATGATACAGCCAGCGGCCGTCGCCGGAGATGGCCGGTCCGTTCGTGATGACGGCCGCGCCCCCCGCCCCGACGATCGCTCCCTCGTGGAGGACGTGCACGCCGCCGGTGGACAGCGTCTCCCGATCGTCCATGGTGCCGAACCAGATGCGTCCGGCGGGATCGACCGTCGCGTCGTTGCAGCGGTTGTGCGTCGGCATCGCCACCGTCGCAATGGCCGACATGCCGCCGTTAGTCCGCAGGAACAGCGTATCGCGATTGCCGATCACCAGCCCCGCGGGCGCGGCGGGCAACACGAAGCTCGGGTTGCCGCCAAGCTGTTCGGTCGATCGCTCGTCGTTCGCCGGATCGTAACGGTGAAGATGGCCGCGCTTGATGTCGACGAACCAGAGGCAATCGTCGCGCCCGTCCCACACCGGTCCCTCGCCCAGCAGCGCCGCCACATCCCAAACGCAATCGACCATGATCTTTCCCACCATCAGACGTCGTAATCGGCGCCATGTACGATCTGCGCCACCAGAAACGCATCGGCGACGAGCCGCAGCGGCGTCGTGTCGACATCGCTCGCCCCGTCTCCGATAAGATCAGCGAAGTGGCGATACAGCGCGGGATACTCCGCCTCGCGCGCGGTCTCGAACGCCGCCCCGTCGAGGGCAAGCTGGCGGCCGCCGCCGGACAAGGTCAGGCGACCGCCGTCGACCGTCTCCAGGGCGATGTCCCAGCACGGCTGTTCCGCCTCGCGGAAATCGAGGTCGAGCATGATGACGCCGTCATTGCCGGCGAGCGCGACGGTGGCCGCGATCGGCGCATGCTGGTTGGCGGGAACCTCGAACCGCGCGTCGCGCACCACGAAGCATTCGTTCGATATCTCGGTCAGGATCGACAGCGCGTTGATCGCCGGATCGAACACCCCGAACCCGCCCGGCGCCCACAGCCAATGCTGGCCCGGATGCCATCGGCGGGCATCTTCCCGCCAGCGGATCGTCCCGCGGCGAATGGTGCGGCCGGCCAGCCACGCCCGCGCCGCCGCGACCATCGGCGCGGCGCGCGAATGCCAGGCGGCGAAGAGCGTCTGGCGGGGCGCCGCCGCTCCGTTCAGCCGCGCCACGCCCGACAGCGTCCCCGCCGGCGGCTTCTCCAGCATGACATGCCAGCCCGCGCGCAAGGCTTCCAATGCGATCGCTTCGCGGATCTGGGGAGGGGTGCAGATCGCCACGGCATCGATCGCCGGGCCGTTCGCCAGCAGCTCCGCGACGGTGCCGAATGACGGAATGCCGGGCAATGCGCTGCCGGGATCGACCGTGGCAGCCAGCGCGAACGCGCGGTCGGCGGTGACGGCGGGCAGATGCTGGTCCCGCGCGATCTTGCCGACGCCGATCAGGGCCAGGCGAATGGCTTCCGGCATGCAACCCCCAATCGACGCCTTGTTCGCGCCCATTTATCTTATTAATGATGGAGACTGTCAAACGAAGGAAGAGCGAGAGTGACCGACCAGCGCGCCCCCGCCAAGCTGCGCTCGCGCGCCTGGTTCGACGATCCTGCGAACCCCGACATGACCGCGCTCTATCTCGAACGCTATCTCAACTACGGACTGACGCGAGAAGAATTGCAGGGCGACAAGCCGATCATCGGCATCGCGCAGACCGGCAGCGACCTCAGCCCGTGCAACCGGCATCACGTCACGCTGGCGCAGCGCGTCCGCGAAGGCATTCGCGACGCGGGCGGAGTGGCGATCGAGTTCCCGGTCCATCCGATCCAGGAAACCGGGAAGCGGCCGACCGCCGGACTGGACCGCAACCTCGCCTATCTCAGCCTGGTCGAGACGCTGTACGGCTATCCGCTCGACGGGGTCGTCCTGACGATCGGCTGCGACAAGACGACGCCGGCCTTGCTGATGGCGGCGGCGACCGTCGACATCCCCGCGATCGCCTTGTCGGTCGGGCCGATGCTCAACGGCTTCTATCGCGGCATGCGCACGGGATCGGGCACGATCATCTGGAAAGCGCGCGAACTGCTCGCGACGGGCGAGATCGACTATGAGGGGTTCATGGATCTCGTCGCGTCCTCGGCGACCTCGGTCGGCTATTGCAACACGATGGGAACGGCCACCACGATGAACAGCCTGGCCGAGGTGCTGGGCATGCAGCTGCCGGGTGCCGCCGCCATCCCCGCGCCCTATCGGCAGCGGCCGCAGATGGCCTACCTGACCGGCAAGCGGGCTGTCGACCTGGTGCGCGAAGACCTGCGCCCGTCGGCGATCATGACGCGCAACGCCTTCCTCAACGCGATCGCGGTCAATGCGGCGATCGGCGGCTCGACCAACGCGCCGATCCATCTGGCGGCGATCGCCCGCCATGCCGGGGTCGACCTCACGCTCGACGACTGGGAGGAGGCGGGTGCGGGGATCCCGTTGATCGTCAATCTCATGCCGGCGGGCGAGTATCTGGGCGAGGATTATTATCACGCGGGAGGAGTACCGGCCGTCGTCGCCGAACTGATGCGCAACGGCCGCATTCACGAGGATGCGAAGACGGTCAACGGACAGACGATCGGCGATAATTGCCGGGCTGCGGAAATCGTCTCCCCCGATGTCATCCGGAGCTTCGCGACGGCGCTCAAGCCCGAGGGCGGCCTCGCCGTGATGCGGGGCAATTTGTTCGATAGCGCGATCATGAAGGTCGGGGTCATCGCCGCCGAGTTCCGCGCGCGATACCTCGCCGACCCTGCGGATCCGGACGCCTTCGAAGGCCCCGTGGTGGTGTTCGACGGACCGGAGGACTATCACCGGCGTATCGACGACCCGGCCAACGGGATCGACGAGACGACCATCATGGTCATGCGCGGCGCGGGACCGATCGGCTATCCGGGCGCGGCCGAGGTGGTCAACATGCGGCCCCCCGCGTTTCTGCTCGATCGCGGCATCCATGCTCTGCCGTGTCTCGGCGACGGCCGCCAGTCGGGCACGAGCGGTAGCCCGTCGATCCTCAACGTCAGCCCTGAAGCAGCGGCGGGCGGCAATCTCGCCATCCTGGTCGACGGCGACCGGCTGCGCATCGATATCGGTCGGCGGCGCGTCGATCTGCTGATCGCTGCGGACGAATTGCAGCGCCGCCGCACCGCGCTCGACGCCGCCGGCGGGTATCGATATCCGGCAAGCCAGACGCCCTGGCAGGCGATCCAGCGCACGCTGGTCGGGCAGCTGGGCGACGGCGCGATCCTCGAAGGCGCCGAACAGTTCCAGAGGATCGATCGCACCCAGGGGCTCCCCCGTGACAGCCACTGACAGGGATGGCGATGGCCCTCGACGGTGGGCCTCCCGGCGGGAGTTCGCGGTCGGAGGTCTGGCCGCGCTCGCCTCGCCGGCGCTGGCGGGGCTGGGCGCCCGGCGGTCGAATGCGCGCGCCATCGCGATGTGGGATTTTTCCTGGTTGGAGCGCCGGTGGCCCGGAGGAGGATATGAAGACTGGTCCAAGGCGCTCGATGAACTGGTCGAGCGTGGCTACGACGCGGTTCGGATCGATGCCTTTCCGCATCTGATCGCCGCCGGTGCCGAACGCCGGTGGAGGTTGCGTCCGTGGAGCGACCAGCCCTGGGGCGCCCCCGGTCCGGTCGAGGTCCAGGTCATGCCGGCGCTGGCCGAATTCGTCGGCTTGTGCGCGCGCAAGGGCGTGCGCGTCGGCCTCTCGACCTGGTTTCGGCAGGACGACAGCAACGCGCGGCTGCGGCTCACTACGCCCCGTCGGATGGCGGATGCCTGGATCGCGGTGCTCAAGGCGCTCGATGGCCGGGGCCTCTTGGGAACGATCCTCTACGTCGACCTTTGCAACGAGTGGCCGGCTGCGTTGTGGGCGCCATTCCTGACGCCGAAACATGGCTGGGGCCAATGGCCGGAACCGCATGCCCGCGCGTTTATCGCCCAGGCTCTCGATCTGGTGCGGGCCGCTTATCCCGATCTTCCGCTCTGCTTTTCGACCGAACGCCATGAGGTCGAGGCATATCGACGCTACGATGTCTCGCGGCTGGACCTTTTTGAGCATCATATTTGGATGATCGACCAGAACGACAAAGCTTTCGCCAAAAAGGTGCACGTCGAAGCCAAGTCGAAGGACGGCTATTTCGCCGAGATGGCGATTGCCGGCGAACGGGTCTACCGCGATCATCAGCCTTATTGGGACGCTTTGCTGAAAGCCAAGATCGACCGCATCGCCGCCGTCTCCCGCGCGATGGGCAAGCCGCTGATGACGACCGAGGGCTGGGCGATCGTCAGCTATCGCGATTGGCCGGGTCTCTCATGGGACTGGGTCAAGGACTCGTGCGAGACGGGGGTCCGAGCGGCTGCCGCGAGCGGGCGTTTCGCGGCGATCTGCACCAGCAACTTCTGCGGCCCGCAAAGCGTCGGCATGTGGCGCGACGTGGATTGGCATCGCCG
>CAXSHP010000222.1:0-4585 GCA_964236935.1 uncultured Sphingomonadaceae bacterium
AATACGGCGGCGAATTCGGTCAGCCGCGCCTTGTCGCAATCCGCGCCGAACACGAGCTTGACGATCGGCGTCATCGGCGCGCGCGCCTGCCCCGACAATCCCGCATCGAGCAGCAGCTCGGCATAATCGGCGGGCTCCGCTTCGGCAGCGAGCGCGAAATCATAAGCCCGGCCGAGCGCGCGATAGAGCGCGGTCCGGCTGCGCGCATCGCTGGCCTTGAACGTCTCGGCGGTCTCGCGCGCGGCGGCCAGGCGATCGGCGAGCCCGCCGTCCGCGATCGTGCCGTCGGCGAACGCGTCGTCGACGGCGAGCGGGCCGAGCCCGGCGTCGGGTTCGAAGCCGAGCCCCGGCGTGGGATCGGCGCTGGGGCCGTCGGCCCAGATCGGGCTGGGGGCGGCGGGCGGCGTCTCCTGCAGCGACTTGTCCACCTCGAGCGCCAGCTCGGCGCTGGTCGCGATGTCGGCCAGTTCTTTCCAGTTGATCACGCCGTAGATGAAATCGATGGTGTCGTCGTCGGACGAGAACGGCATGAGGATGCCGCGGTAGAGCGTGTTGCGGCCTCGCTGGCTGACGAATTCGGCCTCGAAGCCGATCGGTGCGCGGTTGGCGATGATCTGGAGGTAATGATCGGTCAGGCGCGAGAGCAGCGAGCGGCTCGGCACCTCCGCGATCGTGCGGATATCCGCCTCGAGACCGCATTCGACGCGCAGCCCTTCGCCGAGATAGCCGATTCCCGGATTTTCGGCGCCCGCGGTAAAATCGAGCAATACGCTGTGCGGGCCGAAATCGCTCGCAGTGGCAGGATCGAGATCCTCGACCGAGGGGTAGGTGCGGTCCTGGAGCAGCGAAACCCAGTAATTATAGGCGCGGACATGCATGCGTCGTTCGTCGGTGCCGATTGCCGGCGGCGTATCCATTTCGGGCTCGTCGCGCCCGGGATAGTGCGGATCGTCCTCGAAGCTGCCCTCAACGGAACGCAAATTATCCATAGCGAAATCCTGCCGCTGCACCCGTCTTATCGGCCCGTCATGCATCCTGCGTGGTTGAGCTTTGGTTAAGCGCGCAAGGGTGGGGCGGGCGCTCGGCAGCGGGGGGGGGGGGGGGGGTCAACCGGACGCGCGGCCCTGCGCACCCGCAAGGATCCCGACACGCCCTTAGCTCGGCGCTCAGGGCACACCGTTCTCGATGTGGGAGGCCAGCGCCGGCCCGATCGTTCTTCGGGGCTGGAATGATGGCCACGAGGTTGGTAGGGAGCCCCGGTCGCCGCTTTAGCTCAGCTGGTAGAGCACATCATTCGTAATGATGGGGTCACAGGTTCGAGTCCTGTAAGCGGCACCATTCTCTCTTTCCCGCATGCAAGTCCGACGGAAGCGCGAACGGAGATGAGGTTGGACGGTCCTCAAACATCCGCGCGCATAAGTCGGCCGAGTTTTGGACAGGAGCTGGGCAATAGCCTCGCCGAGACGGCGGATCACGCGGCAAGCAGGTCGCGGTGCGTGAACAGGCGGTCGATGTGTCCGACGTGACGGCGATCCGTGAGCGGTTGCAGATGTCGCAGCTGGATTGCCCGCGCCTGCGCACCCCGCTCACCGATCCTTGACAGTCTCCATCGCCACGAACGTAGAGGTGCTCGCGACGTGAGGAAGGCTCGATATCTTTTCTCCAAGCACGATCCGGTAGCGTCGGATATCTGCGGTTCGAACTTTCAGCAGATAATCGAAGCTGCTTGCGATCATGTGGCATTCCTCCACTTCCGGGATCCGGCGCGCGCCGGCATTGAATTCGTTCAGAGCCTGTTCCCGCGTGTCGGACAGCTTGACCTCGGTGAACGCGATATGATCGAGACCTATCTTGCCTGGATCCAGGACGGCCCGGAACCCGGTGATCACGCCTGTCTCCCGCAGTCGCCGCAGGCGCACCTGGCAGGGCGTTTTCGAGAGGCCGACCTGCCGGGCAAGGTCGGTGACTGTAATGCGCCCGTCTTCGGCCAGGACCGCCAGAATTCGGCGATCGAACTGATCCATATCGACCTGTGAAGCGGCCAGTTGCATTGTATCAAGCCTATATCGAGCGTAAAAATAAGTCGGAACGGTGATACTACAATTCTTTATAGGTCAGATCGACCACCAAGTTTCGCGTACATCGTGGGCATGTCCGAACAGCCCCCCTTCGACGCTTTCGCGCCCGCGATCCGCCGGCCATCGCCGCTCCGTCACGCGATCACGAGCGCTTATCGCCGGCAGGAGCCGGAATGCCTCGCTCCGCTGCTGGCGGCTGCCACGCTCGACGATGCGACGAAGGCCGCCGTCCGGCAAACCGCCCAAGCACTGGTGACGACGCTGCGCGCTCATCACCGGGGCGGCGGCGTCGAGGGTCTCGTTCGGGAATATTCGCTCTCGACCGACGAGGGCGTGGCGCTGATGTGCCTGGCCGAAGCCTTGCTGCGCATTCCGGACAACGCCACGCGCGATGCGCTGATCCGCGACAAGATCGCCGATGGCGACTGGGGATCGCACCTGGGTGGCGGCAGGTCGCTGTTCGTCAATGCCGCGACTTGGGGACTGGTCGTGACCGGCAAGCTGGTCGGCACCGTCGACGACCGCGGTCTCGGCGCGACACTGGCGCGGCTCGTGGCGCGCGCCGGCGAGCCGGTGATCCGGCGCGGGGTCGATGTCGCGATGCGCATGATGGGCGAGCAGTTCGTTATCGGCGAGACGATCGGCGAAGCGCTGAAGCGCGCCCGCGAGCAGGAAGCGAGGGGCTTCCGCTACAGCTACGACATGCTGGGCGAGGCCGCCGCGACGATGGCCGACGCCGAGCGCTACTATACGGAATATGAGCGTGCCATCAACGCGATTGGCAAGGCCGCGAACGGCCGCGGGATCTACGAAGGTCCCGGCATTTCGATCAAGCTCTCCGCGCTGCATCCGCGCTATGCCCGTGCCCAGGCCGACCGCGTCATGGGCGAGTTGCTGCCGCGCGTGCGGCGGCTGGCGCTGCTCGCCAAAGGCCATGACATCGGCTTCAACATCGACGCGGAGGAGGCGGACCGGCTCGAACTGTCGCTCGATCTGCTCGAGAGCCTGGCGCTCGATCCGGCGCTGACGGGATGGAACGGCCTCGGCTTCGTCGTGCAGGGCTATGGCAAGCGCTGCCCGTTCGTGATCGACTGGCTCGTCGATCTCGCGCGGCGCGCCGGGCGGCGGATCATGGTCCGGCTCGTCAAGGGCGCCTATTGGGACGCCGAGATCAAGCGTGCGCAAGTCGACGGACTCGCGGACTTCCCCGTCTACACGCGCAAGGTCCACACCGACGTCGCCTACATCGCCTGCGCGCGCAGGCTGCTCGCGGCGCCCGACGCCGTGTTCCCGCAGTTCGCGACGCATAACGCGCAGACGCTGGCGACCATCTATCATCTCGCCGGACCGGACTTCGTGTTCGGCCAGTACGAGTTCCAGTGCCTGCACGGCATGGGCGAGCCGCTCTACGAGCAGGTCGTGGGCAAGGGGAGGCTCGACCGGCCCTGCCGGATCTACGCTCCCGTCGGCACGCACGAGACGCTGCTCGCCTATCTGGTCCGCCGCCTGCTGGAGAACGGCGCGAACTCCTCGTTCGTAAACCGCATCGCCGATCCGGCGGTGCCGATCGACGACATGATCGCCGACCCGGTCGACCAGGTCCGCGCCATGCCGTTTCCGGGCACGCGCCACGATCAGATCGCGCTCCCGGCCGATCTCTATCCCGATCGCCGCAATTCGGCCGGGATCGATCTCAGCGACGAAACGGCGCTGGCGGCGCTCGGCGAGCGGTTGCTCGAAAGCGCCGCCATGGACTGGCAGGCGGCTCCGCCCGACGGTTCGGGCTCGGCGCGTCCGGTGCGCAATCCGGCGGATCATCGCGATGTCGTGGGCACCGTCGCCGAGGCGTCCGCCGGCCAGGCGACCGCTGCGGCGGCGCAGGCGGCGGTCTGCGCCTGGGGCGGCACGCCCGTCGCCGAGCGCGCCGCCATCCTCGATCGCGCCGCCGATGCGATGCAGGCGCGCATGCCGATCCTGCTCGGCCTGATCGTGCGCGAAGCCGGCAAGTCGCTGCCCAACGCGATCGGCGAGGTGCGCGAGGCGATCGACTTCCTGCGCTATTATGCGGCGCAGGCGCGCGTCACCTTCGGCGCGGGCCAGCGACCGCTCGGGCCGGTCGTCTGCATCAGCCCGTGGAATTTCCCGCTCGCCATCTTCATCGGCCAGATCGCCGCCGCACTGGTCGCCGGAAATCCCGTGCTCGCCAAGCCCGCCGAGGAGACGCCGCTGATCGCGGCCGAGGCGGTGCGGCTGCTGCACGCGGCCGGCATCCCCGCCGATGCGCTCCAGCTGCTGCCGGGCGACGGCACGATCGGCGCCGCGCTCGTCGCGGCGCTGCAGACCGCCGGCGTCATCTTCACCGGCTCGACCGACGTCGCGCGCCTGATCCAGCGCCAGCTCGCGACCCGCCTGTCGCCGGCGGGCCAGCCGATCCCGCTGATCGCCGAGACCGGCGGGCAGAACGCGATGATCGTCGATTCCTCCGCGCTCGCCGAGCAGGTCGTCGC
>CAXSHP010000223.1:0-4561 GCA_964236935.1 uncultured Sphingomonadaceae bacterium
CGTCGATCGCCCCGGACAAGGTGATGTCGGGATAATCGCTCGCGCCGCGATTGAGCGCGTTGAGCGCGCGCTGGAGAAATCCGGTCGCCACCTTCGCGCCCATGTTGACGCCGGTGTCGAACAGCTCGGCCGCAATCGTCGGGGCGAGCGCGGCAACCCGATCGAAACCGGGCCGGAGCCAATAGATCCGACGATAGATGGCCGCCGCCTCGTCGCGCGGGAACTGGCGCATCGCGCCGCGCCAGCCTTGCGCGCGGGCGACTGCCTCGGTGATGCCCCAGCAGGTCGCGCCACCGCGATCGGCGGGATGATCGACATAGCCCCCCTCACGGACGATCAGCTCCTCAATCAGCGTGTCGACGTCCATCGCGTATCTCCAATCCGGCGGATGACCGAATCGGCAATTAACCCATCTGGATAATGTAGGACAGCGGGCGACAGATCTACGTCTGGCTTCAGTCGAGCCGCCAGACAATTGGTATAACCAAAGTGGTGATCCCGGCTGGCGGAGCGGGCAGCTTGCCGATGTCGCTGATCGTCGCCCGGGCGGCGAGATCGAGGATCGGCGATCCCGAGCTGTCGATCACGTCCACGGCCGATACGCGACCGTCGGCGGCGAGCGCGACGCGCAGCCGGGTGGTGCCCTCTTGGCGGCGGAGCTCGGCCGAGCGCGGATAATTCTGGTGGCTGGCGATCAGCCGGCCCACGGCGCTCCGCCACATGTCGGGATTCGGCGCCGCGAGCACCGACGATCCGACGCACGCGAAAATCGCGCCGAGGGCGGCGCCGATCGCCAGGAATCCTTTCATCTTGAACCTCTCCTGCCGCGATCAGGCGGCATGATCGGTCGATTATGGGCGCGCTTGCCTAACAAATAGTTTCGCCCGCGCGTCATGCCGCGCGCACCGTCGCGAGGAACGACTGGAATTCGCGCTGCAACGCCTGGGTCTGGAGGCTGACCTGCTCGGCGGAGCGGCGCGCGCTCTCCGCGGCGTCGCCGCTGGTGGCCACGCCTTCCTGGACGCGGCGCAGATCGTCCGTCACTTGGCTGGTGCTGTTGGCGGCGAGAGTGGTGTTGCGCGCGATCTCGGCGGTGGTGTGGACCTGCTGCTCGACCGCGGTCGCGACGCTCGCCGAAAGCGCGCCCATCTCGTCGATCACCAGGCCGATCTCGTGGATCGCGTGGATCGTCGTCTGGCTGATCTGCTGGATCGATCCGACGCGCTCGCTGATCTTCGCGGTGGCATTGGCGGTCTGCTGGGCGAGCGACTTGACCTCGGCCGCCACCACCGCGAAGCCCCGTCCGGCATCGCCCGCGCGGCTCGCCTCGATCGTCGCGTTGAGCGCGAGCAGGTTGACCTGCTGGGCGATATTCTGGACGAGCGAGACGACCTCGCCGATTTCGGCGGCGTCGTGCGCGAGCAAGGTGACGATCTCGTCCGTCCGGCTGACGCGATCGACCACGGTCGCGGCGAAGGTCGAAGAATCGACCACCTGGCGCGATACCTCGGCGAGCGACAGGCTCATTTCTTCGGTCGCCGCCGCGATTGTCGCGGTGCTCGAGCTGGCTTCGACCGCGGCGCCGGTCACGCTGGCGGCGATCTCCTTGCTCGACGCGACGGTGACGGCGACGCGCCGCGCACCGGCGTCGATCTCCCGCGCCGCTTCGGCCACCGCGCTCATCGCGGTGGCCACCTGGTTCTCGAACCGGCTGGCGAGCTCGCTCAGCATCTTGTGCTTGGCCTGCTCGGCTTGATCGCGCGCGATCCGGCGTTGATCCGATGCCCGGCGCTCGGTCTCGGCCTGCGCCGTCAGCCGCTTGGCTTCTTCCCCTTGCAGGCGCGTCACCTCGATCGCGTTGATGCGGAAGATCTCGAGCGAGCGGGCCATCTCGCCGATCTCGTCATGGCGCTCGACGAATTCCGTCCGGCGATCGAGCGCGCCGTCGGCCAGCAGGCGCATATGATCGCTGATGCGCGTGATCGGCTCGGTGACCGCGCGTTTGAAGATGATGCTCGCGATCCACAGGAAGGCGATCCCCGCACTGCTGATGATCAGCGACATGAACAGCAGCCAGCCCAGCTTCGTCCGCGCATCGCGCGCGGCGCCGCCCTGCACGGCATCGATCTGCGATCCGACCAGCTCGACCGCGCCGTTCATCGCGGCATAATCCCGGCCGAGCAGGATCTCGAGCTGCCGGTCGCGTCTTACCGTGATCTGGACGAGTGCGTCGAAGGCCTTGTCATAGGCGATCAGCTTCGCGATCGTCCCGTCCGCTTCGGCGAGCAAGGCGCGGTTGCTCGTCGCCTGGTAGAGGTCGTTGAGCTGATTCTCGAGTCCGAGCGACTGGGCGGCCGCGGCATCGATATTCGCTTTCGAGGAATCGGCGAGGAAGCGCTCCATCGCCAGGCGGGTCGTCGAATATTCTCCCCCGGCCTTGCGCGCCTTGTCCGCGGCGGCGGTTTCGCCCGACGCGGTGGCGTTGCTCGCGAGCCGATCGAGTTCGCTCTGGATGGCCGGGCCATCGACATGGATCCGCCCGGCGACGACCTGGTGGATCGTCCGCTGGTCGTTCGCGATCCGATCGAAGCGTTGCGCAGCAATGTCGGCCTGCTTTGCTGCCGACGCCAGCGCGGCGCGGTGGCGGTCGGTCAGCGCGTCGTTCATCGCGACATTGATCGTTTCGCCGGCGGCCGCGATCGCCTGACGCGCTCTTTGCTCGCTTTGATCGTCGCGCACGAGGGCGAAGGCCTTGATGTGACTGTTGGCCTCGAGCACGGCGATCCGCGCGGCACGCAACTCGCCCTGCTGGCGCACCACGCCGTTGAGATCGGCAACGTCGCCGAGCGCGCTCCAGACGGTGCCGATCGAACCCAGCCCGAGCAGCAGCAGCAGCGCCGCCTGCAGGCCGAACGCCAGCGTCGCTGCACGATTGAGCGACGAGCGACCGACCTTGTCCGAGAGACGGTCCATCATTTCAGCGCCCCGCGCCGCGACACGGTTGTCCCGCATGTACTGCCTGAGCGTGTTCAGCAATCCGGCAGTTGGCATCGACGCACCCGCAATAACCTGCCTGCGCAATGCGCCAAAATGGTTAACTTGCTGCTAACCCGTCACCGTTCGACGATGGGAGTATCAGCCCAAGATAACGTAATTTCCGTGATTTGCGGCTCGCACGCGCGCGCAGCTCGCTTCCGCCGATGCTCCGGGAGTGCGTCGAACCTGCGTCGCGCCCACAGCGCGAGGACCTGGACCGCCACGAGCGTGCGAACGGGAGGAATGCTGGTCGGGGCGACAGGATTCGAACCTGCGACCCTCAGACCCCCAGTCTGATGCGCTACCAGGCTGCGCCACGCCCCGACCAAGGCTGGGGCCTTAAGGCGGGGGCGGGGGGAAGGCAAGGTGGGCGCCTGTCGAATCCCCGCCGTTCGCCCATGCTCAGCCCGAACGCCTGTTCGACGACGATGGCGGCGGCCCCCGTTGCGCCCCGCCGCCGATACGTGATAGGCGCGCGCCCTTCCTCACGGCCGCTTCGGCCGACAGCTTTCAGGCGACCAGCCCATGTTCTCATCGCCCGCATTCGCCCAGTCCGGCGGCGCCCCCTCGGGCGGCGCGGCGGCCTTGCTCCAGTTCGCGCCGCTGCTGTTCATCTTCGCGATCTTCTATGTCATGCTGATCCGGCCGCAGCAGAAGCGCGCCAAGGAGCATCGCGCAACGATCGATGCGGTCAAGAAGGGCGATACGGTGATTACCGGCGGCGGGCTGATCGGCAAGGCGACCAGGGTCGACGAGACCGAGGTCGAGATCGAGATCGCGGCCGGCGTCAAGGTCAAGGCGCTGAAGAGTACGCTCAGCGATATCCGCCCGGCCGGCACCGCCAGACCCGCCAACGACTGACCGTCCGATGCTCGACTTTCCCCGCTGGAAGATCTGGTCGATCGTCCTGTTCCTGGCGTTCGGCGTCCTCGCTGCGGTGCCGAGCCTGCTGCCCGAGCGCATCGCGGCGCAGATCCCGTCCTATATTCCGCATCCGCGCTTCAACCTCGGCCTCGATCTGTCGGGCGGGAGCCACCTGCTGCTCGAAGCCGACACCGCCGACGTCGCCAAGTCGCGCATCGCGCTGATGGATGAGACGGTGCGTACCGAGATGCGCCGCGCGACGCCGAAGATCGAGATCGGCGACATCTCGGCGGTCGACGGCCGGCTGAGCTTCATGGTGCGCGATCCGGCGCAGGTCGACGCTGCGGTCGACAAGGTGCGCGGGCTGACCCAGGGCGCGGGGATGACCGGGCAGCGTGACTGGAACGTCGCGGTGGTCGACACCAGCCGGATCGTGATGACGCCGACTCAATCGGGGCTCGAGGCCGCGGTTGACAGCGCGATGGCGCAGGCGACCGAGGTCGTCCGCCGACGTATCGACGAGCTCGGCACCAAGGAGCCGACGATCATCCGCCAAGGCAACGACCGCATCGTCGTGCAGGTGCCGGGGCTGCAGAACCCCGAGGCGCTCAAGGCGCTGCTCGGCAAGACCGCCAAGCTCGAGTTCAAGCTGGTCGATCTC
>CAXSHP010000224.1:0-4544 GCA_964236935.1 uncultured Sphingomonadaceae bacterium
T
Source organism: uncultured Sphingomonadaceae bacterium (assembly GCA_964236935.1). Classification (GTDB taxonomy): domain Bacteria; phylum Pseudomonadota; class Alphaproteobacteria; order Sphingomonadales; family Sphingomonadaceae; genus Solisphingomonas. Next base: position 2 of record CAXSHP010000224.1, read on the forward strand.
TCGAAGCCGCAACAACGCAAGCACGAAAGTTTGATGACTTCAGCTTGCCTCGCCTTGTTCCCCCGCGAAGGCGGGGGTCCAGCCCCTAACAAACAGTCTTGGTCTGGGCTGGACCCCCGCCTTCGCGGGGGAACGATGCAAGCCGCTGTCATCCCGCTCTAGTAGTCCTTCGAGTAGCGCAGGTTGACGCTGGAGCCCCCGAACGAGCCGGCCTGTGAAAGCAGGCTCAGCGCTTTCGACAGCGAGATCTCCAGCTGGGTGGCGGTGAAACCGCGCGCGTCGGTGACGACCTCGACGTAGATGTTGTTCGAGATATATTTTCCGGCGGCGAGCGCGGTGCCGCGACCGGCGGTCTTGTCGGCGCCAAGCACCCGCAGGCGATCGACGCCGCTCGCGGAGCGGAGCTTGCCGAGCGGATTGAGCCCCCCGCCCGACCCGCGCAGCGAGTTGAGCGCGGCGGCGAGCTGGATCGCCTGGGTCGGCGACAGCGTGGTCACCGAGGTACCGAACAAGAGGCGCGAGAGCACCTCGTCCTGGGGCAGCGTGGGGGTCGAGGTGAAGCTGATCTGCGGAGTCTGCGCGCGCCCGCCGATGTTGATGATCGCCGACACGCCGTTGACCGTGGTCGAGGCGGACAGCGACAGCTCCGGGTTGGTCAGCGGACCGCCGTCGAAGGTGATGGCGCCGTCGCTGGCCAGCTCGAAGCGCCGCCCGGCGAACGAATAGGTGCCGCGGACGATCTCGAGCTTGCCGACGACCACGGGATTGCTCGCCGTGCCGCCGATGCGCATGTCGGTCTGCCATTCGGCCTCGAGCCCCATGCCGCTGACGAAGATGCGGTTGTCGGCGCGCAGGCGGATGTCGAGCTTCCATTTGCTCGGGATCTCGCTGGCGCCGGACGGCTGGGGCGCAGCGTTCTTGCGGCGGACGCCGGTCAACTCGGGGACTTCCGCGGCGCCCTGGCGGATGATCTCGTAGCGCGCCTCGGGAAGGCGCAGATCGCCCTTGATCAGCGCGCCGCCCGCCTTGCTGTTGGTGATCGCGAGAGTGCCCGACACGGTCGCGCCGAGCGCGTCGCTGCGCGCGAGCCTTGCCTTGTCGAGCGTGACCGCGACATCGATCGGAAAGCCGCTGGCGGCGGCGAAGCCGACCGCGCCGCGACCGCTGATCGTGCCGTCGCCCGCCCGGCCGCTAAAGCTTACGATTCTTAGGTCGGACTGGCTAAACCGCCCGTTGATGGCGATGCGCGAGATGACGGTGCCGTAGATGTCGTTCTCGTAGCGCAGGGCGTTCGCGCGGACCACGCCCGTCAGCGTCGGCTGGTCGAGGCGCCCGCCAAAATCGGCGGCGACCGCGACGGGGCCGCTCAGCTGCTGCCCCGCGATCCCGGTCAGGGTCCACAGCACCTCGGCCGGGCCGTCGTAGCGAATGCCGCCCGACAGCGGCGCAGCGAGCAGCCGCGCGGTCCAGCCTGCGCCGCCCGCGGGAATCGGAGCGAGCCGCGCCTGCATCCGCCCGACGACGCCCCCGCCGCGCCGGATCAGCGCGCGCAGCTCGCCGCCGCTATCGGACAAGGTCGCCAGCGTGGCGATGTCGACCGGCTGCGACACGACATACGCGGCCGTGCGGGTGAACCGCGCGATGTCGAGCCGCGCGGTCAGCCTCGGCCTGCCGTTGCCGGCAGGCAAGGCAAAGTCGACCGTGCCCGAGGCCTTGCCGCCGAGCCCGAGGCCCGGAACGGCGGCCTGAACAATGGCGAGGTCGAGGTTGCGGACCACGGCGTGCGCCTGCGTGGTCCCGCCGTAGCGGCCGGAGAGCGCGATCTGGCCCTGCGGGAGGACGATCTCGGCGGGCGCCAGCCGCCATTCGCCGGTCTGCTTCGTCGCGACCGCCGGGGCGGCGAGGCGGAAAGCGATGCCGTTCACCGTTCCCCTGGCGTTGGCCACGACCCGGTCGGACGCGAGCGCCGCCTGCATCGCCACGTCGAACGGCGCGCCGCTGCGCCCGCCCGCGGTCAGCGCGACGGTGCCTCTGCCGTCCCGGTAGCGGATTCTCGCCTGAGCGCGGGTGAGCAGGAAGGCGCCTTGACGCACGTCTCCAAGCACCGCGTCACCGTCTATCGCAGGGCCAGCGGGGTAGAGGATGGCGCTGCCGCGGATCAACCCTCGACCGATGGTGATCGGCATCGCGCCGGGAATACGAGCGGCGCTGGCGCGGAGGTCCACATCCGCGCGCTGATACTTGCCCGCGGCGGCCAAGCGGACATTGCCGCGGAACCCCGAGCCCGCGACCGCAAGGGCTCCCGAGAACGGACCTGTCGCGGTCTGGACGATGCTGCCGCCGAAATCGACGCCGGCGAAACGCGCGGTGCGAATGTCGAGCGCGAGCGGCCCTCGGCCGGCGCGGACGACGAGATCGGCGGCGAACGGGCCATAGGGCGAGCCGCCCCTCGCCTGGACGCGATAGCCCTGCGCAATTCCCTCGAGCATCGCCTCGACATTGTCGAGCTGGACGCCGACGTTCGGATGCGCCGCGCCCAACTTGACCAGCGGACGCGCGGCGGTGCCGCTCGCGGTCACCGTCAGCGGCCCGTATTGTGCGGATTGCGCGCGTGCCTGGAAGGCAATGCGCCCGTCGCTTGTCCGATAGCTGCCACTGCCGTCGGCGAGGCGGAAGCGCGGCGCGGAGACGCGCAGGTTGCGGACGCTGGCGACGCCGTCCTCGTCGAACCCGACGTTGGCGGTGACCAGCGCATTGCCGCCGAGGAAGTCGCGCACGGACGCGTTGTCGAGGCGGCGGGTGTTGGCGCGCACCCAGCCGGTGATGCCGAACCCGCCCTTCGGACCGGTGACCAGCTTGGCGTCGGTGGCGAGGTTGATCCGTCCCAGGCCGTCGACCTGATAGTCGTTGATCCGGCCCTTCAGCGCGCCGGTGTAGGTGCCCTTGGCGGGGTCGGCGAGGACGATCGCCGTCGCATCGATCCGGTCGGAGCGCAGCTTGAGGTTGTCCGACAGCAGCCGGCCCTTGGCATAAGCGAGGTCGCCGTCGATCGCGAGGTTGGTCAGCAGCCCGCCGGTGGCTGCGTTGAGCCCGCTCACCCGCCGCGCGGTGGCGTGGAGCGGCACGAGGATGCGGTCCGCATCGATCGTCGCCCGGCCGGCGGCAATCAGCCCGTCGACGCCCATCGCGCCGAACGCGATCCTCGTCGCGGTGGCGCGATAGTCGATCGTCGGTGTCGCCATCGGTCCGTCGAGCACCGCCGCCAGGCGCACGTCGCGCCCGCTGAGATTGGGCGCGATCGCGCCCGGGGTCAGCAGGGCCGCGTCGATGCGAACATTGCCGAGGCGGCTCTCGGCGAGGTCGAACACGCCCTGCGCCTGCGCGGAGAACGCGTTGGAGCGCGCGGCGACGCGCAGATCGACCTTGCGCCGGCTGAGCGCGGCGGCAAGGTCGAGGTCGATCGCCGGTTCGGTCATCCGTGCCGCCGGCCCGCCCAGGAACAACCCCGGGCGTAGCGGCCCCTTGACCGCGAAAGCGCCGTCGCGCGCCGTCACGGCGAGCTTCGCCAGAGGCTGCCCGGCGAGGAGAGCGTCGGCCCGGCCGGTCCAGCTTGCCCAGTCGCCGCGGCCAAAGACGGTCATGGTCAACGGCTTGCCGAAGCCCGCATAGCTGTCGACCAGCCCGCCGGCGGGCGCGACCAGCTTGGCGTCGATCAGCAGGCGGTTGGCATCTGGCGTCGCATCCAGCTTGAGCGCCAGCCGGTCGCCGCCGGCGAGGCCGGGGCCGGCGATCGCGGCGGCATCGAGGCCGACCCGCGCGCGGCGGTCGGCGATATCGGCGGTCCCGGCGAGGCCGACGACGTGACGCTTGCCGGTAACCGGCTTCTCGATGACGAACTGCGCGATCGCGAGCTTGCCGACGGCGAGGTCGATGTCGGGGAGGATCGGGGCATCGGGATCGGTCGGCGTCGGCTTCAGCGCGGGCAGGCGCAGCAGGCGGACCTGCGCCGAGGCGAGCTCGCGCACGTCGATCTTGCCGCGCGTGTAGGCCAAGGGGCGCCAGTCGACGGTCAACGCCGGCGAGGTCAGGAACGCGCCATTTGAATCATGCACCTCGAACCCGACCAAGGTCATCCGCCCGTAGATCGATCCCTCGATCCTGCGGACGTGGATGGTGATGCCCGATGCGGTCTCGTAGGCCGCCAGCTGTCGGGCGAGAATGACATGCCCCGGCCCGGTGTTGATGCCGAAGCCGATTGCGGCCGCCAGCAGCAGCAGGCCCGCCGCCGCGATCGCGATCCATCTCGCGATGCGCGCGATGCCCGAACGGCGCGCCGTGGGGATGTCGTCCTCGGCCATCAGAACGCCTGACCGATCGAAATGTAGAGGGCGACCTTCGATTCGCCTTTCCGGCGCCCGATGGGCGTGGCGACGTCGACCCGCATCGGCCCGAAATTGGTGTAATAGCGCCCGCCGATCCCGGCGCCGTAGCGCAGGTCGCCGATCCCCGGCGTCGAACCGACGCCGACGCGCCCGGCGTCGAA
>CAXSHP010000225.1:0-1777 GCA_964236935.1 uncultured Sphingomonadaceae bacterium
GCGCCGGGCGGCAACGTGTATTGGAACAGCGCGCCGCCCTGATCCTCGTTCGGAAGGAAGCCGGTCGGCAAGCGGAGGAAGGCGAGCACGAGCAGCGCGCCGATCACGAGATAGCCGAGCAGATAGCGCTTGCGATGGTCGAAGCTTGACGCGACCTGGCCGCTGTACCAGTCGCGGCCGCGTCGCAAACCTTCATTGAAGCGAGCGAAGAAGCGCCCGAGCGGGCCGGGATGCGGCTGATGGTCGCGCTCGGGCCGTCTGAGCAAGGTGGAGGTCAACGCCGGCGTGAGGATCAGCGCGACCAGCACCGACAGCACCATCGACGAGACGATGGTGATCGAGAACTGGCGATAGATCACCCCGGTCGATCCGCCGAAGAAGGCCATCGGCAGGAACACCGCGGTCAGCACCAGCGCAATGCCGACCAGCGCGGAAGTGATCTCCTCCATCGACTTGAGCGTCGCCTCGCGCGGATCGAGCTGTTCCTCGTCCATCAGCCGCTCGACATTCTCGACCACGACGATGGCGTCGTCGACCAGCAGGCCGATCGACAGCACCAGCGCGAACAGGGTCAGCGTATTGATCGAGAAGCCGGCGGCGGCAAGCACGCCGAACGTGCCGAGCAGCACCACCGGGACGGCGATCGCGGGGATGATCGTCGCCCGCCAGTTCTGCAGGAAGACGAACATCACCAGCACGACCAGGACGATCGCGATGAGCAGGCTTTGGACGACCTCGGTCACCGACAGTTTGATGAACGCGGTGCTGTCACGCGGATAGGAGATCCGGTAGCCCGGCGGGAAACTGCTCGCCTGCCGCTCGACCGTCGACTTGATCAGCTCGGCCGTGGCCAGCGCGTCCGCGCCGGGCGCGAGCTGGAACGACAGGCCGGCCGCCGGATGCCGGTTGAAGCGCGCGAGGCTGGTGTAATTCTCGCTGCCGAGCTCGACCCGCGCGACATCGGCCAGCCGCACCTGCGAGCCATCGGTGCGGGTCTTGACGATGATCGCGCGGAACTGCTCGGGCGTCTGCAACCGCGATCGTGCCGTGACGGTCGCGTTCAGTTCCTGGCCGGGGGGCGACGGCAACGCCCCGATCTGCCCCGCGGCGACCTGCGTGTTCTGCGCCTGGATCGCGGCGATCACGTCCGCCGGCATCACTTCGACCCCGGCCATGCGGAACGGATCGAGCCAGATCCGCATCGCATATTGCGCGCCGAAGACGTTGGTATCGCCGACCCCCTTCAGCCGGCCGAGCGGCTCCTGCAGGCGGCTGACCAGGAAATCGGCGATGTCGGACATGGTGGCGCGATCGGTCTCGTCATAGACTGCGACGATCACCAACAGATCCGCATTCGACTTGGTGACGGTCACGCCCAGTTGCTGGACCTGCTGCGGCAGCCGCGGCAGCGCCTGCTGGACCTTGTTCTGGACCTGGACCTGGGCGATGTCGGGATTGGTGCCCTTCTCGAACGTGACAGTGATCGTCACGGCGCCGGCGGCGGTCGAGTTCGCGCTGAAATAGAGCAGGCCGTTGAGATTGGTAAGCTGCTGCTCGATCACCTGGGTGACGCTGGTCTCGACGGTATCGGCCGAAGCGCCGGGATAGTTCGCGCGGATCACGACCGTCGGGGGGGCGATGTTCGGATATTGCGCGATCGGCAGCGTCAGGATGCCGAACAAGCCGCCGAGCATGACGACGATCGCGATGACCCACGCGAAGATCGGCCGACCGACGAAGAAGCGCGAGATCATCCGTTCGGCCCGCGCGGTGGACC
>CAXSHP010000225.1:1787-4540 GCA_964236935.1 uncultured Sphingomonadaceae bacterium
GGCACCGGCTTGACCTGCTGGCCAGGAGTTACCTTCGATACTCCCTCGACGATCAGGCGATCCCCCGCCGCGAGCCCGCGCAGCACCAGCCAGTTGTTGCCGACGGTCTCGCCGAGCTGGAGCGTGCGAAGCGCCGCCTTGCCGTTCGGACCGACCACCAGCGCGGTGGCATCGCCTTTCGGCGAACGCGCCACCCCCGCCAGGGGGGCGAGCACCGCGTTCGTCCGCTGCCCCTCGACGATCGTCGCGCGGACGTACATCCCCGGCAGCAGCAGCCCGTCGGGATTGGGAACGCGCGCCCGCAACGTGACCGATCCGGTTTCCGGCTCGACCGTCACCTCGGCGAATTCGATCCGCCCGCGGCGCGGATAGACGCTGCCGTCGTCGAGCGTCAGGCGGACCTCCGCGCTCGCCGGCGTCACTCCCCCCGACGCCATCGCGCGTCGCAGCGCGAGTAGATCGGCGACCGACTGCTGGATGTCGACATAGATCGGATCGAGCCGCTGGATCACCGCCAGCGGATCGGTTTGGCTCGCGGTGACCAGCGCCCCGGCGGTCACCGTCGATCGCCCGATCCGCCCGCTGATCGGTGCGGTCACGCGGGTATAGCCGAGGTTGATCGAGGCCGTGCGCAGCGCCGCGCGATTCTGCGCGACGCCGGCGCCGGCCTGCGCGGCGGCGGCGACCGCGTTGGTATATTCCTGCTTGCTGATCGCCTCGATCCCCACCAGCGGCCGATAGCGTCCGACCAGCGTCTGCGCCGAGGTCTGCGTCGCCTGCGCGCTGGCGAGATTCGCGCGCGCCTGATCCGCCGCCGCCTGATAGAGCGACGGATCGATCCGGTAGAGCGGCTGGCCGGCGCGGACGAGCGCGCCCTCGGTGAACAGCCGCGATCTGACGATCCCGTTGACCTGCGGGCGGACTTCGGCCGATTCGAATGCGGCGGTGCGCCCGGCGAGCTCGGTCGTCAGCGGCACCGTCTGGGTGCGGAGCACGACCACGCCGACTTCGGGCGTCGGCGGCGGCGGCTTGTCCGGCTTGGCGCAACCGGCAAGGGGAAGAACGCCAAGGCCAAGCAGCAGGGGGAGCGTGGATCGGCCGAGGTGGTGCGGCATGCTGCGCGCGCTAGCAGGCCAGCCCCATCTGTCAACAAAACTCATATCAAAGAGACATATCGCATGATCTTGCACCGCATCATCGCGACAGCGCTGCGATATAGGCATCGAGATATCGATCGATGTCGTTGATCAGCGATCCGCCGAATCGCGGATTGATTTCCAGGACCATCGGCGTCTCATCGCGCATCTTGTAATCGATGCAGCAGGTTCCCGCGAAACCGAGCGCATCAAGCATCGGTTCGAACAACGCCAGCGCCGTCGAGCCGTCATGACGGCGCATCGCCTTCGGTTTGCCGTGGACGCCGCGAATCTCGAACGGGCCGTTCATGTCATATTCGAATCCCTGGAAATAGTGGGTTCTCCCGTCGATCCGGAGGATGTGCAGCGCCCGCTCGAGCTGTCCCGCGACGGCCGCCTGGTTGAACCATCCCGCATCATCGTGGGTCGTATCCGGCGCGTCCGACAAGCTCGCCACCATTTGGCTCCCGACGCCGAATTCGCCGCGGCACCGCTTGCGGATATAGGGGTAGATCGGGGAATCGAGGTAGATTTCGGGGACGTGCCGCGCGAAGCCACGCTCGATCAGGCGCGCCGCCACCGCCGGCTTGTCGTCGCAAAGATCGGCCACCGCGAGATCGGGGGCGATGAACCTCGCGCCGCGCCATGGGGCATGCCGTTCGAGTTCGCGATAATGATCGATCCTCAGCGGCACGATGGCATCGAATTCATGCGGGTCGAGGGTGTCGAGCGGCCCGGCCGACGCCCGATAGCGCGTTCGATCGATGCAGGCACCGATCCACCGCGTCCAATCGTCATGCCGGCCGAACGCGATATGTTTCATTCGTCGTCCGCAAAAGATTGTGGCGGCGGCGGGCGGTTGCGCGACGCCGGGGCGGCATCCTATCTGCATGGCTCAACCAGGCAAAGGCCCCCGCATGACCGCGACCCATTCCACCCGCATGCTGATCCTCGGCTCCGGTCCGGCGGGGCTGTCGGCGGCGATCTATGCGGCACGCGCGGGCATGGCGCCGATCGTGGTCCAGGGTCTCCAGCCGGGCGGCCAGCTGACCATCACCACCGACGTCGAGAATTATCCCGGCTTCCGCGACGTCATCCAGGGACCCTGGCTGATGGAGCAGATGCAGGCGCAGGCCGAACATGTCGGCGCGCGGATGGTGTGGGACACGATCGTGTCGGTCGATCTGTCGCAGCGGCCGTTCCGCCTGACCGGCGACGGCGGCGCGATCTATCTGTGCGACACGCTGGTGATCGCCACCGGCGCGCAGGCGCGCTGGCTCGGGCTCGACAGCGAGCAGCGGCTGCGCAACGCCGGCGTCTCGGCCTGCGCGACGTGCGACGGCTTCTTCTTTCGCGGCAAGAAAGTCGCGGTGATCGGCGGGGGCAACACCGCGGTCGAGGAAGCGCTCTACCTGACCAACCACAGCCACGACGTCACCCTGATCCATCGCCGCGACACGCTGCGCGCCGAGAAGATCCTCCAGCAGCGGCTGTTCGCGCATCATGGGGTCAAGGTGCTGTGGAACAAGGAAGTCGCCGAGTTCGTCGGCGGTGGCGAACCCGCCGGGCTGGTCGGGCTGGCGCTGCGCGACACGCGCGACGGGTCGCTCAGCCGGA
>CAXSHP010000226.1:0-4500 GCA_964236935.1 uncultured Sphingomonadaceae bacterium
GACGTCCGCATCGCCGCGACGGGCGAAGCGCGGAGCGAGGCGGCGATCGCCGCGCGCGCCGGCTGGTCCGGGCCGGTCGAATCGCTGTCCGCGGCGGAGCCCGCGCCGGTGCTGGTCGATGCTTTGTTCGGCACCGGCCTCGCCCGGCCGCTCGATCGAGCGATCGCCGACGCGCTGGCCCGCCTCGTCGGCCAAGCGGCATTCTCGCTCGCGGTCGACCTGCCCAGCGGCGTGGCGACCGACGATGGCGCGCTGCTCGGCGAGGTGCCGCAGTTCCGGCTCACCGTCGCGCTCGGTGCACTCAAGCCGGCGCACCGGCTCGAACCGGCCGCCGGGCGGTGCGGCGAAATCCAGATCGCCGACATCGGGCTGGATGCGTTTTCGGCGACGTGGGAGGTCGCCCGTCCGCAGCTCCCGCCGCCGACCGCGACGGACCACAAATATACCCGCGGCTATGTCGCGGTCGTCGGCGGGCCGATGCGCGGCGCGGCGATGCTGGCGGCGGGTGCGGCGCAACGTGCCGGAGCGGGATATGTGCTGCTCGCGGGGGAGGGGGAGGGCGGCGCCTTCGCGCTGGTCCGCCGCGCTCCCCGTAACGGCAAGGCGTTCACGGAGATGCTGGGGGACGAGCGCATCGGCGCGCTGGTCGTCGGGCCTGGCCTCGGCCGCGACGCCGAGGCGCGCTCGAAGCTCGCGGTCGCGCTCGGCTCGGGCCGGCCGCTGGTCCTCGATGCCGATGCCTTGGCTCTGTTGGCGGACAAGGGCCGCGCGCGCCTGACCGCGCTGCGCCAATTCCCGCTCCTGACGCCGCACGAAGGCGAGTTCGCCCGCCTGTTCGGCGCTCTGCCGGGAAGCAAGCTCGATCGCGCGCGCGCGGCGGCCCGATCGGCCCAGGCAATCGTCCTGCTCAAAGGCGCCGACAGCGTCGTCGCGCATCCCGATGGCCGTGCCGCGATCGCGCCGCCCGCACCCGCTTGGCTGGCGAGCGCCGGGACGGGGGATGTCCTCGCCGGGATCGCCGGGGCGATGATCGCGCGGGGGCTCGCCCCGTTCGAAGCGGCGCAGGCGGCGCTATGGCTCCATGCGGAGGCCGCGCGCCGCGCCGGACCGGGGCTGATCGCCGACGATCTCGTCGCTCATCTGGCCGCGGCGCTCGCCGCCTGCGCGTGAGCGACGGCGAGGAGATCGTGCGGATCGCCGCGCGCGGCGACGGCATGACGGCGACGGGACGCGCGGTGCCGCTCGCCGCGCCCGGCGACACGATCGGGCGCGACGGCCTGCTCGTGCCCGGCCCGCATCATGCCGCGCCGCCGTGCCGCCATTTCCCCGAATGCGGCGGCTGCCAGCTCCAGCATGTCGACGATGCCACCTATGCCGCGTTCATCGTCGAGCGGATCGCGGGGGCGCTGACGGCGCAGGGCGTCGCGGTGCCCGAGATCGCACTGCCCCATCTCTCGCCGCCGCGCGCACGTCGGCGCGCGAGCCTCAGCGCCGAGCGGCGCGGCCGGCAGCTGCTGCTCGGTTTCAACGCGGGGGCGAGCCATCGCATCGTCGACCTGCGCGAATGCCATGTGCTCGATGCGCGGCTGTTCGCGCTGGTCCAGCCGCTGCGCGGGCTGCTCGCCGGATTGGTTCCCGATCGCCGGGCGGCAACCGTCCAGATGACGCTGGCCGACCAGGGGATCGACCTGCTGCTCGATAAGGTCGAGGTCGACGGGCTGACCGCGACCGAAGCGCTGACCGCCTTCGCCGAGCGCCACGGCCTCGCCCGCCTGTCGCTCGACGAAGGCTATGGCCCCGAGCCGCGCTGGGAGCCGCGCCCGGTCACGATCACGCTCGGCGGCGTGGCGGTGCCGCTGCCGCAGGGCGCCTTTCTCCAGGCGACGCCCGACGGCGAAGCGGCGCTCGTCGCGGCCGTGGCGGAGGCGGTGGGAGGAGCCGGGACCGTCGCCGATCTGTTCGCCGGGCTCGGCACCTTCGCGCTGCCCTTGGCGCTGTCCGCGCGAGTCCACGCGGTCGAAGGTGCCCGCGATGCCCTGCTCGCGCTCAAGGTCGCCGCCGACGGTGCGCAGCGGCCGATCACGACCGAGCATCGCGACCTGTTCCGCCGCCCGCTCACCGCCGCCGAACTCGCGCGCTTCGACGCGGTGGTGCTCGATCCGCCGCGCGCGGGCGCGAAGGAGCAGGCGGCGGCACTGGCCCGGTCGCAGGTGCCGCGCATCGCCTTCGCCGCGTGCAATCCCGCGACCTTCGCGCGCGATGCGCGGCTGCTGGTCGACGGGGGCTATCGGTTGCGCTCGATCAGCCCCATCGGCCAGTTCCGCTGGTCGACCCACGTCGAGCTGGTCGGCGCGTTCGAGCGTTAGAGTGGGATGACACTTGCTTGAAGCGTTCCCTGCGAAGGCGGGGGTCCAGCCCCCGACAAAAACAGTCCTGGTCTGTTCTGGACCCCCGCCTTCGCGGGGGAACAAGCGAGGCAAGCTAAAGTCATCAGGCGTTAGTCGAAGATCGCGCCCCAGCGCCGCTGCGGGCGGTCGCGCCAGTGGCCGCGATGATAGGCGTCCGACGCGAGCAGGGGAATCACCGAGCCGGCCTCGGCGAACACCATCTGCTCGATCCCGGTGTTGACCTTGCCCCAGCTCGCCGCCTCCTGGAGCGTGGAAGAGGAGCAGGCGCCGTCGCGGACATCGGCAACGGTGATCTGCACCGCATATTTATGCACCTCGACATCGTCATGGCCGAGGATCTCGGCGCAGACGACGGTGTCCTGGATGAAGTTCTTGGGCACGCCGCCGCCGATCATCAGCAGGCCGGTGGTGCCCGCCTGGACCTTGATCTGAGTGAGCTCACGGAAATCGGCGATCGAATCGATCGTGAGATAGGGCTTGCCCGCCTTCATCGCGTCGACCTGGTGCTTGACCAGCCCGAAGCCGGCGCTCGAATCGGTGAACGCCGGGCAGAAGATCGGCACGTCATGCTCGTACGCGAGCTTGACCAGGCTGTTGTCCTTCTTGCCATGCTCGGCGAGGTAGCGGCCCATCTCGCGGATGAACGCGCGCGAGCTGTAGGCCTTGGGCGCCAGCGTCTCGGCGATTTCGAAGATCGTGTGATCGACGTGCTGGAGCTCCTCCTCGTCGATATAGGTGTCGTAGATGCGGTCGATCAGCAGCGAACGCAACGTGTCGTCGTCGGGCACCTCGAGCGCCTGATAATGTTTGTGGCCGAGGCCCTCGAAGAAATCCATGTCGACGATCGACGCGCCGGTGGCGACGATGCCGTCGATCATGTTCGAACGCAGCAGCTCGGCATAGGCGTCCATGCAGCCGCCGGCCGAGGTCGAGCCGGCGATGACGAGGAAGATCGTGCAGTCCTTGTCCGCCAGCATCTGGTTGTAGATCTCGGTCGCGCGGCCGAGATCGCGGCTGGTGAAGCTCATCTTCTTCATCGCGTCGACGATCGGCCGCGCGTCGAAGCTGGTGATGTCGACATGCTCGACCACGGTCGAGAGGAGCTCGGCCTTGCGCGTGTCGTTGAGGTGGGTGTCGGTCATATCGGTCCTCGAAAATGCCGTCATCCCGGCGAAAGCCGGGATCCATGGACAGCGTACGCTCGCAATCGCGAGGTTCCGGATCCATGGATTCCGACTTTCGTCGGAATGACGAAATCTATTACAGCTTGATGACGCGTCCGGTCACGCGGATCGGCGCCAGTTCGGTATAGAGGCTCGCCATCGGCTCGTCGCCGACGACGGCCGTCTCTTCCGAGCCGAACCCGTTGAACTTGGTCCGCATCGCGCAGCCATAAGCGCCGAGCATGCCGATCTCGACGTAATCGCCGGCCTGGGTATCGGCAGGAAGCATGAACGGCCCGACCATATAATCCATGTCGTCGCACGTCGGACCGTAGAAGCTGAACGGAACCTCCTTGGCGTCCGATGGCTCGGCGCGAACCAAGGCGACCGGAAACCGCCAGCCGATATGCGCGGCATCGAACAGCGCGCCGTAGGCGCCGTCGTTGATGTACAGCTCGTCGCCGCGGCGCTTCTCGACGCGCACCAGCAGGCTCGCATACTCGGCGCACAGGGCGCGGCCGGGCTCGCACCACAGCTCGGACGAATAGCTCACCGGCAGGCTCTCGAACGCCTCGTGGATCGTGCGGAAATAGCTCTCGAGCGGCGGCGGCTCCATGCCGGGATAATGCGACGGGAAGCCCCCGCCGACATCGACCACGTCGACCGTCACGCCCGCCGCGACGATCGCCGCACGCACCCGCTCCATCGCCTGCGAATAGGCCTGCGGGCTCATCGCCTGACTGCCGACGTGGAAGCACACGCCGAGCGCATCGGACGCCTGGCGCGCAGCCATCAGCAGCGACGGCACGTCGAGCGGCTCGCAGCCGAACTTCGCGGCGAGGCTGAGCTTGGCGTGATCGGACGAGACGCGCAGCCGCACGCACAAAGTGAGATCGCTCGCGCCGCGCGTCGCCCGGACGATCTTGTCG
>CAXSHP010000227.1:0-4462 GCA_964236935.1 uncultured Sphingomonadaceae bacterium
GAAAACGCTCGCGGCTGGAATCCACACGATGCCGTCGGTTGGTGCATCGAGATTACTGCCGTCGATCGCCACGCCTAGGCGCGCCAGTTCGGGAAGATCGTCGCGCCAGCGGTAAGGCTCGCCGCCGTCGATCTTCACCCGGGCGTCCACGACGTTCAGATGCTTTCCGAAGCGGAACCCGAGCGCGTCGGCTACATAAACGATCTTCCTGTCCCTCGACCGCAGGTGGCAGAAGACATCGCCGGAGAATTTGCCGCCAGAAATACCCAGCTGCCATTCACCTAGGGCGTAACGTCGCTCGATGAATTGCGATGGGCCGAAAATGGACGGGAGATCGATGGCAGCCGATGCACGGCCAATTTCCCCGGCCGCCATAAGCCCAAAGAACATCCCGACCATCGCCACGGATAGCATGCCCCGAAGCCGGTGACGCGCACCCCCTACCCCCGCCGTCATTTGCTACCTTCCGTCGGACAGCGGCGCGACAGGCGGCGACGAATCTGGGCAGCGCATCAGGATCGGCTCCTCACGCGCGGCTTCAACCGAACGCACGATTTCTGCGCCACACCTATAGGTGACCCGACAGATCGGCGTACGGCCCAGCGCATATCGTCCATAGCTCGTTTCCGAGCAGAAGACGTTGCAGGAGGTGGCACCCGTTCCACAGAGCGCTTGCGTTCTCGCGGCTATGTCGAGCTTGCGGTCATGGTCCAACGACCCGAAGGTCCCGGTGATGATCTGAATCCCCTGCCCTGTCGCTCCGGCTACCTGAGCTGGCAAGGGCTCGGTGAATGCCGTCGTAGCCAGCAACGATATGCACGCTATCGCCCACCCGAAACGCATCCTGCCCCCAACAAAATATCTAGTGTTATTGCCGCACTGAGCCAGATGCTCAGTCGCTCTTTCTTCTGTCAACTCAATCCGTCGAGCGGAATCATGAACCTTGTCGACGCTACCAATATCCACAAGAAATCGGTCCATTTTGGTCGATACGGCTGGGTGTAGATGACGAATCGGCCCCGAGAGCAGGTGCGTTCAAAAGATCCGAAGCACCCACCCCATGGGCTAGTTCCAGCAGGAAGGCCTCCCACATAGCGAAGCCCGCAGCCCGCAGCTCCAGTTCCTGGTTTCTGTTGTACACTCCCTCGATACCTTTTCGCTTATGATTGAGCATCAGCTCCGCGATGTCGCGATCGATTCCAAGCCGCCGCGCGTTCGACCGAAACGTCCGGCGCAGATCGTGGAAGTGCCATGATGGAATGTGCGTCGATGCCAGCGCTTCCATCCGGCGATGAATCCTGTCTCGAGCCTTGAACCAGCCAAACAACTGAGGGCCTTCGATCCGAGGCGATGGGAAGAGCCAAGCATGATTGGTCTGCGCGAGCCGCCGAGCCCAAGGGCCGAGAGCGATGACGTTCACTTCGCCGTTTTTGGAACGCTCGGCTGGAAGCGTCCAGATTCCATCATTGAACTCTGACACCGGCGCACCGAACAGCTCATTGCGGCGCGCAGCGGTGAGCAAAAGGAGGGTGAATCCCCGGCGATAGATGGGAGGCTCATTGATAAGGGCCTGGAATAGCCAGCCGATCTCTTCGTCGGACAGAAAGCGGGTGTTGGCCTTCGGACCGGTCGAGAACCAATTCGAATTGAGCGATGGAGCGGGATGTGCACGAAGCTCGATTCCCGCCATCCAGCCCTCACGGCCAGAGCACCAGCGCAGAAAGCAGCTTAGCTCTCCCGCCATCTTGTTGGCACGATCCTTTGAATCCTTGGCCTTGTCGTAAACGGCATCCCAGCAATCGTTTTCAGTCAACTCGGCAAGCAGCTTCGCACCCAGCCGAGGACCGATATCGCGGGTAAAGATCACGGCCTTGTCGGACAGTGTGCGCGGCTTCAGCGTCTTTCGATCGCCGCGCTTCATCGCGTCGAGATAAAGGGCATGCGCCTTATCGACCGTGAAGCGATCACGCGCTTTTTCGAGGCGCATCTGAACGCGGGGGTCCTCCCCTCGTTCAATCGCTTCGTTGAGCTTGGACGCCCATTCGCGGGCGACAGGGATCGTATAAGCCGGAAACGTCCCCAGCTTCAGCGTCACGATGGTGCCGGACTTCGCCACCCTGCGCCGGAAATGCCAAATCTTCTTGCCGCTGCGGTTTACGATGACACAAAGTCCGGGCACGAGCGGGTCCAAACGCTTCCCCGAAGCAAGGGTATCGATACTCAAAGGATTGAAATTCTGAACCTTTCCCATAACGACCTCGATCACGTCGGGCCGATGAAACGATGACACAAATAATGGCACAAGAGGCGTCCAAACGGGGCCAGGATTGTCTAATTCTGACTACATTGCCAACGCTTCGAATGCCGGATTTCGTCACCTCTCAACACCCGAAATTCGGCGGAAAACCCCCAAAATGCGAGGTTCTGGATCGATTCGCGGGGTGGTAGCGGAGGAGGGACTTGAACCCCCGACACGCGGATTATGATTCCGCTGCTCTAACCAGCTGAGCTACTCCGCCCCGGGGGCGTCTGCGACGTGGCGGGCCTATAGGGCAGGCGATCGGGAGCGGTCAACCGATCGCCGCGCCGGCTAATCTCCGCAGCGCCGGAACCCCGCCCCCCGTCCTCACGTTTCGCGCAGGAACAGGATCGGAGACCGAAGATGGACCTCGCTACCCCACTCGACATGATCTGCCGGCTGATCGTGCGCGGGCGCGAGCTCGAGGCGCAGGTGCCGGCCAACGAGACCGACGACAGCGCGGAAGAGCCCGACGACGCCGACGATCGCTTCGCCGTCCTCGAGGACGAGACCAACACCGCGGTCGAGGCCGAGATCCGCGTGCTGCTGGATGATCTCGCCGACGATCAGCTGGCCGAGCTGCTTGCGTTGGCATGGGTCGGGCGCGGCACCTACGACGTGTCCGAGTGGGACGAAGCGATCGAGGAAGCGGCCGATGCCGGCGGCGACGATCCGATCGACCAGCTACTCGATATGCCGATGCTCTCGGCCTATCTCGAATCGGCGCTCGCGGCGTTCGATCTGAGCTGCGACGGGGTCGGGCAGATCGATTGAGCGTTCATGCCTGCGTCGGGCGCACCGGCCAGTGGGTCGGCTCGGCTGCGGGCAGCGCGGCGAGCTCCGCGCCGGTCAGATCGGTGCGGTAGCCGCCGTCATGCGGCACCAGCCTGCTCCACGCCACCGCGTGGAGCCGCTCGCCGACGCCCCCGGCGCCGCCTTCGCTGACCATGACATAGCTGATCCGCCCGGTCGCGCATTCGGCCATCGCGTCGACCACCCGGCCGATCGCCGTGCCGGCGGCGTCCCTGACCACCCCCGCCTGCGCCGCGCCGAGCGAGAACAGGGTCGGCGCGGGGACACCTCGGCTGTGCTCCTCCGCCGCCTTGGCGCCGTCCTCGAACTTGGCCTGGCGCCCGAGCCAGCGCCACACGCCGACGATGTTGACCAGGGTGAGGAAGCCGTTGGTCCACAGCAGATTGGCCTGCCCGCTGGCGATCGCGACGACTGTCCAGGCGATCGATCCGATGACGAACACGACGAAGCCCCAGCCGGTCACGCGCGAGCCGAGGTTGCTCGCGGTCATCATCGCGGCGATCGTGGTGGCGATCGGCGCGATCCAGCCGGCCGCGTCCTCCATCAGATCTCGACCTGGCTGCCGAGCTCGACGACGCGGTTGGTCGGCAGGCGGAAGAATTCCATCGCGCTTTCCGCGTTGCGCATCATCCAGCCGAACAGTTTCTCGCGCCAGATCGCCATGCCCGGCCGCGACGACGCGAGCAGCGTCTGCCGCGCGAGGAAGAAGCTGGTGTCCATCATCCGAAACTGCGGCCCGCAGCTGCCGAGCCCGGCGAGCGCGGCCGGCACGTCGGGTTCTTCCATGAAGCCATAGCGCACCACGACGCGGAAGAAGCCCTGCCCCAGATCCATCGCTTCGGCGCGCTTGACCATGTCGACATAGGGCACGTCCTCGATCAGCACGGTCAGCAGGATCACGCGCTCGTGCAGGACCTTGTTGTGCTTGAGATTGTGCAGCAGCGCGTGCGGCACGCCGTCGCGCGCGGTGGTCATGAACACCGCGGTGCCGGCCACGCGCGTCGCCGAATTGACCGCGGACTTGACGAACACCTGGATCGGCATCGCCACTTCCTGCAGCCGGCTGATCATCAGCTGGCGCCCGCGCGCCCAGGTGGTGAGGAAGGTGAAGGCGATGAACCCGACGAGCAGCGGGAACCAGCCGCCGTCGGGCACCTTGGTCAGATTGGCGGCGAAATAGGCCAGGTCGACCATGCCGAACACCGCGATCAGCACGCCCGCGCCGATCCGGTTCCACTGCCACAGGCTGACCAGCACGACGGCCAGCAAACAGGTGTCGATCAGCATCGCCCCGGTCACCGCGATGCCATAGGCGGCCGCGAGGTTCGACGAGGTCTGGAACGTCAGCAC
>CAXSHP010000228.1:0-4188 GCA_964236935.1 uncultured Sphingomonadaceae bacterium
CGGGGTCGGCGGTGACGATCCTGGCGCCTCCGGGCGACAATTGGATGCTCCACGTCGCGATCGAGCAATTGCGGCCCGGCGACATCCTCGTGCTCGCGCCGAGCAGCCCGTGCCTCGACGGCTATTTCGGGGACCTGCTGGCGACCTCGGCGATAGCGCGCGGCTGCCGCGGGCTGGTGATCGACGCGGGCGTGCGCGACGTGCGCGATCTCACCCAGATGGGTTTCCCGGTCTGGTCGAAGGCGGTGTTCGCGCAGGGCACGATCAAGGCGACGCTCGGCTCGGTCAACGTGCCGATCGTCTGCGCCGATGCCGCGATCGAGGCGGGCGACGTGATCGTCGCCGACGACGACGGCGTGTGCGTGGTCAAGCGGGCCGATGCCGCCGCCGTGCTCGCCACGGCGCGCGAGCGCGAGGCGAATGAGGAAGCGAAGCGCCGGCGGCTCGCCGCGGGTGAGCTCGGGCTCGACATCTACGACATGCGCGGCAAGCTCGAACGGCTCGGGCTCAAATATGTCTGACGGCGTCCCCTGCATGTGGATGCGCGGCGGGACGTCCAAGGGCGGCTACTTCCTCAAGTCGGATCTGCCCGCCGACATCGCCGCGCGCGACGCGTTCCTGCTCCGCGCGATGGGCTCGCCCGATCCGCGCCAGATCGATGGCATGGGCGGCGCCGATCCGTTGACCTCGAAAGTCGCGCTCGTCGCCAAGTCGGAACGCGACGGGATCGACGTCGACTAT
Organism: uncultured Sphingomonadaceae bacterium; assembly: GCA_964236935.1. Classification (GTDB taxonomy): domain Bacteria; phylum Pseudomonadota; class Alphaproteobacteria; order Sphingomonadales; family Sphingomonadaceae; genus Solisphingomonas. Next base: position 742 of record CAXSHP010000228.1, read on the forward strand.
CTCTTCCTGCAAGTGTTCGTCGACCAGGCGATCGTCACCGACGCGCAGAATTGCGGCAACATCCTCGCCGGCATCGGCCCGTTCGCGCTCGAGCGCGGGCTGGTCGCCGCCGCCGACGGCGAGACGCGCGTGACCGTGTTCATGGAGAATAGCGGCCAGATCGCGGTCGCGACCGTACAGACGCCGGGCGGACGCGTGCGCTACGACGGGGGGGCCAAGATCGACGGCGTGCCGGGCAGCGCCGCGCCGATCCCGCTCGAGTTCCGCGACACCGCCGGATCGAGCTGCGGCGCCCTCCTGCCCACCGGCAATCCGGTCGACGTGATCGACGGGGTCGCGACCACGCTGATCGACAACGGCATGCCGTGCGTGGTGATGCGCGCGACCGACGTCGGCGCGACCGGCTATGAGGATCGCGACACGCTCGACGCCGCCACCGCGCTCAAGGCGCGGATCGAGGCGATCCGGCTCCAGGCGGGTCCGCTGATGAACTTGGGCGACGTCGCCGCCAAATCGGTGCCCAAGATGATGCTGGTGGCGCCGCCGCGCACCGGCGGAGCCGTCACCGTGCGCTCTTTCATCCCGCATCGCGCCCACGCCTCGATCGGCGTGCTCGGCGCGGTCAGCGTCGCCACGGCCTGCCTGATCGCCGGATCGCCGGCCGCGGCGGTCGCGGCGGTGCCCGCGGGCCGGCGCAAGCTGCTGTCGGTCGAGCATCCCACCGGCGAGACGAGCTGCGTCATCGAGCTCGACGATCGGGGCGAAGTCGTGACCGCGGCGATGCTGCGCACCGCCCGCAAATTGTTCGACGGCAGGATTTTCGGATGACCAAGACCAAGAGCTGGACCGACACCCCCTCGACGCCGGCGTGGCAGCCGCCTGCGGGCGCGGTCGATGCGCATGTCCATGTCTTCGGGCCGGAAGCGCGTTTCCCCTTCTCGCCCAAGGCGAAATATCATCCCGAGGACGCCGCCCCCGAGATGCTGTTCGCGCTGCGCGACAAGCTCGGCTTCGCGCGCAACGTGATCGTCCAGGCGTCGTGCCACGGCACCGACAACGCTGCGACGCTCGACGGCATCGCGCGCTCGAACGGCACCGCGCGTGGGGTCGCGGTCGTCGCCGGCGACGTTTCCGATGCCGAGCTCGAGCGGCTCCACGCCGGCGGCATTCGCGGCGTGCGCTTCAATTTCCTCAAGCGCCTCGTCGACGATGCGCCCAAGGACCAGTTCCTCGACATCGCCCGGCGCGTCGCCAGGCTCGGCTGGCACGTCGTGGTGTACTTCGAGGCGGATCTGCTCGAGGAGCTGACGCCGTTCCTCGCCACCATCCCGACGATTGTGGTGATCGACCATCTCGGCCGCCCCGACATCGCGCAGGGCCCGGACGGCCGCGACATTACCGCCTTCAAGCAATTGCTCGATCGGCATCCGCATATCTGGACCAAGGTCTCGGGAGCGGAGCGGCTGTCGCTCGAGGGGCCGCCTTATGACGATTTCGTCGCGGTGATCCGCCCGATCGTCGAGCTTTATCCCGATCGCGTGCTGTGGGGCAGCGACTGGCCCCACCCCAACATGGAGCATGCGATCCCCGACGACGGGAGGCTGGTCGACGTCATCCCGCGCCTCGCCCCGACCGCCGATCTCCAGCGCCGGCTGCTGATCGACAACCCCGATCGGCTCTATTGGTCCGACTAAACTCGTTTTCATCGGATTGTATCATCGTCATCCCGGCGAACGCCGGGATCCACGGATACCGCACTACTGAAACGAAGAGCGGACGCCGTCCATGGATTCCGGCTTTCGCCGGAATGACGACCAGGGTTCGACCTGATTGGAACGAGTCTAAGCGTAGATCGCGAGCATCCGCACCGCCTGTGCGAGATGCAGCCGCTCGACCATCTTGCCCGCGACGCGGATCGCGCCCTTGTCGGCATGCTCCGGCCGATCGAACGCCGCGACCACCGTGCGCGCCCAGGCGAGCGCCTCGGCGGACGGCGAGAAGGCGGCGTTGCACGGATCGATCTGCCGGGGATGGATCAAGGTCTTGCCGTCGAAGCCGAACTGCGCGCCCTGGCGGCATTGCCCGACGAACCCGGCCTCGTCGTCAAGCTCGTTATGGACGCCGTCGAGCACGCCGAGCCCCCAGCCGCGCGCGGCGGCGACCGTCAGCCCCAGCGCTCCGACAAAGGCCGTGCGCGCGGGGGTGATCGTCGCGCCCAGCTCCTTCGCCAGATCGTTGGTGCCCATCACCAGTACAGCCAGCCGCGACTGCGCCGCAGCCGCAGCGATCTCACCGAGCCGGAACAAGCACCGCGCCGTCTCGATCATCGCCCATAAGCGCATGGCCGCGGGCGCGGCGGCGAGCGCGCGGTCGTAGCGCGCGATATCCGCCGCATCGTCGATCTTGGGGACGAGCACCGCGTCGGGCGGCGCCGCGGCCAGCGCCGCCAGATCGGCCGCGCCCCACGGCGTGTCGAGGCTGTTCACGCGGACGACGAGCTCCGCGGCGAAGCCCCCTGCCCCCACCGCCTCGATCGCCTGCCCGCGCGCGGCCTCCTTCGCATCGGGCGCGACCGCATCCTCGAGATCGAGGATCACGACGTCGCACGCGAGCGAGCGCGCCTTCTCGATCGCGCGCGCGTTCGACGCCGGCAGATAGAGCGCGCTCCGGCGGGGGCGGTTCGTCATGAGCGGCCCGCTGCCGGCGGTTGCCGCGTTCCTGCGTCGAGCGCCATCATCCGTTCCTCACAATCGCAACGGTTCCCAGCGCTCGGCCTCAGGCAGCGGCGCGAAGATCGTGTCGATCATATGGCCCGTCACCTCCTCCGGCGACGAGGGATCCCAGCGTGGCGCATTGTCCTTGTCGACCAGCAACGCGCGGACGCCCTCGATGAAATCGGGCCGCTGGCAGACGTGCGCCGCGACGCCATATTCCATCCGCATCTCGTCGGCGAAGTCGGTCAGCACGGCGCTGCGCGCGAGCAGTTCGAGCGCCACCTTGCACGCCTGGGGGCTCTTCGCCTTGAGCGTGGCGAGCTCCGTTCGGGCCCAGTCGGCGGGATCGGCGGTCAGCGCGGCGAGCACCTCCTCAAGGCTGTCGCCGGCGAACAGGCGATCGATCCGCGCGCGATTGCCCTCGATCCGTGCCGGTGGCGGGGCGGTGACGAACGCCTCGAGCAACTCGCCGATCTCGTCCGGCCGCTCCGCGATCGCCGCCTTGACCGCATCGAGCCGCTCCGACGCGACGTGATGCGTCGCCAATCCCAGCGCGAGGCATTCGGCACCGTCGAGCCGCGCGCCGGTCAGCGCGAGGAACTGGCCGATCCGCCCCGGCAGGCGCGACAGATACCAGCCGCCGCCGACGTCGGGGAACAGGCCGATCCCGGTCTCGGGCATCGCGAAGACGGTGCGTTCGGTGACGACGCGGTAGCGGCATGGGCAGGATATA
>CAXSHP010000228.1:4198-4461 GCA_964236935.1 uncultured Sphingomonadaceae bacterium
CGCCGTCTCGGGCATCGCCAACAAGGTCCGTTCGGTCGCGATGCGATGACGCGCGGGCAATGCGATGCCGACACCCCCGCCCATGGTCACGCCATCCATGAACGCGACGACCGGCTTGGCATAGGTGAACAGCAGATGGTTGAGCTGATATTCGACGCCAAAGAATGCGCGCGCCGCGTCGCCATCGCCCGCGCCGCTGTCCGCCGCGGCGCGGACATCGCCCCCGGCGCAGAAGCCGCGGCCGGCGGCATGATCGATCAGCA
>CAXSHP010000229.1:0-4458 GCA_964236935.1 uncultured Sphingomonadaceae bacterium
ATGGATCGTACCGAACAGATAGATCGTGGTGTCGGCGTCGGCCAGCTTCCACAGCGCCGGGTGCGGGGCGGGCGGCGCGGCGGGCGCGTTCGCACTCCCCAGCAGCAGTGCCGCAGCGATCAACTTGGCTGGCTTCACCCGCTCACTCCCGACGCTCGCTTGATTCGTGCCCGCCCATGCGCCACAGCGGCGGCGCCCGTCCATCCTTCACGAAGGCCCGCGATTTGAGCGACGCCCCATCGCCGCTCAGCTTCCAGAAGCTGATCCTGACGCTGCATGATTATTGGAGCGCGCGGGGCTGCGTGATCCTTCAGCCGTACGACATGGAGATGGGCGCCGGCACGTTCCACCCGGCGACGACGTTGCGCGCGCTCGGCCCGAAGCCGTGGAAGGCGGCCTATGTCCAGCCCTCGCGCCGCCCGACCGACGGCCGCTACGGCGAGAATCCCAACCGGCTCGGCCATTATTACCAATATCAGGTGATCCTGAAGCCGAGCCCGCCCGATCTCCAGGCGCTCTACCTCGGCAGCCTCGCCGCGATCGGGATCGATCCCTTGGCGCACGACATCCGCTTCGTCGAGGACGATTGGGAAAGCCCGACGCTCGGCGCCTGGGGGCTCGGCTGGGAAGTATGGTGCGACGGCATGGAAGTGACGCAATTCACCTATTTCCAGCAGGTTGGCGGCTTCGATTGCAAGCCCGTGGCAGGCGAGCTGACCTATGGGCTCGAGCGCCTGGCGATGTATATCCAGGGCAAGGACAGCGTCTATGATCTCGCGTTCAACGACGCGCCTGCAGGGGGTGGGGGCGTGACCTACGGCGACGTCTTCCTCGAGAACGAGAAGCAGTTCAGCGCCTATAATTTCGAGGCGGCGAACACTGAGACGCTGTTCAAGAGCTTCACCTTCGCCGCGGACGAAGCGCGCGCGCTGATCGAGGCGAAGCTGCCGCTGCCCGCCTACGACCAGGCGATCAAGGCGAGCCACATCTTCAATACGCTGCAGGCGCGCGGGGTGATCTCGGTCGCCGAGCGCCAGGCCTATATCGGCCGCGTCCGCGAGCTGGCCAAGGGCGCCTGCGCGGCGTGGATGAGCCACAACGGGTGGGCGGAGTGAGCGCCGACTTCCTCCTCGAATTGCTGTCCGAGGAAATCCCCGCGCGGATGCAGGAGAAAGCGTGCGCCGATCTCGCGCGATTGTTCGGCGAGGAGCTGGCCAAGTCGGGTCTCGCCGCCGCCGCGATCGAGACCCATGCCACGCCGCGCCGCCTCGCGCTGATCGCGCGCGGCCTGCCGCTCGCTACCGAGGCGCAGCGCGAGGAGCGCCGCGGCCCGCGCGCCGACGCGCCCGAGCAGGCGCTTGCCGGCTTCCTGAAGTCGACCGGCCTCGCCCGCGAGCAGCTCGAGGAGCGCGACGACGCCAAGGGGCGTTTCCTCTACGCGGTACTCGACAAGCCCGGTCGCGCCACTGCCGCCGTCCTCGCCGCCGCCGTCCCCGCGATCGTCCGCGCCTTTCCCTGGCCCAAGTCGATGCGCTGGGGCGACGGCAGCCTGCGCTGGGTCCGCCCGCTCCAGCGGATCGTCGCCCTGCTCGGCGACGAGGTGGTCGAGTTCGAGATCGACGGGATCGTCTCGGGCGCGGCGACGCTCGGCCATCGCTTCCACCACCCGGGGCAGATCACGATCGGCAATGCCGACGACTATGCCGACAAACTCCGCATGTGCCACGTCATCCTCGATCCCGCCGAGCGCCGCGACATCATCCGCGAAACCGCCGCGCAGCTCGCCGCCGACGCGGGCCTCGCGGTCGTCCCGGACGAGGGGCTGGTGGCGGAGAATGCCGGGCTGACCGAATGGCCGGTGCCCTTGCTCGGCCGCTTCGATCCGGCGTTCCTCGAGGTGCCGCGCGAGGTGATCCAGCTCACGATGCGCACCAACCAGAAATATTTCGCGCTGACCCGGGCGGACGGTAGCCTCGCGCCGAACTTCATCTGCACCGCCAATATCGAGGCGGCCGACGGCGGCGCGGCGATCGCGGCGGGCAATGCGCGGGTGCTGAGCGCGCGTCTGTCGGATGCGCGCTTCTTCTGGGAGCAGGACCGCAAGGTGCCGCTCGTGGAACAGGCGAAGAAGCTTGAGGGCATCGTCTTCCACGAGAAGCTGGGTACATTGGCGGACAAGGTCGAGCGCATGGCGAAGCTAGCGCGCTGGCTGGTGGAAGAGGGGATCGTCGGCCCCCAACCCGTTCCTCCCGAGCGCAGTCGAGGGACTATTTCGAGCGAAGCCGAGAATTCTCAGGCGGGGGAAGAAAAGAGCCTCGACTTCGCTCGGCCTAGTCCCTCGACTGCGCTCGGGAGGAACGGTGGGGGGGTATCGCTCGCCGACATGGCCGAGCAGGCCGCGCGGCTGTGCAAGGCCGATCTGGTCACCGCGATGGTCGGCGAGTTCCCCGAGCTCCAAGGCGTGATGGGCGGCTATTACGCGCGCGCTGAAGGTCTGCCGGACGAGGTGGCCGACGCGATCCGCGATCATTACAAGCCGGTCGGGCAGGGGGACGACGTGCCGACCGCGCCGGTGACGGTGGCGGTGTCGCTGGCGGATAAGCTCGATACGATTGCTGGTTTCTTTGCGATTGGCGAAATACCGACGGGTTCGAAAGACCCTTTTGCACTTCGACGAGCAACAATCGCGATCATTCGTCTCCTCATTTCAAATTCCCTCCGCCGGCGATCGAGCGATCTTGTGGCAGCAGCTCATCGTCAATGGGGTGGGACGGATCGTGGCTTCGGTTTCGAGAATATCGATGGATCGGGTTTTGGCAACGTCGCTTGGTTTCTCGTCGATCGCTTGAAGGTTCAGCAACGCGAGGCCGGCGTCCGCCACGATCTGATTGACGCGGTGTTCGCGCTCGGCGGCGAGGACGATCTTGTCCGCCTGCTCGCGCGGGTGAAGGCATTGCAGGCGTTCGTCTCCACCGAAGACGGCGCGAATTTGCTCGCCGGCTACAAGCGCGCCGCCAACATCCTGCGCGCCGAGGAAAAGAAAGGCGGGGCTCCCCTCCCTGCAAGGGAGGGGCCGGGGGTGGGTGAGCGGAAGGGGGGGCTCGATGCCCCGCCTTCTGCTGCGACGTCCGAGGGCTCGCTGCGCTCGCCACCCACCCCCGGCCCCTCCCTTGCAGAGAGGGGGGAGGAGCTGCTCTCCTGCACCCCCGAACCGGCCGAATCCGATCTCCTCGCCGCGCTCGCATCGGTCGAGCAGCGCGCTGCCGCCGCGATCGCCGCGGAGGATTTCGCCGGCGCGATGGCCGCGCTCGCCAGCCTGCGCGCGCCGATCGACGCGTTCTTCGAGCAGGTCACCGTCAACGATCCCGATCCCGCCAAGCGCGCCGCGCGTCTCGCGATGCTCGGACGCATCCGCGCCGCGGTCCATCAAGTCGCCGATTTCTCGCGGATCGAGGGCTGACCCCGCGCTCTGGATTCCCCGCGCGATCCGGTCTATGTTGCGACGCACAATATCCGTGGCTGAGACGAGGTAGGAAATGGCAAGCGTAGTGGTCGCCAACGATGTCACCCCGCAGCGCTACGTCTACCGCTTCGGCGGCGGCGTGTCCGATGGCGGGAAGGGCGATCGCAACCTGCTCGGCGGCAAGGGCGCCAACCTCGCCGAAATGGCCTCGATCGGCCTGCCGGTCCCGCCCGGCTTCACCATTTCGACCGCGATGTGCGCGCGCTATTACGACGAGGGCCAGGCCTTCCCCGAAAGCCTGCGCGTCGAGGTCGCCGCGGGGCTCGCGCATATCGAGCAGGTCACGGCCAAGAAGTTCGGCGATGCGGCCGACCCGTTGCTCGTCTCGGTCCGCTCGGGCGCGCGCGTGTCGATGCCGGGGATGATGGACACCGTGCTCAATCTCGGGCTCAACGACAAGACGGTCGAGGGGCTGGCCGCCGTCTCGGGCGATCCGCGCTTCGCGTGGGACAGCTATCGCCGGTTCATCCAGATGTATGCCGACGTGGTGCTCGAGCTCGACCACGGGGAGTTCGAGGAAGCGCTCGAAATCGCCAAGGAAGACAAGGGCCTGTCGCTCGATACCGAGCTGTCGCATGAGGATCTGCGCGCGCTCGTCGGCCAGTATAAGGCGATCGTCGCGCGCGGGCTCGGCCGGCCGTTCCCGCAGGACGCCAACGAGCAATTGTGGGGTGCGGTCGGCGCCGTGTTCGGCTCGTGGCAGTCCGAGCGCGCCAAGGTCTATCGCCGGCTCAACGCGATCCCCGGCGGATGGGGCACCGCGGTCAACATCCAGGCGATGGTGTTCGGCAACATGGGCGAGACCTCGGCCACCGGCGTCGCGTTCACGCGCGATCCGGCGAAGGGCGACCGCGCTTATTACGGCGAATTCCTGATCAATGCGCAGGGCGAGGACGTCGTCGCCGGCATCCGCACGCCGCAATATCTGACCGTCG
>CAXSHP010000230.1:0-4450 GCA_964236935.1 uncultured Sphingomonadaceae bacterium
CCAGGTTGATCACCGCGGCCGCGGTCTCCTCGATCGAGCGGCGGGTGACGTCGATCACCGGCCAGCCTTTGTCGGCGAACAGCCGCCGCGCCATCGCCAGCTCGGCGGCGACCTGCTCCTGGTCGACATAAGCGGTCTCGGGCGCCTGGTTGAGCGAGAGCAAGCGGTTGCGGCGGATCTGGACGAGACGGTCGGCGCTCGTGATCAGGCCGACCACGAGCGGCGCCTTGAGCGAGAACAGGACCGCCGGCGGCGGCGATTCGACGACCAGCGGCACGTTGGCGACGCGGTAGCCGCGATTGGCGAGATAGATCGAGGTCGGCGTCTTCGACGAGCGCGAGACGCCGACCAGCACGATATCGGCATTCTCCCATTCCTCCGCGCCGACGCCGTCATCATGCGCGATGGTGTAATGAATCGCCTCGACCCGGTCGAAATAAGCGGCGTCGAGGATATGCTGGCGGCCGGGGCGGGCGTGCGCCTGCTGCCCGAGCATGTGCGACAAAGCGTCGATCACCGGATCGAGCGCCGAGACCGCGGTGATGCCGAGCGCGTGGCAGCGCGTCTCGAGGCGCGTGCGGATATCGGAATTGACCAACGTGTAGATCACCAGCCCGGGCCGCGTCGCGATCTCGACCAGCACGCGATCGAGATGGCCGGTCGAACGCACCATCGGCCAGAAATGCTTGGCGAGATCGACCCCCTCGAACTGGGCGATCCCGGCCTTGGCGATCGTGTCGAGCGTCTCCCCGGTCGAATCCGACAGGAGATGGAGATGCTGGCGCATGGCCGGGACAGCCTTGTGGATAAGCATGAGACAAGCGCTAGCGGAACCGGGCCGTTCGCGGCAAGCGGCGGTTGGGGCGAGGCATCAACACGATCATCCACGGCGCGACGGCTTCGCCAACAGGCTGGGGATAACGGGGATGGCGTAGCCGACTCCGCACCCTCCGGCGGACCTCGCCGAGTCAAGCTGTTGGCAAGCGCGGGCGAGATCAATAAACCCCGCTTTCGAGACGCCTACTACCTACCTCAACCTATTAAGATTCTCTTAAGGATAGATATGGAGCCCGTGGCCGAGCGTCCCTTGCTCGCCGTGCTGAACGGCGCGCGGCATGATCCTCCCCCGGTCTGGCTGATGCGCCAGGCCGGGCGCTATCTGCCCGAATATCGCGCGCTGCGAGCGGACAAGGGGGGCTTCCTCGAGCTGGTGAACGACAGCGCCGCCGCCGCCGAGGTGACGCTCCAGCCGATCCGCCGGTTCGGCTTCGACGGTGCGATCCTGTTCTCCGACATTCTCGTCGTCCCGCATGCGCTGGGCCAGGACTTGCGCTTCGAGGCCGGCGAGGGGCCGCGCTTGAGCCCGCCGCTGATCGATCACGCGCTGGCGGGGCTCCAGCGCGTGCCCGCGCGGTTGCTGCCGATTTACGAGACCGTCCGCCGGGTCGCCGCGGCATTGCCATCCGCCGCGACCTTCCTCGGTTTCGCCGGGAGCCCGTGGACGGTCGCGACCTATATGGTCGCGGGCCAGGGCTCGAAGGAACAAGGCGAGACCCGGCGGCTGGCCTATCGCGATCCCGCGGCATTCGGCGCGATCATCGACGCGATCGTCGCGGCGACGGTCGATTATCTCGGCGGACAGATCGCGGCCGGCGTCCATGCCGTGCAATTGTTCGACAGCTGGTCGGGGAGCCTTGCCCCCGCCGAGTTCGAGCGCTGGGTGATCGCCCCGACCGTCGAGATCGTCACCGCGCTCAAGGCACGTCACCCCCAAGTGCCCGTCATCGGCTTCCCCAAGGGCGCGGGCGGCAAGCTGCCGGCTTATGCGCGCGAGACCGGCGTCGATGCGATCGGGCTCGACGAGACGGTCGATCCGGCCTGGGCCGACGCGGTGCTGCCGCCCGATCTGCCGGTGCAGGGCAATCTCGATCCGCTCGCGTTGATCGCGGGGGGCGCGGCGCTCGATCGGGCGATTGATCGCATCAGGGGGGCTTTCGCGGGGCGGCCGCATGTGTTCAACCTCGGCCATGGCATCTTGCCCGACACTCCGATCGATCATGTCGCGCGATTGCTCGAGCGCGTGAGACGGCGATGATGATCGGCTGGCTCGGCGCGGCCTATCCCTGGGTCAAGGCGGCGCACCTGATCTTCGTCATCTTCTGGATCGCGGGCCTGTTCATGCTGCCGCGCTTCTATGTCTATCATCAGGAGAGCGCGGCGGGATCGGCCGAGGACCAGGCGTGGATCGAGCGCGAGGCGCGCCTCGCCGCGATCATCCTCAACCCGGCGATGCTGATCGTCTGGCTGCTCGGGCTCGCGCTCGCGATCAATATCGACGCGTTCCACCAGGGCTGGTTCCACGCCAAGCTGGCGGCGGTGATCCTGCTCTCGGCCTATCACGGCTGGGCGATCGGCTACGGCCGCAAGCTCGCCGCGGGACGGCGCACGGCGGGCGATCGGGCGCTGCGGCTGATGAACGAGGTGCCGGGGATCGCGACCGCGGTGATCGTGATCCTGGTGATCGTGCGGCCGTTCTAGGGCTCATCCCCCGTCCTCTCTCGGAACAAGCGCGGAACATCAGCCATTGACAATCCGCTAATGTATACGAGATAGACGGGTAGCTTAGGAGTATGCGATGACCCGAGAATATCTGGTGATTCAAGAAGGTGTGCGCGACTAGCCCTTGGACTGTTCCGTCGTCAAAGGCGTAATCCAAAGTGCAGGTACGACGGTTTGCATCGTTCAGCCGCCCGACTGGCGGATCTACATCACCCCGGCTCTCGTTTTCGTATCCGCCTGCATCGCTTATCTGGCGATGCTCAGCACGAGAAGAGTCGCCCGGCAAAAGGCGACCCTCGATCTCATCGAGAAGGTCGAATCCACCGACCATTACCGTAAGCTCAACGACACATTTTCCCGATTGCGTCGTGGCAGCGGTTTCTCCCGTCTGAACAACCGCAAACCGTACAAGACCGCGCCGATCGCACCCACGTAAATGATTATCTCAATCACTATGAACTCGTCTCCGTCGGAATCCTCGAGGGCATCCTGGACGAGAAATTCTACAAGGCATGGATGCGTGGTCCGTTCGTCCGCGACTGGAACGCCGCCGTCGACTGGGTCCAGCGCGAACGATGGAAAAGAACGGAGCAGGGCAAGTGGAGATATTACGCCCAGGTGTTCTGCAACTATGAAGCGGTGGCCTGCCGCTGGTCTTCCGAGGGCGTGAGGTTGAACAGGTTATACAGTGGTCCGCCATCGGATGAAGAGGCAGGCGGTCCAGGAGACGAACGCTTGCCCGAAGCTGACGAGGGATCCGCGAGCGACGAACGTCCCACTGTTTAAATATCGAGCGATCCGCTACGACCGTCGCCCGCTTGACACGATTCTCCAGCCGCCCTAATCCCGCCTACGCAGCGCCCGCCGTTCGTGCGAGAGCGCTTCTCCCATTACAGCCGTCTCATTCGTAGATGTCCGCGCGTTTCACCGCGCTGTCTGTCCCAGGAATACCCTATGCATCTCAAAGATTTGAAGAAGAAGACGCCCGCCGAACTGGTCAGCATGGCGGAGCAGCTCGGCGTCGAGGGGGCCTCGACGCTGCGCAAGCAGGACCTGCTGTTCGCCATCCTCAAGGTCGAGGCCGAGAATGGCGAGATGATCATGGGCGAGGGCACGATCGAGGTGCTGCAGGACGGCTTCGGCTTCCTGCGCAGCCCCCAAGCCAATTATCTTGCCGGGCCCGACGACATCTACATCTCGCCCAACCAGGTGCGCAAGTTCGGCCTGCGGACCGGTGACACGGTCGAAGGCGAGATTCGCGGACCCAAGGACGGCGAGCGCTATTTCGCGCTGGTACGGCTGGTGTCGATCAACTTCGACGATCCCGACGTCGTGCGCCACCGCGTCAATTTCGACAATCTCACCCCGCTTTACCCCGACGAGAAACTGACGCTCGACACGCAGGATCCGACGATCAAGGACAAGTCGGCGCGGGTGATCGACATCGTCGCGCCGCAGGGCAAGGGCCAGCGCGCGTTGATCGTGGCGCCGCCGCGCGTCGGCAAGACCGTGCTGCTGCAAAATATCGCGCGCGCGATCACCGAGAATCACCCCGAAGTATTCCTGATCGTGCTGCTGATCGACGAGCGGCCCGAGGAAGTGACCGACATGCAGCGCTCGGTGAAAGGCGAGGTGATCAGCTCGACGTTCGACGAGCCGGCGCAGCGCCACGTCCAGGTCGCCGAAATGGTGATCGAGAAGGCCAAGCGCCTCGTCGAGCACAAGAAGGACGTCGTCATCCTGCTCGACTCGATCACGCGTCTCGGCCGCGCCTACAACACCGTCGTGCCAAGCTCGGGCAAGGTGCTCACCGGCGGTGTCGACGCCAATGCGCTCCAGCGGCCCAAGCGCTTCTTCGGCGCGGCGCGCAACATCGAGGAGGGCGGCTCGC
>CAXSHP010000231.1:0-4444 GCA_964236935.1 uncultured Sphingomonadaceae bacterium
CGCCGTCGCGCGCGGTGGTCATGAACACCGCGGTGCCGGCCACGCGCGTCGCCGAGTTGACCGCCGACTTGACGAACACCTGGATCGGCATCGCCACCTCCTGCAGCCGGTTGATCATCAGCTGACGTCCGCGCGCCCAGGTGGTGAGGAAGGTGAAGGCGATGAACCCGACCAGCAGTGGGAACCAGCCGCCATCGGGCACCTTGGTCAGGTTCGCCGCAAAATAAGCGAGATCGACCGCCGCGAAGATCGCGATCAGCACGCCGGCCGCAATCCGGTTCCACCGCCACAGGCTGAACAGCACGACCGCCAGCAGGCAGGTGTCGATCAGCATCGCCCCGGTCACCGCGATGCCGTAGGCCGCGGCGAGGTTCGACGAGGTCTGGAAGGTCAGCACGAGCAGGATGACCATGATCATCAGCATCCAGTTGATCACCGGGATGTAGATCTGCCCCGCCGCGCTCGAGCTGGTATGGATGATCCGCAGGCGCGGCATGAAGCCGAGCTGGATCGCCTGCTGCGTCACCGAGAACGCGCCCGAGATCACCGCCTGGCTGGCGATCACCGTCGCCATCGTCGCGAGGATCACCAGCGGCAGGCGGATATTGTCGGGCGCGAGCAGGAAGAACGGGTTCTTGATGATCTCCAGCGCCTGCGCCGGCTCGGCCGAGAGGATCATCGCGCCCTGGCCGAGATAGTTGAGCATCAGCGCCGGCAGCACGAACACCAGCCACGACACGCGGATCGGGCGGCGCCCGAAGTGGCCCATGTCGGCGTACAGCGCCTCGGCGCCGGTCACCGCCAGCACGACCGAGCCCATCGCGAGGAACGCGGTGACGCCGTCGATGGCGAAGAAGCGCGCCGCATAATAAGGGTTGAGCGCGACGAAGATGTCGGGCCGCGCCAGGATGTTGACGATGCCGAGCGCGGCGAGGACGACGAAATAGACCAGCATGACCGGCCCGAACAGCAGCCCGACCTTGGCCGTCCCGCGCGACTGGATCGCGAACAGCCCGATCAGGATCGCGATCGCGATCGGCAGCACCATCGGCGCCAGCCCCGCCTGGACCACGGAAATACCCTCGACCGCCGACAGCACCGAGATCGCCGGGGTGATCATGCTGTCGCCGTAGAACAAGGCGGTGGCGAATACGCCGAGCAGGATCAGCCCGTTGGTCCAGCGGCGCTTCGAATTGGTCGAGCGCGAGATCAACGCGAGCAGCGCCAGGCTGCCGCCCTCGCCCTTGTTGTCGGCGCGCATGATGATCGAGACATATTTGATCGTCACCACGAGCATCATCGACCAGAAGATCAGGCTGAGCACGCCGAGCACGTTGATCGCGTTGGGGACGAGCTTGTGATGGCCGGAAAAGGTCTCGCGGAACGCGTACAGCGGGCTGGTGCCGATGTCGCCGAACACCACGCCGATCGCGCCGACCGCGAGCTTCAGCAGCGGCTGCCGGCCGTGTCCGTGCGGCGCCGCGGACCCGTCGGCGGATGCCGCGGGATAAGGCAAAGCGGCATCGCTCATCGACGGTGACGCCGGACGCTGCACGTCGAAACTATGACCATTGCGTCCGTCTGCTTGCCCTCGTGGCGATTGCGGGCGGGCAACTAGCACGCCCCCCCATCAGCCGCAACGTCGCGCGACACGCCGGGCAGGCGTCGAAATCATGGGAACACATCAAGAACATCGGCGTTTGGATCGCGAAGGAGCACTATCATGGCCGATGCCAATCCCAAGACCCACCCGACCTCGAACGCCGCGAAGGACCCCGACGACTGGACCACCGGCGACGAACCGCTGACCGGTGCGCAAGCCTCCTATCTCAAGACGCTGAGCGAGGAAGCGGGCGAGGAGTTCGACGGCGATCTGACCAAGGCCGAAGCCTCCAAGCGGATCGACGCGCTCCAGGAGAAGACCGGACGGGGCAGCTAATTTCTAAGCCCGATGATTTTAGGTTGCCTCGCTTGTTCCCCCGCGAAGGCGGGGGTCCAGCCCCAAACAGAGAGTCTCGGTCCGGTCTGGACCCCCGCCTTCGCGGGAGAACGATTGAAGTCAGTGTCATCCGCTCTAAGCCGTAGGCTCAGCCTGTCGAAGCCCTCTTCCTCTTTCGCGCGCAAGAAGCACTTCGAGAAGGTCACTGCGAACGGATGTGGTTGACCTCAAGGCGCTCCGCCCCCGCCCTGCTCGGTCTCCGCGATGCGCTGCGCGAGATCGTCGCGCCATGGCGCATCCGGCGGGGCCTTGGCGAGCAGGGCGCGCCAGGTCTCCGCCGCTTTGTCCCCCTGCCCCGCCTGCGCATAAGCGAGACCGAGGAAGAACGGCGGCCCCGGATGATCGGGCGCGAGCTTCGCGGCGCGATCGAACGCCAGCTTGGCGGCCGGCGTCACCAGCCCGTCGGCGTGGATCACCAGCGCATTGCCGAGGCCGACCCACAGATCGGCGCTGTTCGGCCGCTGCGCCAGCCCGCTCTTGATCGCGGTCACCGCCGAGCGATCGCGATTCATCCGGTGCAGGGCGTCGGCGAAATCGAGCCACTGCGCGTCGGTGCCGAAGCGGCCCATGAAGCGCTTGCGCTCGAGCGCGAATTCGCTGTCGGGCTGCATCGTATCGCCTTTCGGCGGCGTCGGGTGGCCGGCCATTCCGGGGCTGCCCTGCCAGGCATAGCCGGCGATCCCGAGCAGCAGCGCCGCCCCGCTGAACTCGAGCACCGCGCGCGGCAGCCGGGCGACGCGCCACAGCAGCAGCACGACGAGCCCGGCCAGCGCGAGGATGATGACCCAGCCCATCAGCGCCGCCGCCGCCGGAAGCTGCCGCGCGCGACCGCTATCCCGGCGCCGATCAGCAGCACCGGCGCCACCCACAGCAGCCAGGTGGCGGGCTCGACCGGCGGTGCATAGCTCACCCAATTGCCGTAACGCTGCACGAGCCAGGCGCGGATCGCTTCGGGCTTCTCGCCGCGCGCGATCCGCTCGCGGACCAGCGCACGCATGTCGCCGGCCAGCTCGGCGTCGCTGTCGGCGATCGACTGGCCCTGGCAGACGAGGCAGCGCAACGTCTCCATCAGCGCCTTGGCCGCGGCCTCCTGCCGCGGGTCGGGGAGCTGGCTGTAGCTCAGCGGCGCGGGCGGCATCAGCGAGTCGGCATATCCTGGGTGGGCGACAGCGAGCCATGCAAAAAGAAATAGGAGCTTACCCCACCCACCCGTTGTCCGGAGCGAAGTCGAGGGACGTTCCAACCCGCGAACGTCCCTCGACTTCGCTCGGGACAGACGGAAAAAGTCGAGGCCGGCTTTCATCGCGCCGCCGCCAGCGCCGACAGGATTCCCGGTACGTCCTCGGGCCGGATGTCGCCGATATGCTGGTGGCGGATGATCCCGCGGCCATCGACCACGAACGTCTCGGGCACGCCCGACGAGCCCAGCGCGAGCTGCACCTTGCTCGTCGGATCCTGCCCGATCGCCGCGTAGGGATCGCCCCAGCGCCCGAGGAAGTTGGCGGTATCCTCGGCGCGGTCGCGGATCGCGATCGCGTCGATCGGCACGCCGGCGCGCGCGAGCTGCATCAGCTGCGGCGCCTCCGCCGCGCACGGGATGCACCAGCTTGCGAACACGTTGAGCAGGCGCGGCTTGCCCTGGACGAAATCGGCGCTGCGCAGCCCCGGCTTGCCCGGCTGCGACGGCGGCAAGGCGAATTGCGGCAGCGGCTGCCCGATCAGCTTCGAGGTGATCGTCGTCCCCGACGGCGCGACCAGCCCGATCGTGACCACCACGACCAGCAGCGCAAACAAAGCGAGCGGCAGCCACAAGATCCGCCGGCTCATCCGAGGAAGCCCCGGTTCGCCCGCGCGGCCCGCGCGCCGCGTCCCTCGCGCCGCATCCGCCCGAGCAGCGCCAACGCCCCGCCCAGCGCGACCAGCGCGCCGCCGGCCCAGATCAAGGTGACGAACGGCTTCCACCACAGCCGCAGCTGCCAGCGCCCGCTGCCATCGTCCTTGCCGAGCACGGTATAGAGCTGCCCGTTCCAGCGCGTCGCGATCGCCGATTCGTTGGTCTCGGTCGGCGGGGTCGAGAACATCCGCGCCTGCGGCTTGAGGACGAACGGCGCGCCGTCGCCCCGCCGTGCGGTGAGCGTCGCCTCGATCGCGGTCCAGTTCGGCCCCGCGATCGGCTCGACCCCGTCGAAGCGGATGGTGAACGGCCCGACCGTCTCGCTGTCCCCCACGGCGGCCGCGACCAGCGTCTCCTTGATGAACGCGCTTTCCGACGCCATCCCGGCGAGGCTCACCGCGATCCCGAAATGGCTGATCACCATGCCATAGACGAACAGCGGCGTGCGCCTGAGATTGCGGCCCCACAGCGGCGCGAAGCTCGCCACCGCCACGCCCGCGGCGATGACGAGGCCGAGCAGCGGCAGGAGATGGATCGGCGGCGCGAACGCA
>CAXSHP010000232.1:0-4423 GCA_964236935.1 uncultured Sphingomonadaceae bacterium
GCGCATCACCTCGGCGGCGAAATCGTCGCGTTCGGTCGAGAGCGCGACGTCGGCACCATGGGCACGCAACGTCGCCATTTTGCTCTCCGACCGCGTCGTGGCGATGACGCGGGCGCCGAGCAGCTTGGCCATCGCCACCGCCCCCAGGCCGGTGCCGCCGGTCGCCGCGGTGATCATCACCCAGTCGCCGGGCTGATACGGAAAAAGCTCGGCGAAGGGAAAATACGGCGTTAGATATTGCATCCAGAGGCTCGCCGCCTGCTCGGCCGACCACCCTTCGGGCCAGGCCGTGAGATGGGTCTCGCGGGCGAGCGCATATTCGGCGCCGGTGGCATAAGGGCCGTCGACGTTGGGGAGGCAGGTCACGCGGTCGCCCGCCCGGAAGCGGGTGACGCCGTCGCCGACCGCATCGACCGTGCCGCAGGCCTCGTAGCCGAGCCGGATCGGGAGATCGGCCTTGGCATAATGACGACCTTGGGTCAGCAGCAGATCGGCCTGGTTGAGCGCGAATGCCGCGACGCGGTACCGCACCTCGCCGGGACCGGGCTGCGGGATCGAACCGGTGGTCACAATGAAGTCGGTCCCGCCATCGACTTGATCGAATACCGCAATCCGCTGACCGCCCATTCTCATACTCCCCCTCGTGCCGGTCGAGGGGCTAGATTGCGGCGGGCCGGCGCTCAAGCCATGTGGAGAGTAGTGGAGCGCTCAAACGGGCGGTCGCGACTACCCGGATGGATTGAGCGGCTATCCGCGGCGACGCTTTCCTGCCGCTCGCGGCTTCGCCAGCATGCCGCCAGGCGATGATGCGAGGCGAAGCGATGGCGGTGATCCTGCAATTCGATCGGTTCGGTGGGCCAGAGGTGCTGGAGTTCCGCGATGTCGCGCTGGCCGATCCGGGGCCGGGAGAGGTGCGCTACCGGGTCGAGGCCTTCGCGCTCAACCGCGGCGACCTGTTCTGGCTGGCCGACAGCTATTACAATTCGCCGGTGCTGCCCGCCCGCATTGGGCAGGAGGCTTATGGGATAGTCGACGCCATCGGGCCGGATGTCGTGGGGTTCGCGCCCGGTGATCGCGTTTGTTCGCTGGTGCAGGAGGACGGCCGCTACTGCGTCAACGGCAGCTTCGCGATCAGCCCGGCGCGTTATCTGGTGCATTGGAGCGGAGGCGATCGGCCCGAGGAGGGGTGCGCAATGTGGTCGCAGGCGCTGACCGCTTATTACGCGCTGGTCGAGCTGGTGGCGGTAGGACCCGGCCGGACGGTGATGGTCACCGCGGGATCGAGCACGGCGGGCAATGGTGCGATCCAGATGGCAAGGCTGCTCGGCGCGCGCGTGATCGCGACCAGCCGCACCTTCGCCAAGCGCGACTTCCTGCTCGCGCTGGGCGCCGACGTCGTCATCGCCACTGACGAAGAGGATCTTGCCGCGCGGGTCCGCGAGGAGACGGGCGGGCGCGGCGCGGACGTCGTCTTCGACACGGTCGCCGGGCCGATGATGGCGCGCTGCATCGAGGCGCTGGCGCCCGGCGCTCGCGTGTTCATCGTCGGCGCGCTGAGCAACGACCTGGCCTTGTCGGGATCGATCCTGCCACTGGTCCGTGCCGCGGCAACGATTACCGGCTATTCGATATTCACCTACAACCGCGAGGACGCGCTGCTCGCGCGCGCCAAGGCGTTTATCGCTGCAGCGATCGCCGATGGCCGGCTGCGCCCCGTGATCGACCGCGTCTTTCCGTTTACCGAAGCGGTAGAGGCCTATGCCTATCTCGCATCGGGGGCGCAGCGCGGCAAGATCGTCGTCAGGGTCTGACCGCCACCCATATTCGCCCGGCACTAGCCGCCGCGGCGGATTGTGTGATCGCCGCTCGTCCCCGATAATCGCCCGAACGGAAAAGGAGACGGCAGATGCGGGATATCGGAACAGGCTGTGAAGGCGTGGTCAAGCAACTCGAGCGCTGGACCGGGGCGTTGATGGCGGGCGATTTCGACGTCCTCGAGGATGTGCTCGCGCCGGATTTCCAGTTCACGGTCGATCCCAAATATGCCGGCGGCCGCATGGGCAAGGCGCAATTCATCGAAATGGACCGCAAGATCAGGAACTGCTCGATCGAGCTGCTCGACGTTACCGCCCGCAAGATGGGCAATATCGTCACCTCGCTGGTCTTCGCGGAGGTGAGCGAGGAGTTTGCGGAGGATCCGGGCAACGGCATGCCGAGCGCGGCGGAGATGGCCGCGACGATGCAAGGCGCCCGCCTCGCCTACGGATCGGGCTGGCGGCGCGGGGCCGGCGGCGAATGGCAGTGCTTCAGCCACCACGTCTTCGGCTTCGTCGAAGGCTGATCGGTCGCCGGCCCGTTCAGCGGCCGGCGCCCCCCGCCTGGACCTTGGCGACGGCCGCGCGGCGGCTGGAGACCTCGAGCTTCGAGAAGATCTTCTTGAGATGGAACTTCACCGTGTGGTCGGTGATCCCCAGCCGGCGCGCGATCACCTTGTTCGACAAGCCCTCGGCGAGATGTTCGACGATTTCCTGCTCGCGCACGTTCAGCTGGTTGGTGTCGATGCGCGCCATGGCGCGATTGGTCGCGCGCCGGACTTCTTCGAGGTGACGGCGCGCATAGGCGTCGGTCATCGGGTCGGCCAGGAGCACTCCGATCAGGGGGAGAAGCGGCGGACCCTCTTCGGCGAAGGAGGCCACGAGGCCTTCGGGGTAGCCGAGCAGAACCGCTCGGAGAAGATGGACCGCGGCCTCATCGCTGGCGCCGCCGCCCTCGGCAGCCAGCGCCAGCGCGGTGAACACGAGGCCCTTGATCGTCGTCCGCAGGCGCCCACCGGCGTCGCCGTTGCGGACGAGCAGGCGTGCCGCCGCCAGCGCCTCGGCGTAGCTGCGCCGCGCGAGGCAGAGCCGGATATACGCCTGCGCGGCGATGTCGCGCTCGCGCCAGCCGCGCGCGCCGGCGAGCGCGTCGGTGCCGTAGGCGCAGGCCTCGAGCGCGATGGCGGCGGCCAGCCGCTCCGCGCCCGCCAGATCGCCGCCGCGGGCGCGATATTCGATCTCGAGGAAGGAGATGATGTCGGGCAGCGCCTCCAGCCCCGTGCGCTGCGCTCGCGCGGACGCTTCGGCCAGGAAACGGAGCACCGCATCGATTCCGTCGCGGACGAACAGCCGCATGGCGATGCAGGGATAGACGATCGCATATTGATCGCTCCCGGACTCGGCCTTGCTATGTTCGGCGAGGCTGTTCTTGAGCGCCTCGACCGCGCTGTCGCTGAACTCCTGTTCGTAGCGGATCGCGCCGAGGATCAGCTTGAGCAGCGTTGGCGTGCTGATGTCGTCGGGAACGTCCAGCGCCGGCTGCTTCCGGTAGCTGGCGATACGCTCGACCGCCCAGTGCAGCCGGCCGCGCGCGAGATGGACGAGCATCTCGTGTCCGACGATTTGGCCGTGGCCGTAACGCGACAGCTCGACCGTGTCGAATATGTTGCGCGCGCGCGCGATGGCGGCCTCGGCGGCATCGATCTCGCCGCGCATCTGGCGGACGTGCATCATGATGATCTCCGCCGATCCCCAGATGGTGATGTCGTCGGACGCGGCGGTCATGACGAGGTCGCACATCTTCTCGATGCGCGGCGAGTAGCGCGCCACCTGACAGGTGAGAATGATGTCGACGAAATTGCCTTCGATCGTCAGCCAGTCGCGGCGACCGTCGGGATCATCGGCAAAATCGCGCGTCTCCCGCCGGATGCGATCGATCATCGTCCGGGTCTCGGCAAAGAACCCCGCCTTGAAGTGCGCTATCGCCGCCATGATCTGCAGCCGCGGATGGCAAGCGATCAACTCGTCCGGAAGCTCGCGCAGGATCAGGCGGAGCGCGGTGGCGCCATCCGCCACCAGGATATGGACCGGTCGCAAGGCGCGGACGACGCGAAGGATCGTGTCCTGATCGCGCGATTCGAGCGCGGTGCGGACCGCGTCCGGATAGCGCAGGCGCTCCAAGAACCATAGCGACGCGTTGATCGTCAGCCGCTGGCGCCGCCCGGAATCCTCGTCCAGCGTCTGGCGCAGATGCTCCAGCAGCAACGGATGCAGCCGATAGACGGTCGTGTCGTGCTCGCGCCCGGTCCACATCAGCGAGGACATGCCTCGGGCGATGTCCTGCAGCAGCATCGCGCTGTCGGAGCGCTCGCGCATGGCATCGACCAGACCCGCGTCGACCTCGTCGCGGTCGGCAATGTCGACCAGAAGCTCGAACTTCTCGGACGGAAGATTGGAAAGGAGCTGTTCGGCCAGGTAGTTATGCACCTCGGCGACATGGCTGCCGAAGGTGGCGCGGCTGTCGTGCGCGCGATGTCGCTCACGCCACAGACGGTAGGCCGTGTGGACAGTTAGCGCAGCCATAGGACGATTGCGGCGAGGGTGACGAT
>CAXSHP010000233.1:0-1800 GCA_964236935.1 uncultured Sphingomonadaceae bacterium
ACAACGGCGAGGCTTCGGCCGGTTCGTGCATGAACACGTCGAGCGCGGCGCCGCCGATATGGCCCGCATCGAGCCCGGCCTTGAGCGCCTCCTCGTCGATCAGTCCGCCGCGCGCGCAATTGATGATGCGCACGCCTTGCTTGGTCTTGGCGAGCGCTTCCGCCGAGAGGATGTTGCGCGTCTGATCGGTCAGCGGGGTATGCAAGGTGATGAAATCGGCGCGGCGCAGCAGTTCGTCGAGCTCGACCTTCTCGACGCCCATCTCGATCGCGCGCTCGACGGTGAGGAACGGATCGTAGGCGACGACCTTCATCTTGAGGCCGAGTGCGCGGTCGGCGACGATCGAGCCGATATTGCCCGCACCGATCAGGCCGAGCGTCTTGCTGGTCAGCTCGACGCCCATGAAGCGGTTCTTCTCCCACTTGCCCGCCTGGGTCGACGCGTCGGCCTCGGGCAGCTGGCGGGCGAGCGCGAACATCAGCGCAATCGCATGCTCGGCGGTGGTGATCGAATTGCCGAACGGCGTGTTCATCACGACGATCCCGGCGGCCGAGGCGGCGGGGATATCGACATTGTCGACGCCGATCCCGGCACGGCCGATCACCTTGAGATTGGTCGCCGCGGCGATCACCTCCTTGGTGGCCTTGGTCGCGGAACGGATCGCGAGGCCGTCATACTGGCCGATCATCGCGATCAGCTCGTCCTTGGTCTTGCCGGTGATCTCGTCGACCTCGACGCCGCGCTCGCGGAAGATCTGCGCGGCCTTGGGGTCCATTTTGTCGGAGATGAGGACTTTTGGCATGGGTAGTTCCTTGAAGCGGATGTGTCCCCGCGAAGGCCGGGACACAGTCTCTTTTGTTCGCTGGGCTCCCGCCTTCGCGGGAGCACTTCGGTTAAGCGGAACGCGCCGTCTGAAACGCCCAGTCGAGCCACGGCCCGAGCGCGATGATATCGGCGGTGTCGACCGTCGCGCCGCACCAGATGCGCAGCCCCGGCGGGGCGTCGCGATAGCCGGCGACGTCGTAGGCGGCGTCCTCGGCCTCAAGCAGCGAGGCCATCTTCTTGACGACTTCCGCCGCGGCGTCGCCCTCGAGCCCGACCGAATCGGCGAACTTGAGACAGACGCTGGTGTTCGAGCGCGTCGCGGGGTCAACGGCGAGATGCTCGATCCACGGCGTCGCCTGGACCCAACGATCGAGCGCGGCGGCATTGGCGTCGGCACGCGCGATCAACGCGGTCAGCCCGCCGAGGCCCTCGGCCCATTCGAGCGCCCAGATATAATCCTCGACCGCGAGCATCGACGGCGTGTTGATCGTCTCGCCCTTGAACAGGCCCTCGGTCAATCTGCCCTTGCTGACGAGGCGGAACACCTTCGGCAGCGGACGATCGGGCACATAACTTTCGAGCCGCTCGACCGCACGCGGCCCGAGGATCAGCACGCCGTGGCCGCCCTCGCCGCCGAGCGCCTTCTGCCACGAGAAGGTGACGACATCGAGCTTGTCCCACGCGAGTTCCTGCGCGAAGCAGGCCGAGGTCGCGTCGGCGAACATCAGCCCCTTGCGATCGTCGCGGATCCATTCGCCGTTGGCCACGCGCACGCCCGAGGTGGTGCCGTTCCAGGTGAAGACGACGTCGTCGTCCTGCTTCACCGTGGTCAGATCGGGCAGCTCCCCATAGGGCGCCTTGACCACCGTCGTGTCGAGCTTGAGCTGCTTGGTCGCGTCGGTCACCCAGCCCTCGCCGAAGCTCTCCCAAGCCAGCGTGGTGACCGGGCGTTCGCCCAGCATCGTCCACATCGCC
>CAXSHP010000233.1:1810-4388 GCA_964236935.1 uncultured Sphingomonadaceae bacterium
GCGTGTCGGGGACCTGGAGGATCGCGCGGGTCAAATCGATCGCGCGCTGGAGCCGGGCCTTGCCGAGCTTCGAGCGATGCGAGCGACCGAGCGATGCGGTCTGGAGCTTACCGGCCGACCAGCCCGGAGGCTTGGCGCACGGGCCGGAAGAAAAAAACGGACGCGCCGGCAAAGCGCCGGGGCGGGGTAGGTCAACCATGTCAGTCTCTCCTTGCAGAGAGCACGCGCCGCGTTGGGACGGCGTGGCCCGCTCGCGGCAATAAGGGCGTTCGTCGCCAAGTCAACCTGCACGGGCCTCGCTTCGCTGCTAGTCGATCTCAAGCATCTTCAGATGGATGCCGAGCGCCTTCGCCAACGCCTCGCGTGTCGCCGCACGGCCGACATGCGCCCGGCCATTACGGCGGGTTTCGAAATGCCGCATCCCCGGCTGCGTCATGCCCGCACGCCGTGCCAGCTCGGCTTGGCTGATGCCGCGATAACGCCGCCATGCCGCCACCGGCGTCAGTCCGGCGAGCACCGCGTCGACCACCTCGACGGGAACGGTGCCGACACGCTCCGCCTCGCGCATCGCCGCGCGCGCTTCGGCAAGATCGAGGCCGTCCTCGGCCGCAGCCGCGAGGCGATCGAACTCCTGGCGGGTGAGCACCACCATCTCGCTGCCGTCGGGGGCCATAATCGTCTGATGGTTCATCATCGTTTCCTATTCATAGACCTCGCGGCGGTGACCGATCTTCACGAGCGTCAGCACCACCATTTCGGCGGTGAAGATCACGCGGTAATCGCCGACGCGAAGCCGGTGAAATTCCGAGCCCCTGAGCGCCGTCACGTTATTCGCGAGCGCCGCCGGATCGCGCGCCAGCAGCTCGATCTTCGAACGGATCGTCTGTGCGCTTTTTTCCGGTAGACGGACCAACGCTCTGGCCGCCGCCGGGGCGAAGCTGATCGCTCGCGTCATTCAGCGAAGGCTATATCAATTCAAATAACATTCCAATAGAAAAACTCTATAAAATGCGCGATGCGGCTTGACCCGCGCGGGTCGACCGCCCAGCAGGCGGCGATGCGGATTGTCGGGGCTCTGCTGATCGCGGTGATGCTGGCGTCGTGCGTCGGGCCCTCGCGCGAGCGGCCCCGATCGCGCGGCCCACGCCCAAGCCGGCCCGCCGCCGCGCGATCGAATGCTCCCGTGTTCGACGAGCATGCCTATCGCCAATGCCTCGTCGACCTCGGGCAGCGCGGGGCACGCTTCACGCCATTGCCGAACCGCGTGTTCGGCGGGGGGTGCTCGGCGATCGGGACGGTCCAGCTGCTCGATATCGGCATGCCGACGACCAATCTTGGCGCGATGACCTGCCAGCTCGCCGACGCCTTCGTCGACTGGACCCAGAACGCCTTGCAGAAAGCGGCGAGCGCGTGGCTCGATTCGCCGGTGGCCAAGGTCGAGAGTTTCGGCACTTATTCGTGCCGGCCGGTCAATAACGTTCCCGGCAATGCGCTGTCCCAACATGCTTATTCGAATGCGGTCGACGTTTCCGGCTTCGTGCTCGCCAGCGGGCGGCGGATCACCGTGCTGGCCGACTGGAACGGCCCCGATCCGGACGCGCGCAATTTCCTTCGCGCGGTCCATGCCGCCGCCTGCCGCCGGTTCCACGTCGTGCTCGGCCCCGACGCCAACGCGATCCACCGCAACCACTTCCACTTCGACATGGGGCGCGGGCCATATTGCAAGTGAACGTCTTTCGTTTCGTAACCATATCCGGCTAAGCCCGCGCGCCATGACCCAACCGACCGTTCCCACACGCATATTCCCTTCCGCCAAGAAGGAAGCGGCCGTCGCGCGTGCTGCCACCGCCAGCCCGCAGACCGACGACCGCGCCTATCGCCTCGCGTTCCAGGACAGCGAATTCCTGCTGCGCGACGATCTGCGGCCGGTGCGTTTCCAGCTCGAACTGCTCAAGACCTCGCTGCTGCTGGCCGAGGCCGCGATCGGATCGACGTTCGTCTTCTACGGATCGGCGCGTATCCCCGCGCCCGAGGATGCCGACCAGATCGTCGCGGCGGCGACGACCGACACGCAGCGACGGATCGCCGAAAGCCTCAAGGCCAAGGCGATCTATTACGCCGAGGCGCGTGCGCTGGCGCAGCTGGCGAGCCAGGTCGCGGTCGACGCCGACGGCAAGCGCCAGTTCGTCGTCTGCTCGGGCGGCGGGCCGGCGATCATGGAAGCGGCGAATCGCGGCGCGGCCGATGTCGGCGCGCCGTCGGTCGCGCTCAATATCGTGTTGCCGCACGAGCAGGCGCCCAACATCTACGTCACGCCGGGGCTGTCGTTCCAGTTCCACTATTTCGCGCTGCGCAAGATGCACTTCCTGCTCCACGCGCGCGCGCTGGCGGCGTTCCCGGGCGGGTTCGGGACGTTCGACGAGCTGTTCGAGCTGCTGACGCTGATCCAGACGGGCAAGATCCAGCCGATGCCGGTGCTCCTGTTCGGGCGCGACTTCTGGGAGCGGGTGATCAACTTCCCCGCGCTGGTGGAGGAGGGCGTGATCTCGGAAGCCGACCTGTCGATCTTTACCTATTG
>CAXSHP010000234.1:0-249 GCA_964236935.1 uncultured Sphingomonadaceae bacterium
AAACTACCTTAGGAACTCAGGCTATGTGCAACCCACGTGAGAAATGCCCTAATTGGCGGAGCGGGAGTCCGCCCATAAGAACTGTTAAGCTGATAAAAGGTCGGTATTCCTTCGATGGCGAAGCATGCTTGCCCCACACTTCGCCCCACACTCAAGACTCCCGTCAGACTGGCCTATGTCGCGTGACGGCGGTCTTCAGACGCCGTGCCATGCTTATCCGGGCAAGAAGCCAAGCGAGAAGACCATTGG
>CAXSHP010000234.1:259-835 GCA_964236935.1 uncultured Sphingomonadaceae bacterium
CTATGTGCAACCCACGTGAGAAATGCCCTAGATCTCGGCTTGCGCGGAAGCATTCTCTTGGTCATGCGTTGATCCGGACCCGTCACGAAGGACAGCCGATGGTCAGGACCGCTCTCGCCCTCATTGCCACTTCGCTCGGCATCGCCGCGCTCGCGCCGCAGCCGGCATTCGCGCAGGCGCATGACAAGGTGCTGATTATCTACGGCAACGACAAATGCCCGACGAGCAACGGCGAGGAGATCGTCGTGTGCAAGACGGAGCCGGAGAGCGAGCGCTTTCGCGATCCGCTGCGCGACAAGCGCTCGGCCAACGATTCGAAGCGGCAGGCGGAAAACGCCGCCAGCGCGGGCGTCGGCGCCGCGGAGATCGGCAGCTGCTCGGCGGTCGGCTCGGGTGGTGCGAGCGGCTGCTTCAACCAGGCGGTTGAAAAGGCGCGCGCGGAGAACAAGGCCAACGGCACGGACACCGCGGTCAAATTCTAGGCCGTTCAGCGCGCGGCAAGCTCGCGTTGCGCACATCGGCGCAATGAACCGATTGCTTGCCGTGGCGGCGCTCGCTGCGTTTTTCTCGCCCCTG
>CAXSHP010000234.1:845-3836 GCA_964236935.1 uncultured Sphingomonadaceae bacterium
TGCCCGTTCTGGCCGATCCGCCGGAGCGGATCATCACGGTCACGGTGTTCGGCAGCGATCCGTGTCCCAAGGCGAGCGGCGACGAGATCGTCGTCTGCCCGCGTCTGCCCGAGGGCGATCGCTATCGCATCCCGAAGCGCTTCCGCGGCAAGAAGGCATCCGAAGGTGCCGCGGGCGAGGCCTGGGCTAATCGCGTCGAGACGCTCGAGACCGTCAGCCGCGCCGGCACGCCCAACAGCTGCTCGCCGGTCGGCTCGGGCGGCTTCACCGGCTGCTACGACAAGCTCCTCGCCGATGCCCGCGCCGAGCGCCGGCAGCAGAAGTCCGACGCGGCGGACGTTCCGTAAGTCGGCTGGACATCGGCTGTTTCAGAACATAATACGAACAGATGGCTCAGCTCGACACGCGTGAAAAACTTGCGATCCTCGCGGACGCCGCCAAATATGATGCGTCCTGCGCTTCGTCGGGCACGGTCAAGCGCAGCAGCGCCGGCGGCACCGGGATCGGCTCGACCGAGGGCATGGGCATCTGCCACGCTTATGCACCCGACGGCCGCTGCATCTCGCTCCTCAAGATCCTGCTGACCAACAGCTGCATCTTCGATTGCCATTATTGCATCAACCGCAAGAGCTCGAACGTGCGCCGCGCGCGCTTCACCGCGCAGGAAGTGGTCCAGCTGACCCTCGCCTTCTACCGGCGCAATTATATCGAGGGGCTGTTCCTCTCGTCGGGCATCATCGCCTCGGCCAATTATACGATGGAGCAGATCGTCGAGGTCGCCCGCAGCCTGCGCGAGGACCATGATTTCCGCGGTTATATCCATCTCAAGACGATCCCCGACGCCGATCCGGCGTTGATCCACCAGGCCGGGGTCCACGCCGATCGCATCTCGATCAACGTCGAGCTGCCCACCGTCGCCGGCCTCGCCCGGCTCGCGCCCGAGAAATCGGCGACGCGGATTGCCGCGGCGATGGCGGACACCAAGGCGAACATTGCCGAGGGGCATGATGCGAAGCGGCGCTTCAAGTCCGCGCCGCGCTTCGCGCCGGCCGGCCAGTCGACCCAGATGATCGTCGGCGCCGACAGCGCGAACGACGGCGAGATCGTCGGCGCGGCGAGCCGGCTCTACGATCGGTTCGGCTTGCGGCGCGTCTATTATTCGGCGTTCAGCCCGATCCCGCACGCCAGCGCGATCCTCCCGCTCCAGCGCCCGCCGCTGATGCGCGAGCATCGTCTCTACCAGTCCGATTGGCTGATGCGCTTTTACGGTTTCACGCCCGGCGAGGTGATTCAGGCGACCGACGCGGCGACCGGCATGTTGCCGCTCGATATCGATCCCAAGCTTGCCTGGGCGCTCAAGTTCCGCGAGCGTTTCCCGGTCGACGTCAATCGCGCGCCGAAGGACGAGCTGCTGCGCGTTCCCGGGCTCGGCGTGAAGGCGGTCAACGCGATCCTGTCGAGCCGGCGCTGGCGCAAGCTGCGCCTCGACGACATTGCACGACTGACTGTCTCGGTCGCCAAGATCCGCCCGTTCATCGCCGCGCTCGACTGGCGCCCGACCGGCCTGATCGACCGCGCCGATCTCAAGGCGCGCGTCACCCCGCGCCGCCAGCTGGAATTGTTCGCGGCGTAACCGCTTGCTTACCTTGTGGCGCTAATCCGCGGAGGATGGCGAAGCAGCGTTTCGGGGCCGATCCGCGGCCGGTGTCCGCCGTCAGCGGCGCGGTCGGCGTGGCCGGGCTGGCCGGGCTGACGCTGTGGCTGCTCGTCGCGCGTCATTACGGCATGGACGGACCGATGGCGGGGCTGGTCGGCGTCGCGGCCTGCGGGTTGCCGATGGTCGGCTGGTCGCTGCTCGTCGATCGCGTCCACCGCCGCGCCTCGACCGGGATCGACTGGACCGCGCCGCGCCGGCCGTGGCGCGACACGATCGACCTCAGCCTGACCAAGCTTGCCGGGTTGTGGGTCACCTGGGGGTTGATCGCGGCATGTTACTGCATCGGCCGCTGGTATTGGGACGGCTCCTATCTGTTCGCGATGAACGTGCTCGAGGTCGCCGCGCTTGGCCTGCTCGCGGGCTCGATCCCCTACGTGCTGTGGCTCGATCGCCGGCTGGTCGAGCCGCGCGACGGCGCGTTCGCGTTCGGGACATGGCTGCTTGGCGACGGTGCCGAGGTCGATCGCGAGGCGATCGCCGCGCATTTCCGCAGCTGGGCGGTGAAGGGCTTCTTCTCCGCATTCATGATTTCGATCATTCCCGGCAATTGGGCCGACGCCGTCGCCGCGCCCGCCGTGACCAGCCTGGCGGGCGATCCGGTCGAGCTCGCGCGCTGGCTGATCGCGCTGATGTTCATGGTCGACGTTGCCTTCGCCACGGTCGGCTACGTGCTGACGATGCGCCCGCTCGATGCGCATATCCGCTCGGCCAATCCTCATGCCGCCGGGTGGACCGCGGCCCTGCTCTGCTATCCGCCGTTCGGGATGATGGGCGACGGCGGCCCGCTCGATTATCATCCGGGCACGCAGGAATGGAGCTGGTGGCTCGACGGGCACCCCGCGGCGCTGGCCGCGATGGGCGCGGTGCTGGTGCTGCTGACGGCGATCTACGCCTGGGCGACGGTCGCGTTCGGGCTGCGCTTCTCCAACCTCACGCACCGCGGCATCCTCACCCACGGCCCTTACGCGTGGAGCAAGCACCCCGCCTATCTCGCCAAGAATAGCTTCTGGTGGCTGACCACCTTGCCGTTCCTCGCGACCACCGGCTCGTTCAGCGACATCGTCCGCAACACCGCTTTGCTCGGCGCGGTCAGCGGCATCTATTACTGGCGCGCCCGGACCGAGGAGCGGCATTTGTCGGCCGATCCCGCCTATCGCGACTATGCCTCGTGGATGGAGCGCCACGGTCCGATCCCGCGGCTATTGCGCCGGGTGCGCGGTGCGGGTCCGGCGGAGCCGGTCGGTCGCACCGCCGCCGGCGCCCTGCTCGGCCCC
>CAXSHP010000234.1:3846-4369 GCA_964236935.1 uncultured Sphingomonadaceae bacterium
AGCTCATCTCGTCGTAGATGCGGGTAATGTCGCCGCCCCATGCGCCGTGGAAGCGTTCGAGCAACGCCTCCGCCGGCGTCTTCCGGCTCGCCGCGATCTCGCGCAGCGGATCGAGGAAGCCGCTTTCATTGTCGCCCGCGCCGTTCATCCGGGCGCGCGCGGTCAGCCCCGCCGTGGCGATGTCGAGGATGCGCGGCGCGAGATCGGCGAGCGTGCCCCCGCCCGGGATCGGCGCGGCGAGGCCCTTGGCGGGCACCGCGTCGCGCAGCGTCTGCCGCTCGGCCAGGCTCCAGCCCTTGACCGCGTCCCACGCCGCGTCGAGCGCGCCCTGATCGTAGAGCAGCCCGACCCATAGCGCCGGCAGCGCGCAGATCTTGCTCCACGGCCCCCCGTCGGCGCCGCGCATCTCGAGGAAGCTCTTGAGCCGCACCTCGGGGAAGGCGGTCGAGAGGTGATCGTTCCAATCGGAGATCGTCGGCTTCTCGCCCGGTAGCACCGACAGCCGCCCTTGCAGGAAGTCGCG
>CAXSHP010000235.1:0-4356 GCA_964236935.1 uncultured Sphingomonadaceae bacterium
GCGATGATGTCGTCGGGAAGCTCGCGGAGAATCTGCCGCAGGATCGTTGCCCCATCCGCGATGAAGATGTGAATCGGGCGCAGCGCCCCGATCACCCGCGCGATCGTCGCCGCATCGCGCGAAGCGAGCGCGGTGCGCACCGCCTCGGGGAAATTCTTGCGCTCGAGAAACCAGCGCGACGCGTTGATCGACAGCCGTGAGCGCCGCACAGGATCCTGCTCGAGCGTCTGCCGCAGATGCTCGAGCAGCAGGGGGTGCAGGCGATAGACGGTGTTGCCGCCCTCCCTCCCGGTCCACATCAGCGACGACATGACGTGGGCGATGGCGTTCAGCAGCGGCGCGCTGTCCTGCCGTTGCCGCATCGCGTCCACGAGATCCGCCGACACCTCGTCGCAATCCGCGATCTCGACGAGCAGGTCGAACTGCTGCTCGGGCAAACTCGAGAATAATTGCTCGGCAAGATAGTTCTGGACCTCGGCGACATGGCCGCCAAAGCTCGCCCGGCCATTGTCCGGACGGTCGCGCATGCGCCAGAGACGGTAGAGCTCCGCGGTGACCGGCCAGCCCTGCGTCCGGTTTGCGATCTCCTGCAGCTGCGGCGTGCCCGGATCGAGGTCGAGCATCCATGCCAGCTCGTCGGGACGGAACTTGAGCTGATATGTGTCGATGAGCCGCAGCCGCCCTTCGAGCTCCAGCGTCGACAGCGGAATCGCGGGGAAGCTGCGCGCGGCGATCACGAGATGGACCGCGGCCGGGGCGGCATGGATGAACGTCGTCATCAACGCGGCGATGGCGGCATCGTTGATCTTCTCGAAGTCGTCGAGGATCAGGATCAGCGGTTGTCCGGCGAGTTCGAGCGCGACGAGGATCTCCTCGAGCTCGATATCCTCGCGCATCTTGCCTTCGTGGAAGACGGGACGGTCGCCCAGATCGACGCCGGCATTGCCGAGCGCGCTCGCGATCATCGCGAGGAACACCGAGGGCTCGCGATCGCGCTCCGACGCGGCATAATAAGCGACCGGGATCTGCCGATCCTGCAGCCGGTCGCACCATTGGGCCAGCAACGTCGTCTTGCCATAGCCCGCCGGCGCGGTGATGAGCGTCACCTGCGTCTGAAGTGTCTCATCGAGGCTCTCGAGCAATGCCTTGCGTTCGCACAGCTTGCCGCCCCTCCGCTTCGGCGGAACGAGACGGCTGCTGACGTCGCGGCGCGCCAGATCCGGTGGACCGGATTCATCGGCGTGGGACGATTCTTCTGTCGGCATGGCCTGGATCGACGTCTAACGTACTCCCGATCGATCTGCGCCCCGGCCATGGACGGTGTCATAGCGCCGGCGGACGGTCAAGCGGCCGCTCTCCCCCTGACGTCCCACCTCGTCAAAATCGTCGCGCTGCGGCGTCCTGACGCACGGATCGGAACTCGACCAGGCCCTCGCTCGCAACGGATGCGGGAATGATCGGGGCGCTCCGCCAGAGCATGTAGAGCGCGACCGTGAAGATGAGCGTTGCGAAGACGCTCGGCAGGGCAGCCGTGCCCGCCAGGCGGCGGGCGAGCGCGGTGCCGCCGCGGCCGCCGGCCAGTCCGCCGAGCGCGAACACGCCCGCCAGCCACCAGTCGACCAGTCCCGACGAGGCATAGCTCAACGCGGTCGTTAGACCGAATGCGGTCACCGCGACGAGCGATGTGCCGACGGCGTTGATCATGGGCATGCCCGTCGAGGCGATGAGCCCGGGAACGATCAGAAATCCGCCGCCGATCCCGAAGAAGCCTGAGAAAACGCCGGTCGAGAGGCCGAAGCCGAGGAGACGCGGCGCGTTGCGCCGGCTGTAATCCGCGTCGGGCGTGCCGACATGGTTGCGCCGGCGGATCATCATGATGCCGACGGCGAACATCACGATCGCGAAGACGAACAACAGCCGCTGGCCATCGACAGCTTTGCCGACGGTTGATCCCAGCGTCGCGCCGATCACTCCGGCAGCGGCATATGGCAGCCCGCAGCGCCACTTCACGGTTCGTGCGCGGGCGTGACTGGCGAGGCTCGCGACGGCACTGGCGGCGACGGCAAGAGCGCTCGTCCCGATGGCGACGTGGGGATTGGCAACGCCGACGAGGTACAGCATCAGGGGCACGGCGAGGATCGAGCCACCACCGCCGGCCAGCGCCAGCACGAAGCCGACCACGGCGCCCGACACCGTGCCAAGCATGAGCTGAGCCGGATCAAGCATCCCGGATCGGCCCGCCGGAGCACAGCGGACGCGCCGAACCGAGCGCGCTCGCCGTCATGCCCTGCGACATGACGCGAAAGGGAGGCTCGTCACTCAAGGCAAAGCGGCAGCTTGAGGTAGCGCCGGCCATTGGCTTCGGGTTGCGGCAGGTGGCCAGCGCGCATGTTGACCTGGATCGACGGCATCATCAGCCTGGGCATCGGGAGGCCGCGATCCCGCGTCGTCCGCATCGCGACGAAATTGTCCTCGGGGATGCCGTCGCGCACATGAATGTTGGCGTCCCGCTCCTCCCCGACAGTCGTTTCCCAGCAAAACGCCTCTCGGCCCGGCGCCTTGTAATCGTGGCACAAAAACAGCCGGGCATCGCGCGGCAGCGACAGCAAACGACGAATCGAACCGAACAGCTGGCGCGCGTCGCCGCCGGGGAAATCCGCGCGCGCGGTGCCGTAGTCCGGCATGAAAATAGTGTCGCCGGGGAAGACGGCGTCACCGACGATATAGGCAACATCGGCCGGCGTATGTCCGGGAACGCTAAGCACCGTGACGTCCAGGCCACCGACCGAGAAACGCTCTCCATCGGCAAAGACGCGATCGAACTGCGAGCCGTCGCGCCGGAATTCGGCGCCGGTGTTCAGCACGGCGCCGAACTCGTCCTGGACCCGCACGATGCCTTCGCCGATCGCCAGCCGCCCGCCGAAGCGCGCCTGCAGCCAGGGTCCGGCCGAGAGATGGTCGGCATGGACGTGCGTCTCCAGCAGCCACTCGACGGACAGCCCCAGCCGTTCGATCTGGCTGGCGATGCGCTCGGCCGCGACATAGGAGATGCGTCCGGATCCCACGTCGAAATCCAGCACAGGATCGATGATCGCTGCGGCGAGACGGCGCGGATCATAGACGATGTGGCTCACGGTGAACGTCGCTTCGTCGAAGCAGCTGATGATTTCAGGACGCAGTGCAGTGTCCGCCTGAGCGCGCGTCACGATCTCGGTTGCCGCTGCCAGACTGGCGTCCACCAATGGCACTGGGGTGCTCCTCTTCGGAAAGTCGTCCCCGCGCTGGCATCAAGCTCCGCTCGGAGCAACCAGCCCGGCAGATCGCTATCCTTCTGCGCTTCGGTGCTACCCGTCGGCGTCGCGGGACTTAACCGCGCGAACTATGTCGGCCACATCGCGATCGCGATAACCGGCGTCGATCGCGCGCGTGAAGCCGGACAGAGCGGCGGCGGCGGTACGTGCGTCCGTGCCGGTCGCGCCCGCAAGATCGAGCGCCGCGATCAGATCCTTCCGCACGCCACCGATGTCGAAGCCGATGTCGGCGCTCTCGCCCAGCAGCCGCGGCAGCTTGCCCTTGAGCGCCGCGGTCGCAACGGGACTGTCCATCAGCACATCGAGGATCGCCGCCAGATCGAGACCGCTGCGGCAGCCCATCGCCACACTTTCCGCGAGGCTGTGCCAATAAGTGGCGAGATGCATGTTCACGACGAGCTTGGTGGTCGAGCCCGCACCGGTCGGGCCCATGTGCATCAGCTTGCGGCCGATCGCCGCCAGCGCCGGCCGGAGCCGGTCGATCGCCGCGGCGGAACCGCCCGCCACGATGACGACGCGCCCCTCCCGTGCGGGGCCGACCGTGCCGAGAATGGGGGCGTCCACCAGACTGCCGCCGGCGTTCGCGACGAGGGCCGCGAGGTCGCGGATGAAGGCTGGGCGGACCGTGCTGGTCTCCACGACGACGCGGCCCGAGAGATCCGCCGCGAGCACGCCGTCCTCGCCCTCGAAGACGGCCGCGAGCGCGGACTCGTGCGCCATCGACGAGAGGAGGATGTCGCACCCCGCGGCCAGCGCGGCCGGCGTCGCAAACGATGTCGCGCCGAGCGCGACCAGGGGCTCGCACTTGGCGGCGGTGCGGTTCCAGACGCCGACGGGGAAGCCCGCCGTCACGAGCCGATCCGCGAAGATGCCGCCCATCCGGCCCAGCCCGAGTACGCCGATACGCGTGCTCATGGCTCGTAGCCCCGCTTGGCCGCGCCCGCGACCTCCGGGAAGACCGGAACGTTCAAGCCCGAGCCCTCGCCGTCCGGCGCGGACAGCCGCCGCGCGGGCGGCGGCCGAACTGCCCGGGCGTCATGTCTGT
>CAXSHP010000236.1:0-4350 GCA_964236935.1 uncultured Sphingomonadaceae bacterium
CGCGTCACCGCGACTGGTTCGCGCATCGCGTGATCGCCGAGCTGCGCGGCTTTCAGAACGAGCAGGGGCAGTCCCCGGTGTGGGAGGCCATCGGCCGGCACTTCTACGACATGGATTTCCACGACGCGGACCGAACGGGCGCGATCATGGGCAACCAGTTCATCGCCGACCTCGGCCCGCGCTACCCGCTCTATTTGTCGCTGTTGCCGGCGGACGCCCGGGCGGCGCTCGGCAGGCCGCACGACGATGGGCGGCTGGCGCGCGACATGCTGCTGGCCGAGGGGTTTCGGGACGAGGGCTACGTCGACATCTTCGACGGCGGCCTGACGCTGGTCGCCGATGTCGACGCGGTGAAGACCGTGCGCGAGACCGAGCCGCTGTCGCTGGTCGCGACCGACGGCGCCGGGCCGGCCGCGCTGGTCGGCGCGGGGACGGGCGCCGCGTTTCGCGCGGCGATCGGTGCGGTCGAGCGGCGCGAGGCTGGCGCCGCCGTCGGTTCCGAGCTCGCCGCGGCGCTGGCGCTCGCGCCGGGCGAGCCGCTCTCCGTCGCGCCTGCCTGAGGAGGCCACCGCATGACGGACCTTCCATTCGGGCTGCCGCACCGTCCGCAGGTGACGCGGCTGCGCGATCGCAGCACCACCGAGGTCCGGGCGCCGGGTGGTGCGCGGACCCAGGAGCTGCCCGGCTTCGAGCCGCAGTGGCGCGATATCGTCCACTACATCGTCGGGATCACCGAGGAGATCTGGACCGACGCCGCGGTGGACCGGATCCGCGCCACCTACGCGGCCGACTGCGTGATCCACACGAGCGCCGGAACGACGCGCGGGCTCGATGGCGTGGTCGCCGGCTCGATGCAGTCGATGTGGGCGTTCACCGGCTTCGTCGCCGATCACCTGAACGTCGCGTGGAGCGAAGAAGGCGACGACTTCTACACGAGCCATCTCGGCTTCGCGCGCTCGGTGAACAGCGGCGCGACCTCGTTCGGTCCGGCGACGAACGCGTCGCTGGCGCGGCACTTCGTCGCCGACTGCGTCAGCCGCAATAACTTGATGCACACCGAGCGGCTCCTGCGCGACCACGCGACCGGCCTCATCCAGATGGGGCGCGATCCGGTGGCGGTGGCGCGGGCGCTCGCGGAGGTGCCCGTGGTCGCGCCCTTCCTGCCGCTGCCGGCCGACGCGCCGGGCCTGCCCGAGACCGAGCAGCCCGCCACGCTCGCCGGCTACGTTGCCGCGCTGTTCGCGGCCTGGAACCGGCGCGCGTTCGCGCAAGGTGCCGGCCGCTATGCCGAAAACGTGGTCGCGCACTGGCCCGGACTGCGCGCGGCGAGGGATCCGCGCGGCGTCGCCCAGCTGGTCATCGGTCTCCTGGCGAGCATCCCCGACGGTCTGTTCCGCGTCGAGCACGTCTGCTGGTCCGATGAGGCGGACGGCATCATCGTCGCCGCGCGCTGGCGGCTCGACGGGACTTCGTCGCCCTACGGCGCGCTCGGCGAGATGCCGGCCAACCGGCTGGTCGCGATGATCGGCATGTCCCACTTCCGTTTCGGCGGGGGGAGCATCGTCGAGGAATGGACCGTGTTCGACGAGGTTGCGGTGCTGACGCAGGCGTATCGCGCATGAGGCGCGCGCGCCCCGGTCGGCGAGCCGCGCCGTTCGCGCGGCCGGACGCCGCGGCCATCACGGCGGTGTTGATCCCCGGCAACATGTGCGACGCGCGCCTGTGGACGGCCGAGGTGCGAGCCGCACTGCCGGACGTGTTCGATGCGGACACGACGGCGGACGATACCCTCGCCGCAATGGCTGCCCGAGCCCTGGCCGCGACGTCGGGCCGCGTGCTGCTGGTCGGCTTTTCCATGGGGGCGATCGTCGCCCTGGAGATGGCGCGGCAGGCGCCCGGACGCGTCGCGGGCGCGGTCCTGATCGGGCTCAACGCGGGGCCCGACCTTCCCGAGCGCTCGGCACTCCGGCCCGCGCAGCAGTCGAAGGTGCGCGAAGGGGGGCTGGAGCGCGTGTTGGTCGAGGAGTTGAAGCCCAACTATCTTGGCGCCGCCCGCCGCGGCGATGCCGGACTGCTCGCGCTGCTGCGCGACATGGGGCTTGCGCTCGGCCCGGACGTGTTCGTGCGGCAGAGCGAGGCGCTGAGGACCCGCGGCGACGCGACCCCGGCGCTCGCGGCGTTGAACGCCCCGGTCGCGCTGCTGTGCGGCGTCGAGGACACGCTTTGCCCGCCCGCCTGGCATGAGCGCTGGCGCGGCATGGCGCCGTGCGCGACGCTGGCCATCGTCCCCGACTGCGGTCACATGCTGCCCCTGGAATCACCCGGCGCCGTGGTGGCCGCCATCCGTTCGCTCTCGCTCAGGATTGATGCATGACCATTCAGACCACGCATGTCGGCTCGCTCCCGCGCTCGAGCGCCGTGACGGACCTGGTCTTCGCCGCCGAGCGCGACGAGACGGTCGATCCCGCGCGCTTCGACCAGGTCATCGGCGCGGCCGTGGACGAGGCCGTGCGGCGGCAGGTCGCGGCGGGTGTCGACATCGTCTCCGATGGCGAGATGTCGAAAATCAGCTACGCGACATACATCAAGGACAGGATCACCGGCTTCGCTGGCGACAGCCCCAGGCGTCCGCCCGCGGATTTGGAGGCGTTCCCCTCCTTTCTCGAGCGGCAGGCGAAGCTCGGCGGCACTCCCTCCTACCGCCGCCCGCGCTGCGTCGGCGAGATCCGGCCGCTGACGCTCGCGCCGCTGACGGACGACATCCGCCGGTTCGACGCGGCGCTCGCGGGGAATGGCCGCCCGATCGGGTTCATGAACGCCGCCTCGCCCGGCGTGATCGCGCTGTTCCAGCCCAACGATTACTACCCCGACGACGACGCCTATCTCGAGGCGCTCGCCGAGGCGATGCGTCCCGAATACGAAGCGATCGTCGCCGCGGGCCTGACGCTGCAGCTCGACAGCCCCGATCTCGGGCTCGGCCGGCACATGATGTACAAGGAGCGCAGCGACGCCGAGTACCTGACATTGATCGAGCGTCACGTCGCGGTACTCAATCACGCGCTGCGCAACGTCCCCGCCGACACGGTGCGCATGCACGTCTGCTGGGGCAATTACGAGGGTCCGCACCATTGCGACGTCGAGATGGCGACGATCCTGCCCGTCCTGATGAAAGCCAAGCCCGCCGGCCTGCTGTTCGAGACCGCCAACCCGCGCCACCAGCACGACATCGAGGCGTTCGCGGATCAGCTCTCCGGTATTCCCGAGGACAAGGTGCTGATTCCGGGCGTGATCGATTCGACCAGCAATTTCATCGAGCATCCCAAGGTCGTGCGCAACCGCGTGCAGGCATATGTCGACCTGGTCGGGGCCGACCGCGTGATCGCGGGCACCGACTGCGGCTTTTCGACCTTCGCCGGATTCGGCGCTGTCGACCCGGCGATCGTGTGGGCGAAGCTCGCGACGCTCGCCGAGGGCGCGGCTTTGGTGCGCGCGTGATGCCGAACGACCGCACCGCCGCGCACGAGGTGCTGCTGCTCGCAGCTTCCTCGAGACCCCCTGCCCGATCCTGGTCGAGATGCTCGCGAGGTGCGAGTTCTACCCGCTGTGCCGCGACGCCGGGGATCGATCGTTCGGCCTGAGCGTGCCGAAGGGCAAGCGCGCCAACCGCATATCACGCGTGACGCAAGTGCTTCGACAGGCTCGGCACGAACGCATGGCAGCGCTCCTGCAACGCGATCCGTCTACCGCCCGCGCACCACGATCAGCGTCGCGCCATCCGCCGAAGCGTAGCTGCGCTCCAGTCCGGTCGACACGGTCGCGCTGCCCGCTTGCACGAACACCACCTCGGGCGTCGCCCCGTCGCCACCCGACCGCGCGTCGCGCGCGCCGAGCACGAGCCGCGACAGCGTGAAGTCGTCCGCAGCGGGCAGCGTACCCCCCGTACCGATCACCAGCGTCTCGCCCGGGAGTGCATCGGCGGGCGCGCGCGCGAGAACCTCGTCGGCATCCTCGTTGCGCATCACGCGCAGCCGGGCGATCGCCGCAGGGTCGGTCGGGGCCATCGGCGCGACACCCTCGGGCACGCTCTGCCCGGCGGCGGTATCGACCAATGCGCCGTTCTCGAGCAGCACCAGCCCGTAATCCTTCGCCATTTCGAATACGCGCGGCGCCCAGGTGACGCGGCCGGGATCGTCGCCGCCCAGCACCGACCACAGGAAGCCGGTGTCGTCGCCGACGTTGCGGAAGCCGCGAAAGGCCTTGGTCGGGAACGACACGATGTCGCCGGGGCCGGCAGCGACGTTGGCGTCGTCGGCATGCTCGCCGAAATCGAAGCTCCAGCGGCCCGAATGG
>CAXSHP010000237.1:0-4345 GCA_964236935.1 uncultured Sphingomonadaceae bacterium
CAATGATGAGCGCCGACGACCATATCGCCGAACCGCTGCCGCTCGACGCGTGGCACCGCGCCCGTGGTGCCCGCATGGTCCCGTTCGCGGGTTATGCCATGCCGATCCAATATGACGGGATCATCGCCTAGCATCTTTGGACCCGCGAGAGCGCCGGACTGTTCGACGTCAGCCACATGGGCCAGCTGTTGGTGTCGGGCGAGGGCGTCGACGAGGCGCTCGAGGCGCTGCTGCCGTCTGATATCGCGGGATTGGCCGAAGGGCGGATGCGCTATTCGCTGCTGCTTGCCGAGGATGGCGGGATCCTCGACGATCTGATGGTCACGCGCCGCGTCAACGATCTCTCTGTCGTCGTCAACGGCGCGACCAAATATGACGACATCGCGCACCTGCGCGAGCATCTCCCCGACGAGGTCACGCTCAACCACCTCGACGATCGGGCGCTGCTCGCGCTGCAGGGGCCGAAGGCCGCCGAGGCGCTGGCGCGGCTGGTGCCCGAGGTCGCCGGGCTGTTCTTCATGCAGTCGGGCCGGTTTATGGTCGCCGGCATCGAAGCGTGGATCAGCCGCTCGGGCTATACCGGCGAGGACGGATTCGAGATCTCCGTAGCCGGCGATGCGGCCGCGGCGGTCGCGACATTGCTGTGCGGCCAGCCCGAGGTGAGGCCGGTCGGCCTCGGCGCGCGCGATTCGCTGCGGCTCGAGGCCGGGCTGCCGCTGTACGGCCACGATATCGACGGCACCACCACCCCGGTCGCCGCCGGCCTCGGCTTTGCTTTGTCCAAGCGCCGCCGCGAGGAGGGGGGCTATCCGGGGCACGCGCGGATCACGATCGAGCGCGAGCAGGGCGCGATCCAGCAGCGCGTCGGTCTGCTGGTGGAGGGCCGCCAGCCCGTCCGCGAGAGCGCACTGGTGCTGGACGGCAACGGCAACGAGGTCGGCCGCGTCACTTCGGGCGGCTTCTCGCCGAGCCTCCAGGCGCCGATCGCGATGGGCTATGTCCCCGTCGCGTCCGCCGCGCCCGGCACCGAAGTCCGGCTCGAGCAGCGCGGCAAGATGTTCACCGCCACCGTCGCTCCGCTGCCGTTCGTGCCGCATCGCTATCATCGCCAGGGAAAGACCGCATGACCCGCTATTTCACCAAAGACCATGAGTGGATTTCGGTCGACGGGACCACCGCGACCGTCGGCATCACCGATTACGCCCAGGGTCAGCTCGGCGATGTGGTGTTCGTCGAGCTGCCGGTGATCGGCGCGAGCGTGACCGCCGGCAAGGAAGCGGCGGTGGTCGAATCGGTCAAGGCGGCATCCGACGTGTTCGCCCCCGTGTCGGGCGAGGTGATCGAGGGCAATGCCGCGCTCGAGGCCGATCCGTCGCTGGTCAACACCGCGCCCGAGGGCGACGGCTGGTTCTTCAAGCTGACGCTGTCCGACGCCGCCGAGCTCGACGGCCTGCTCGATGCCGAGGCCTATAAGGTCTTGGTCCAAGGGATCTAGCTCCCCTCCCTCTGCGAGGAGGGGCTTTCATTGCGACGAGGTCTGCCCGATGCGCTATCTTCCTCTCGAACCTGCCGACCGGCAGGCGATGCTCGCGGCGGTCGGTGCGGCTTCGATCGACGAGCTGTTCGCCGACGTGCCGGCGGCCGCGCGTCTGTCCGCGCCGATCGCCGGCCTGCCGAACCATGCGTCCGAAATGGCGGTCGAGCGGCAGCTGACGGCGCTCGCGCGGCGCAATCTCGCGGCGGGCGATGCCCCGTTCTTCCTCGGTTGCGGCGCCTATCGCCACCATATCCCGGCCTCGGTCGATCATCTGATCCAGCGCGGCGAGTTCCTCACCAGCTACACGCCCTACCAGCCCGAGATCGCGCAGGGCACGCTCCAGGTGCTGTTCGAATTCCAGACGCAGGTCGCGCGGCTCTACGGCTGCGACGTCGCCAACGCTTCGATGTACGACGGTTCGACCGCGTGCTGGGAAGCGATCGTGATGGCGCGCCGCATCACCCGGCGCGGCAAGGCGCTGCTGTCGGCGGGCTTGCATCCCCATTACGTCTCCGGCGCGCCCGGCGATGACGGCGCGGCGCTGCTCGACGCGATCGATGGCGACACGTCATGCGTCGTCGTCCAATATCCGGGCATCCTCGGCCACGTCGCGGATCTCTCCGAGCTCGCCGCGCGCGCGCACGAGAAGGGTGCGCTGCTGATCGCGGTGGTGACCGAGCCGGTGGCGCTCGGTCTGCTCCGCGCGCCGGGTGAGATGGGTGCCGACATCGTCGTCGGCGAGGGCCAGTCGATCGGGGTCGGGCTCAACTTCGGCGGGCCTTATGTCGGGCTATTCGCGACGCGCGACAAATATGTCCGCCAGATGCCGGGGCGGCTCTGCGGCGAGACGGTCGATGCGGCGGGCCAGCGCGGCTTCGTGCTCACCCTGTCGACCCGCGAGCAGCATATCCGCCGCGAGAAGGCGACCTCGAACATCTGCACCAACAGCGGTTTGTGCGCGCTCGCTTTCTCGATCCACTTGACGCTGCTCGGCGAGAAGGGCCTGCGCGCGCTCGCCGCGCTCAACCACGCCAAGGCGCTGCACGCGGCGGCGATGCTGGCGCAAGTGAACGGAGTCGAGCTGCTCAACGGGCCGTTCTTCAACGAATTCACGCTGCGGCTGTCGGCCGAGGCGCGGCCGATCGTGCGCGCGCTGGCGGGGCAGGGGATGCTCGGCGGCGTCTCGCTCGGGCGGCTCTATCCGGGGGTGGATGCGCTCGCCAACGGGCTGGTCGTCGCGGTGACCGAGACGGCGACCGACGAGGATGTCGCGGCGCTGGCGGGCGCACTCGGGGAGGCGCTGGCATGAGCTATACCGGCAACAAGGCGTTGATGCTCAAGGAGCCGTTGATCTTCGAGATCGGCAATGTGCATCGAACCGGCGTCGACCTTGCGATCCTCCCCGGCACGGGGAGGGGGACCGCCGAAGGCGGTGGAGAGGGACTCGGGCCGGGCGGAGCGCTCGTCGAGAGCCCCCTCCACCATTCCTCGAATGGTCCCTCTCCCCGTGCCGGGGAGGATCTGGCAGGCCTTTTCCGCTCCCGCCCGATCGGCCTGCCGGGCCTCAGCGAACCCGAGACGGTGCGCCATTACACGCGGCTGTCGCGCCAGAATTATGCGATCGACTTGGGCATCTTCCCGCTCGGCAGTTGCACGATGAAGCATAATCCGCGGCTCAACGAGAAGATGGCGCGGCTGCCCGGCTTCGCCGAGGTTCATCCGCTCGCGCCGGTCGAGACCGCGCAGGGCGCGCTCGCGCTGATCCATCTCGTCGGCGAGTGGCTCAAGACGCTGACCGGCATGCCCGACATCGCGATGAGCCCCAAGGCCGGCGCGCACGGCGAACTGTGCGGGCTGCTCGCGATTCGTTCCGCGCTCGAGGCGCGCGGCGACGCGCGGCAGGTGGTCCTCGTGCCCGAAAGCGCGCACGGGACCAATCCGGCGACCGCCGCCTTCTGCGGCTATGCGGTCGAGAATATCCCCGCCACCGCCGAAGGTCGCGTCGATCTGGCGGCCTTGCGGGGCCGGCTCGGACCCGATGTCGCCGCGCTGATGATCACCAATCCCAACACCTGCGGGCTGTTCGAGCGCGACATGATCGCGATCGGCGAGGCGGTCCACGCGGCAGGCGCGTTCCTTTATTGCGACGGCGCCAATTTCAACGCGATCGTCGGGCGCGTGCGCCCCGGCGACCTCGGCGTCGACGCGATGCACATCAACCTGCACAAGACCTTCTCCACCCCGCACGGCGGCGGCGGGCCGGGATCGGGGCCGGTGGTGTTCTCGGCCGCGCTCGCCCCGTTCGCGCCCTTGCCGTTCGTGGAGAAGCATGGCGACAGCTACATCCTCGTCGAGGAGGAAAGCGCGATGGCCGAGCAGCATGAGCATGCGTTCGGGCGGATGGTCGCGTTCCATGGCCAGATGGGGATGTTCGTCCGCGCGGCCGCTTACATGCTCAGCCATGGCGCCGACGGCCTGCGCCAGGTCAGCGAGGACGCGGTGCTCGCGGCCAATTATATCCTGCGCCAGCTCGAGGACGTGCTGGTCGCGCCGTTCGGGGCGAGCGGGCCGTGCATGCACGAGGCGCTGTTCTCGGACGAAGGCCTGGCTGACGGTTTTTCGACGCTCGACATCGCCAAGGGGCTGATCGACGAGGGCTTCCATCCGATGACGATGTATTTTCCGCTCGTCGTTCACGGGGCGATGCTGATCGAGCCGACCGAGACCGAGAGCAAGGCCGCGCTCGACCAGTTCATCGGCGCGCTGCGCTCGGTCGCGCGGCGCGCGAAGGAGGGCGATCCTGCGCTC
>CAXSHP010000238.1:0-2424 GCA_964236935.1 uncultured Sphingomonadaceae bacterium
CGTCGTTGCACACGATCATGCACTGGCGCCCCGAGACACGGCCGATCCCGGCGATCACGCCCGCGCCGGGCACCTCGTCGCCATAGAGGCCGTTCGCGGCAAGCTGGCCGATTTCGAGGAACGGCGAGCCGGGATCGAGCAGCCGCTCCACCCGCTCGCGCGGAAGGAGCTTGCCGCGCGCGAGGTGGCGTGCGCGAGACGGCTCGCTGCCACCGAGCGCAATCCGGGCGACGTCGCCGCGAAGCCGAGCCGCCAGCGCGCCGTGGTGCGCCGCGTTCGCCCGGAATGCCCCGCCGTCCGGCGAGAGCTTGGTGCCGAGAACCGCGGCGCTCATGCGGCCGGCCGCCGATCGATCTTCGTCATGATCCGATCAGCTCGCGGCCGATCAGCATCCGCCGGATCTCGTTGGTGCCGGCGCCGATATCGAGCAGCTTGGCGTCGCGCAGGAAACGCTCGACCGGCCAATCCTTGGTATAGCCGGCGCCGCCCAACGCCTGGATCGCTTCGAGCGCGACCCGTACGGCATTTTCGCTGGCGAGCAGGATCGCGCCCGCCGCATCGAACCGCGTCGTCCGGCCCGCATCGCACGCGCGAGCGACGGCATAGACATAGGCGCGCGCCGAATTGAGCGCGACATACATGTCGGCGACCTTGGCTTGGATGAGTTGAAAGCGTCCGATCGGCTGACCGAACTGCCGGCGATCCCGTACGAAGGGCAGGACCACGTCGAGGCACGCCTGCATGATGCCGAGCTGGATGCCGGCCAGCACGGCACGCTCATAGTCGAGCCCGCTCATCAGCACCCCGACGCCGCCGTCGAGGGGGCCCATGACCTGCTCCGCCGCGACCCGGCAATCGTCGAAGACGAGCTCCGCCGTCGGGCTGCCGCGCATGCCCATCTTGTCGATCTTCTGCCCGATCGAGAAGCCGGGCATGTCCTTCTCGATCAGGAACGCGGTGATCCCGCGGCTGCCTTCCCCCGTCTTGGCATAGACGACGAGCGTGTCGGCGCAGGCGGCGTTGGTGATCCAGAACTTCGTGCCGTTGAGGATGTAGCCGTCACGCGCGACATCCGCCTTGAGCTTCATCGACACCACGTCGGAGCCCGCGCCCGCCTCGGACATCGCCAGGCTGCCGATATGCTCGCCCGAGAGGAGCTTGGGCAGATACTTCGCCTTTTGCTCGGGCGACGCCCAACGGGCGATCTGGTTGATGCAGAGGTTCGAATGCGCGCCATAGGACAGCCCGACCGAGGCCGACGCGCGGCTGACCTCCTCGATCGCGACGACATGCTCGAGATAGCCGAGCCCGAGGCCGCCGTCCGCTTCGCCGACCGTGATGCCGTGAAGGCCGAGCGCGCCCATCTGCGGCCACAGCTGCTGCGGGAACCAGTCCTCGGCATCGATCCTGGCGGCGAGCGGAGCGATCCTGTCGGACGCGAAGCGCCGCGTCGTCTCGCGGATCATGTCCGCCGACTCGCCCAGCGCAAAATCGAACTGCGTCACAACTTCTCCGAGACACCCGCCGGACGATTCCTATCGGCATCCCGAGCCTTTGGAAAATTGAACTTTTTGGAGGTACGGGATAGACGCCATCTATGATCGACCGTTACCATCTCCGCTATTTCCTGGCTGTGATCGAGCAGGGGAATTTCTCCAAGGCGGCCGCCCGGTGTCACGTCTCCCAGCCGACGCTGTCGGTCGGGATCGCGAAGCTCGAACAGATGCTCGGCCGGCCGC
Source organism: uncultured Sphingomonadaceae bacterium (assembly GCA_964236935.1). GTDB lineage: Bacteria > Pseudomonadota > Alphaproteobacteria > Sphingomonadales > Sphingomonadaceae > Solisphingomonas. The sequence continues at coordinate 1,740 of CAXSHP010000238.1, forward strand.
TGTTCGTGCGATCCAATCGGCGTGTCGAGTTGACGGAGGCGGGGGCCGGTCTGGTGCCGCATGCCCGTCGGATCGAGGCGGAGTTCGGGTTGGCGGAACGCGAAGCCTTGGGATCGACGCAGCTGCGAACGATCCGCCTCGGCGTGCTGGCGACGACGCCGTCGCGGTGGATCGAAGCATTCCTGCAGCGGCACCTGGCGCGCCCCGGCGACGAGCGTGTCGAGATTGTGGAGGGCCGGGAGCGCGACTTGCTGGAGCAGCTGACGCGGGGCCGGATCGATGTCGCGCTGACGATCGTGCGCGACGACCATCCGCGCTTCGAACGCGAAACGCTGCTGAGCGAAGGCTATGCCCTGGCGCTGGCGGCCGGGCATCGGCTCGCCGGGCGCGACACGATCGCGGCGGGCGAGCTGATGCACGAACCGATGATCCTGCGCCGGCAATGCGAGCTGCTGTCCCAAACCAGCCGTCACTTCACGGCACACGGCGTTCGCCCGTTCTTTCCGGCCCGGACGATGAGCGAGCAGCGGGCCTTGTCCTATGTCCGCAGCGGGCTCGGCATCACCGTCATGCCGGACTGTTTCGTCGATCCGGGCATTGTCAGGCCGCGGCTGGAGGGCTTCGCCTTCACCCGCAGCATCGGATTGCTGTTCGCGCCGCATGCCGAGATCGAGCGCCTGCGCGA
>CAXSHP010000238.1:2434-4326 GCA_964236935.1 uncultured Sphingomonadaceae bacterium
CGCTGCCGCTGCCGGGGGAGCCCCGCCCGTCCCGGCGCCGCCGGCCGTCCCCGCGCGTGGCGGCGGCGCTACGCTTGCCGCCATTGGCCCGTAGCTGCGCTACAGACCTCGCGCGGTCACAGCTTCGACGTCAGCTCCGGCACCAGCTTGAACAGATCCCCCACCAGCCCGATGTCCGCGACCTGGAAGATCGGCGCGTCCTCGTCCTTGTTGATCGCGATGATCGTCTTGCTGTCCTTCATGCCCGCAAGGTGCTGGATCGCGCCCGAGATGCCGATCGCGATATAGACTTCGGGCGCGACGATCTTGCCGGTCTGGCCGACCTGATAGTCGTTGGGGACATAGCCCGCGTCGACCGCGGCGCGCGACGCCCCGACGCCCGCGCCGAGCTTGTCGGCGAGCGGCTCGATCAGGCTGTGGAAATTCTCGCCGTTCTGCAGCGCGCGGCCGCCCGACACAATGATCTTGGCCGATGTCAGCTCGGGCCGCTCGGACTTGGAGGTCTCCGCCCCGACGAAGCTGGAGAGGCCGGCGTCGCCCGTGGCGGAGACCGCCTCGACCGTGCCCGATCCGCCCTCGCGGCTCGCCTTGGCGAAGGCGGTGCCGCGCACCGTGATCACCTTCTTCGCGTCCGACGACTGCACCGTGGCGATCGCATTGCCGGCGTAGATCGGCCGGGTGAAGGTATCCGGTCCCTCGACCGACAGGATGTCGGACAGCTGCATCACGTCGAGCAGCGCGGCGACGCGCGGCGCGATATTCTTGCCGTTCGAGGTCGACGGCGCGAGGAACGCGTCGTGATCGCCCATCAGCTGGACGATCAACGGCGCGACGTTCTCGGCCAGCGCGTCCTTGAACGCCGGATCGTCGGCGAGATGGACCTTGCCGACACCCGCGATCTTCGCCGCTTCGTCCGCGACCGCCGCGCAGCCCGCCCCGGCCACCAGCAGCTCGACGTCGCCCAGCTGCGACGCGGCGGTGACAGCGGCCAGCGTGGCGTCCTTGACCGCCGCATTGTCATGCTCGACCCAGACCAAAGTCTTCATTCGACCACTCCCAATACCTTGAGCTTGCCGATCAGCTCGTCGACGTCGGCGACCTTGATCCCGGCGGTGCGCTTCGACGGCTCGACCACCTTGAGCGTCGTGAGCCGCGGCGTGATATCGACGCCGTAATCGCCCGGCGTCTTCTGCGCCAAGGGCTTGGACTTGGCCTTCATGATGTTCGGCAGCGACGCATAGCGCGGCTCGTTGAGCCTGAGATCGGTCGTCACGATCGCCGGCAGCTTGAGGCTGACCGTCTCCGAGCCGGTGTCGACCTCGCGCGTCACCTCGATCTTGTCGCCCGACACTTCGACCTTGGAGGCGAACGTCCCCTGGCCCCAGCCGAGCAGCGCGGCGAGCATCTGCCCGACCTGGTTCGAATCGTCGTCGATCGCCTGCTTGCCGAGCAGCACCAGCCCCGGCTGCTCCTCGTCGACGATCGCCTTCAGCAGCTTGGCCACGCCGAGCGGCTCGACCTCGCTGTCCGACACCACCAGGATCGCGCGATCGGCGCCCATCGCCAGCCCGGTGCGCAACGTCTCCTGTGCCTTCTGCTCGCCGATCGAGACCACCACGACTTCGCTGGCCGCGCCTTTTTCCCTGAGGCGCAGCGCCTCCTCCACCGCGATCTCGTCGAACGGGTTCATCGACATCTTGACGTTGGCCAGATCGACGCCCGATCCATCCAGCTTCACCCGCGGCTTCACATTGTAATCGAGCACCCGCTTGACCGGGACCAGAACCTTCATTTTCATCTCCTTGTGTCCCCGCGGAGGCAGGGACCCAGACTGGGCACCCGCCTTACGCGGGTACGCATCGGGGCTAAGCCGCCTGCTTGACCTGGGCGAC
>CAXSHP010000239.1:0-2234 GCA_964236935.1 uncultured Sphingomonadaceae bacterium
GACGCCGAGGCGGCAGCCACCGGCGACATCGTCGTGACCGCCCAGCGGACGTCGAGCCTCGCATCCAAGACGCCGATCGCGCTGTCCGCGATCGATGGTAGCGCGCTGCGCAACAGCGGGATCACCAATCCGACGCGGCTGGAGGAGCAGGTCCCCAACCTGTCGATCGTCCGCAATAACGGGCTGCAGATCACCATCCGAGGCGTGTCCTCCAGTGACAACACGGAGAAGGGCGACCCGTCCGCCGCCTTCCTGCTCGACGGCGTCTATCTCGCCCGGCCGCAGGCGCAGGAGGTCAGCTTCTTCGACATCGCGCGCGTCGAGGTACTCCGCGGGCCGCAGGGTACGCTTTACGGACGCAATACCACCGCCGGTCTTATAAACGTCATCACCAACCGTCCGGGCGACCGGTTCGCGGCCTCGGCCAACGCGATTTACGGGAATTACGGCACGTCGCTGGTCGATGCAATGGTCAACCTGCCGGTAAACGACACGGTCGCGCTGCGCTTCTCGGGCGCGTGGGACCGGCGCGATACGTATCTGAAGCAGAATGTCGGCACCGTACGCGATCTCGACCCGTTCAAGAACAACCTATCGGGCCGTGCCCAGGCTTTGTTCAAATTCACGCCGGACCTGACGGTCCTGATCCGCGGCGACTACAGCTCGATCCGCGGCAATTCGTTTACGACCGTGCGCAACCTCAACGACTACTACGCCCCGCTACCCGCCGGTGTGCCGAACTACACCAACCAGCAATATATCGGGAATACTCAGTCCTCGGATCAGCTTCGCCAGATCAATTACGCGCTGGTCAACGACCCTACGCAGCGCTCGAGCAGCTGGGGCGTCGACGGCGAACTAAAATGGGGGTTCGGCGGGTTCGCGCTGACCTATCTTGGTTCCTACAGCGAGTTCCGCCAGCGGTTAGACACCACGGCATTCCAAGGGGTTGCTTTCCGGTCACTTTCGACCGGCCTCTACAAGCAAATCTCGCAGGAACTGCGCATCGCCACCGATGGGACGGGGCCGCTAAAGGCACAGGCAGGCGGCTATTACTTCCGGGAAGATTCGGACAACACACTCGATGTCTTCAACCTGTTGCCGGCTTTTCCCTTTTACCGCTTCCTGCAAGGCCCGACCAAGTCGGAGACGATCGGCGCTTTCGCGCAGGCGACTTACAGCATCGTCGACCGGCTGCGCGTGACGGGCGGGGTCCGCTACTCGCGCGACGAGAAATCCAGGATCGGCGGCATCTATCAGCAGAAGACCGCGACCTTCAACGCGGCCACCGATGTCCTTGCGCCCAACAACGCCAGCAGGACGTTCGATCGGGTGACATGGCGAGCGGGACTGGACTTCGATCTGGACAGCCGCAGCCTGCTCTACGGCGTGGTCTCGACCGGCTATAAGGCGGGCGGCTTCAACGGCGGCTGCGCAGCCGGAACCCCGGGCTGCTCCGCACCGCAGACCGATGCCTTCCTCTATTACGATCCAGAGACGCTGACCGCCTATGAGGTTGGCCTGAAGACGCGCTTCGCCAACAACGCGGTTCGCCTAAATGTCAGCGCGTTTCACTATGACTACAAAAACCTTCAGGTGACATCGATCCAGACGATCGGCGGCGCTCCGCGTCAGTTCACTGACAACGCCGCCGCCGCCACGATTAACGGCGTCGAATTGGAGGCGACGCTAGTCCCTTCGCCACGCAACCGAGTAGACATGCAGTTCACGTACCTCGATGCGACATACAAGAACTACTTTCCGCTCGGCGTGAACGCCCCGCCGAACTTCGCCGGCAAGGCGCTCGACCGGGCACCCAAGGTGGTGGTCGCGGCCGGCTACACCTACACCCTACCGCTCGGGCGGAGCGGCGGCCTGTCGGCGTCCGTGCGCTCGCGGCTGAGCGACGAATATTTCATCACAGCGCAGGCGGTCGGCCGGCAGTACCGGCAGGGCAGCGTCACGCGCACCGACTTAACGCTACGCTACGACGCTCCCGACGACCGGTTCTACCTTCAAGGCTTCTTGCGGAACATTGAGGACAACGTGGTCGTCACCAACGCCTCGTTCGTCGGCGGCAGCGTACTCGTCGCGCCGAGCGATCCGACCACGTATGGCATTCAGGGCGGTTTCCGATTCTAAACCCGGCTGACCAAGTATCCCTGCTTTCAAGGCTTTCACCGCACGGTAAAAGCGGGATGTGGCATTTGGCGAAAAAAGGGACCCATCAGGTG
>CAXSHP010000239.1:2244-4321 GCA_964236935.1 uncultured Sphingomonadaceae bacterium
TGATCGCAGTCGATGAAAAGCGCCGATCTCGGGGCCGGACATCTAAACCGGGGTTCTGATACACGTAAACCTGCGGAACACCGTGACCCGATGCCGATGTCACAACCGACCGAGGCTGTTGAAAAACGCTGCGCGAAAGTCGGTTCGACTTTCGGTCGGGTCGGCGGTGAGCGGCTTTGCAAGCTGCCCCGCTCAGGCAGGTGCCGCCCGACTGGCGAGGAGCTGGAGGTTGTAGGCGGCCGCCGCCATGGTGAACTCCTCGGCGGCTCCGGCGAGGCCTCTGAGCTTCAGCGTTCGGAGCTTCAGGTTACGTTTGAGGTGGCCAAACACGCGCTCGATGCGCTTTCGCCGTCGTCTTGCGCGGGTGTAGCCTTCTGTCCCGGCGAGCGCGCGGACCTGGTCGCGCGCGTCCTCATCGACAAGGCGAGTGACGGCGCGCTGCCTGGCCGTGGTGCATCGCTGCTTGAGCGGGCATGCGGCGCAGTCGGACGCGCGGCTGCGGTAACGGCGCACCCGGCTCGCGTGAACGATGCCCATGTAGACGAGCGGCTTGTCGGCGGGGCAGCGGTATGCGTCGATCTCCGCATCATAAATGAACGCGTCGCGGGTGAAGAAGCCGTCGCGCTGGCGGGTACGGTCGATGACCGGCACGTATGGCGTGATGTTCTGGCCAACCAGCCAGCCGAGCAGCGGGCCGTTGCCGTACGCCTTATCGGCCGCGAGGCTATCGGGCGCGATGCCGAGCTTGTCCTTGACGCGCGACACCAGCGTCCGGGTCGCCGCGACCTCGGCTGAGAAACGTGCGGGCGTCGCCTCCACGTCCAAGATGCAGTCAGTGTCGAGGTCGAGCAGCGGGTTGATGGCGTAGGCGAAGCGTCCCGGGCCATGCTTGCAGGTAAACGCCGCTTGCGGGTCGATTGGCGATACATGGGCCGGCTCAACGGGCGCGGGCTGGTCCGGCTCGGGCGGCAGCGCCGCGTCCAGGGCGGCGAGATACTCCGCCACGGGCCGCGACACGGCTTCGCGGGCGCGTAAGCTGTCGGCGGCGGTCGCGCCGGGGAGCTTTTTCTCCCAGCTCGCGTCCGCCAGGATCGTGCTCCCATCCACCGCCACCTCACGGCCCGTGACCAGCCCGGCCGAGACGCAGCGGGCGACCACCTCCTCGAACAGCAGGCGGTGCAGGTCGCACTGGCGAAAGCGGCCGTGCCGGTTCTTGGAGAAGGTGGAGTGGTCCGGCACTCGGTCGGAGAGATCGAGGCGGCAGAACCAGCGATAGGCGAGGTTGAGATGCACCTCCTCGCACAGCCGCCGCTCGGAGCGGATGCCGAACAGATAGCCGACCAGCAGCATTCTGAGCATCAGCTCGGGATCGACTGACGGCCGCCCGGTCGCGCTGTAGCTCGCAGCCAGCGCCTCGCGCACGAAGCCGAAGTCGAGCAGGCCGTCGATGCGCCGGAGCAGGTGATCGCCCGGCACGTGGTCGTCCAAGCGGAAGCCATAGAACAGTGACCCTTGCGCCACCTGCCGACCCATCATCGCTCGCGCTCCCATGCTGTCCGGCAGCATGGAATCACGCTCGTACGGCCGCGGCAAGCGTGATATTTATGAAACGAGCCAGGTCGTGACAGCGGAGTCCTCACGCCGGTTCACCACTCATTGCGGACATCGCCCGAGCCGTTCATTGTTTGCCGATGACTTACGGCAGGGACATACTCGAAGCGGCGTGGCGCCACTCAAGCGACCACCGGCTTGAGCTTGGAAGGAGCGCGATCTGCGGCTGCTTCTACTGTCGTCAGACCTTCATGGCCGCCGAGATAAATGAGTGGGTGGACGACGACACAACCGCGCTCTGCCCAAAGTGCGGTATCGACTCGGTGATCGGCTCTGCGTCCGAATATCCAGTGGAAAACCCAGCCTTCCTGAATGCCATGCACAGGCTCTACTTCTGACCAACCTCGGCCAACCGCCCCTCTCAGCCGCGTCAGCTATCTTTTTCAACAGTCTCGAACGGTTGTGACACCAATCGCAGACCAGTCTTACTCATGATGAACGAGCGGCGGAGTTGGGGAGCGGAACA
>CAXSHP010000240.1:0-4312 GCA_964236935.1 uncultured Sphingomonadaceae bacterium
CCGGGAAAAGCAGGCCGCGGCGGGTGCGGCGATCGCGGAAGTACGCGACGGCATGATCGTCGGCCTGGGCACGGGAAGCACCGTCGCCTTCGCCATCGCCGCGCTCGCCGAGCGCTGCCGATCGGGTCTCACGGTCCGGGCGGCAGCGACCTCGCTCCAGACCGAAGCCGACGCCCGCGCGGCCGGCCTCGACGTGGTCGATTTCGCCCCGCTCGGCGCGGTCGACCTGTGCATCGACGGCGTCGACGAGATCGACGGCGCGTTCCGCGCGATCAAGGGGGCGGGCGGCGCGATGCTGCGCGAGAAGATCGTCGCCCGCGCCGCGACGCGCATGATCGCCATCGCCGACAGCAGCAAGGCGGTCGATCGCCTGGGGCGCGCGGCGCTGCCGGTCGAGGTGCTGCCCTTCGCGCTCGGTTTCGTGCGCGCCGCGATCGAGGCGCTGGGCGGCCGGCCCTCGCTCCGGCAAACCGCCGCGGGAACGCTTGATCGCACCGATCAGGGCAATGCCGTGCTCGATTGCGCGTTCGGCCGCATCGCCGCGCCGGAGGATCTGTCCGCCAGCCTGTCGGCGATACCGGGCGTGCTCGGGCACGGCCTGTTCGTCGGCGACATCGATGCACTCTATCTCGGCCGCGGCAGCGGAGTGGAAATCCGCGACACAAAGGTATCTCGACCATGAACCGTCCGCTCAAGATCGCGCCATCCGTCCTCGCCGCCGATTTCACGCGGCTCGGCGACGAGGTCCGCGCGGTCGATCGCGCCGGAGCCGACTGGATCCATGTCGACATCATGGACGGCCGCTTCGTGCCCGACATCTCCTTCGGCCCCGCGATCGTCGGCGCGATCCGGCAATCCACGCGCAAGCCGCTCAACGTCCACATGATGGTGGTCGAGCCCGAGCGCAGCCTCGAGCGCTATATCCAGGCGGGCGCCGACCATATCCTGGTCCAGGCCGAGCCGGGCTCGACCGTCCACCTCCACCGCGTGCTCAGCCAGATCCGATCGCTCGGCGCGCGTCCCGGCGTCGTTATCGATCCCGCGACCCCGATCGGCTGGATCGAGCATGTCCTGCATCTGGTCGACATCGTGCTGGTGATGACCGTCAATCCCGGCTTCGGCGGACAGCATTTCCTGCCCGAGATGCTGCCCAAGATTGCGGCGTTGCGGAGTCTCTGCGATGCGCGCGGCCTGACGCCCCATATCGAGGTGGACGGCGGGCAGGATGCATCGGTCGTGCGCCGCACGATCGACGCCGGCGCCGACGTCATCGTCGCCGGCACCGCCATCTTCGGCGCGCCGGACTATGCGGCGGCGATCGCCGCGCTGCGATCCGCCGACCCCGCGCTGTCTTGACCTTCTGGCCGTGGCGGGCCGCGCCGGCTACGCCTTGAGGCACGCGATGACGGCGGCGACCGCCACCTCCGTGTCCTTCACGTCGCGCACGGTGATCGTGTCGATACCGGCTGCGGGCACGGGCGCGTCGTTGCCGCCGGGATAGGTCGCGTCGCCCATGAACAGCATCTCCTTGGTGGGAATGCCCGATTCCTTGGCCAGCCGGTCCATGGCATAGGCCTTGTCGACGCCCTTGCGGGTGATGTCGACCGAGGTGGTCCCGCCGAGGTTGATCGAGAGTTCGGGCAATTGCGCCCGCAACGTCTGCTGCAGAGCCTGGCGCTTCTTCATGTCCGGGTCCCATCCCTGCTTGGCATCGAGCGGCGCTTCCTGACCGAGGCCGGAAAAGGTGATCTGGCTGCCACGATCCTCGATCTGCTCGCCCCAGATCTTCTCGCCCGTGAGGCCCGCGTCGCTCACCGCCTGGTCGAGCGCCGCCCGGATCTGCTCGCCTTCGTCCTTCGAGAAATTGTCGGCGTAGACGGGCTGCCACGTCCGGCCGTCCGCGGCGCGATAAAGCTTGGCGCCGGTGGTCGGCATGATCCACAGGCGTCTGACGTCGGCATCCTTGGGCAGCTTGGCGACGACCTGCTTCTCGAACTGCGGCCAGTCGCCGCCGGAAATCACCGCCACGTCCACCACGCCCAGCAGCTGGCCGAGCAGGTCGGACATCGCCTGCTCGATCGGCTGCTTGCTCTGCGCCAGCGTCCCGTCGAGGTCGAAGGCGAGCAGCCGTTTCACACGTTCGCCCCTTCGTTCATCCGATCGCGTGCCACGCACGGCCGTCGCGCTCGAGCAAAGCATCGGCGGAGGCGGGGCCGGTCGATCCCGCCTGGTAGCTCTCCGGTTCACCCCCCTCGGCCCAGGCGTCGAGCACCGGCTGCACCGCGCGCCATCCGCTCTCGATCTGGTCGGCGCGCTGGAACAGCAGCTGATCGCCGGTGAGCACGTCGTAAAGCAAAGTCTCATAGCCCGTGGTGTGGCCCACTGCGAAGGCGTCGGCATAGCGGAAGTCCATGCTGACGGGCTTGGTCCGGATCAGCGGGCCTGGGATCTTCGCGACGAAGCTGAGGCTGATGCCTTCATCGGGCTGCACCTGAATGACCAGGCGGTTGGGGGTCAGCTCCTCGACTTCGGTCCGCTCGAACAGTGACAGCGGCACGTTCTTGAACTGGATCACGATCTCGGTGTCGCGCGCCGACAGCGCCTTGCCCGTGCGCAGGTAGAAGGGCACGCCGGTCCAGCGCCAGCTATCCACACCGACCTTGAGCGCGGCGTAGGTCTCGGTCGTGCTGTTCGCGGCGACGTCGTCGGCCTGCAGATAGGCCTTGACCGCCTTGCCGTCGGCCTTGCCCTGCTCGTAGCGGCCGCGCACCGCGTCGGCCGGATCGATCGGGTGGACGGCGGCGATCACCTTGGCCTTTTCGGTGCGGATCGCTTCGGCGTCGAAGCTGTTGGGCGGTTCCATCCCGATCATCGTCATCAGCTGGAACAGATGGTTGGGAACCATGTCGCGCAGCGCGCCGGTGGCGTCGTAGAACTTGCCGCGCGTGCCGACGTCGACCGACTCGGCGGCGGTGATCTGCACATGGTCGACGTAACGGTTGTTCCACACCGCTTCGAACCAGGTGTTGCCGAAGCGGGTGATCATGATGTTCTGGACCGTCTCCTTGCCCAGGAAATGATCGATCCGGTAGATCTGCTCCTCGCGCGCCCGCGCCAGGATCTGCCGGTTCAGCGCCTTGGCGGACTTCAGGTCGGAGCCGAACGGTTTCTCGATCACGACGCGGCGGAAGCCATCCTGCTCGTCCAGCAGCCCCGCCTCGCCGAGCGCGTCGACGATCGGCCCGAAGAAGCTGGCGGCGGTAGCGAGATAGAAGACGGCCGCGCCCGAGAGCTGCGCCTTCACCGCCGCAAAGGTCGCGGCATCGGAGAAATCGCCGCGCAGGTAGCGGACCTTGCGGCGCACTTTCTTCCAATCCGCATCGTCCTTGACGAACGCGTCGAGGGCGGTGCGCAGGCTCTCATCGGTCTCGTCGTGATGACTCACGCCGAGGATCGCGGTCCTGGGGTCGATCAGGCCGCCACCGGCGAGGTTGGCGATCGCGGGCACGAGCAGCCGCCTGGTCAGGTCGCCGAGCGCGCCGAAGATGACGATGGTCGCCGCGGGCGCGGTCGGCGCCGATCCCGGCGGGGTGACGCCCGCAGCCTTGCCGCCTTTCTTCCCGCGCGCCGGAGCCTTGCTCACTGAGGCATCTCGACGTGGCCGCCGAAGCCGAAGCGCATCGCCGAGAGCAATTTGTCGCCGAACGTGGTGTCCACGCGCGAGCGGTAGCGCGCGAACAATGCGGCGGAGAGCACATAGGCCGGCACCGCCTCCTCCATCGCCGCGTCGATGGTCCATTGGCCTTCGCCCGAATCGCCGACCTTGCCGCTGTAGTTCGCGAGCTCGCCGTCCTGCGCCAGCGCGATGGCGCTGAGATCGAGCAGCCACGACGAGATCACGCTGCCGCGCCGCCAGACTTCGGCTACGTCGGTAAGGTTGAGGTCGAACCGCTCGTCGGGCTGGAGCTTCTCGGAGCTCTTGCCCTTGAGCACGTCGAAGCCCTCGGCATAGGCCTGCATTAGTCCATATTCGATGCCGTTGTGGACCATCTTGACGAAATGCCCCGCGCCGGCCGGCCCGGCGTGGATGTAACCACGCTCCGCCCGGTCGTCGGTGCCTTCGCGGCCCCGGGTGCGGGGGATGTCGCCATAGCCCGGCGCGAGCGTGTCGAAGATCGGATCGAGCAGGCCGAGCGTTTCCTGCTCGCCGCCGATCATCATGCAGTAGCCGCGCTCCAGCCCCCAGACGCCGCCCGACGTGCCGACGTCGACGTAGTGAAGGTCCTTGAGCTTGCACGATTTGGCGCGGCGG
>CAXSHP010000241.1:0-314 GCA_964236935.1 uncultured Sphingomonadaceae bacterium
CCCCGCACACCGCCGCCGCCACCACGCTGGCCGAGGCCCAACCCGGCCGGGCGCTCAACATCGAGATCGACGTGCTGGCACGCTATCTCGGCCGGATGGAGGCGGCGCGCGCGGCATGAGACACGCCTTCCTCTCCACCACCGAAGAAATTATCGACGAGGCGCGCAACGGACGGATGTTCGTGCTGGTCGACGACGAGGATCGCGAGAACGAGGGCGATCTGGTCATCCCGGCGCAGATGGCGACGCCTGACGCGGTCAACTTCATGGCGCGCTACGGCCGCGGGCTGATCTGCCTCGCGCTGGCGCAGGAAC
>CAXSHP010000241.1:324-4300 GCA_964236935.1 uncultured Sphingomonadaceae bacterium
AACAGCTTGGGCTGCCGCTGATGAGCCGGACCAACGGGACGCGCTACGAGACCGCCTTCACCGTCTCGATCGAGGCCAAGGACGGCGTCACCACCGGCATTTCGGCCGCCGATCGCGCGCGCACGGTTTCCGTAGCGATCGATGCTTCAAAGGGCCCCGAACATATCGTCTCGCCCGGCCATGTCTTCCCGCTCGTCGCCAAGCCCGGCGGCGTGCTCGTCCGCACCGGGCATACCGAGGCGGCGGTCGATGTCGCCCGGCTCGCCGGACTCAATCCCTCGGGCGTGATCTGCGAGATCATGAACGACGACGGCACGATGGCGCGGATGGACGATCTCGTCGCCTTCGCCCAGCTCCACGCGCTCAAGATCGGCACGATCCGCGATCTGATCGCCTATCGCCGCCGTCACGATCACAATGTCGAGAAGGTCGGCGAGCTCTCGTTCGAAAGCCGCCATGGCGGCACTTGGCGCGCAATCAACTATCGCAACAAGGCAACCGGCACCGAATCGCTCGCGCTGGTCAAGGGCCGCATCGAGCCCGACAAGCCGACGCTTGTCCGAATGCACCAGCTCAGTATTTTCTCCGACGCACTCGGCGAGGTCAGCGACCGCACCGATCTGATGGCCCGCGCGATGCAGGCCATCGCCGACGAAGGGAGCGGCGTGCTGGTGATCATCAATCGCCGCACCGCCGACGAGACCTCGCGCATGATGTCCGCTCGCATCAAGGGCGGCACGCAGGCGGCCGACATGGACGGGCTGCGCGACTATGGCGTCGGCGCGCAGATCCTCGCCGAGCTCGGCATCCATGACATGGTGCTGCTGACCAATTCGCATCACACGCTGGTGGCGCTCGGCGGCTACGGTCTCAATGTCGTCGGCGAGCGGCGCATTCCCGATCTCGGAGCCGAATGATGGCCCGCCTGCTGCTGGTCGAAGCGCGTTTCTACGGCCACCTCAACGATCTGCTGCTCGCCGGAGCGCGGACGGCGCTCGACGAGGCGGGCCAGCACCACGAGACGATCACCGTGCCCGGCGCGCTCGAGATCCCCGGCGCGGTCGCGCTCGCCGCGGAGACGGGACGCTACGACGGGTTCGTCGCGCTCGGCGTGGTGATTCGCGGCGAGACCTATCATTTCGAGGTGGTGTCGAACGAGAGCGCGCGCGGGCTGATGGCGCTGACGATGGACGGCATCGCGATCGGCAACGGCATCCTGACGGTCGAGGACGAAGCCCAGGCACTCGCCCGCGCGCGGCCCGACGACAAGGACAAGGGCGGCGAGGCGGCCAGGGCCGCGCTGGCGATGATGGCGCTCAAGGAGCGCTTCGCCTGATGCTGCCGCCCGATCCGACGCTCGAGGAGATGCGCGTCGCGCTCGCCCCGCTGATCCCGGCGCACGCCGCGTTCGACGGCTGGGGCGAGGCGGCGCTGGCGCGTGCCGCCGACGAGCTCGGGATCGACCCGGGCCATGCGCGCCTCGCCTTCCCCGGCGGCCGCGTCGCCATGATCGACGCCTGGTTCGCCAGCATCGACGCGGCGATGGCCGCGGCGCTGCCGGCCGAACGACTCGCCGCCATGAAGTTTCGCGACCGCATCCGCGCGATGATCCACGTCCGGCTCGACCTCGCCTTGCCGCACCGCGAGGCGGCGCGGCGTGCGCTGGCGATCCTCGCGATGCCCCAACATGCCGTGACGGGCGCCCGCTTCGCCTGGCGCGCCGCGGACGCGATGTGGCGGCTCGCCGGCGACACCGCCACCGATTTCAATCATTATACCAAGCGCGCGACACTCGCCGCCGTCTATGGCGCGACCTTGCTCGCCTGGCTCGACGACGACAGCGAGGGGCAGGCCGCCACCGCGGCATTCCTCGATCGCCGGCTCGCCGGCGTGATGAAGTTCGAGCAGTTCAAGGCGCGGATGCAAGGCGATCCCGCGCACCGCCCCAGCCTCTCGCGCTTTCTCGGGCGGTTGCGCTATCCGGTCGCATGAGGGCTGGCGTAACGCGCCGGTTATTGATAATCACTCTCAGATGCGTCTCGACCAACTTCCCTTGCGCCAGCGCGTGGCGATCGCGCGCGTCGACTGGCCCGCGCTGCGCCCGGCCGAGGCGCGGCGGCTGCGCGAGCTCGGCGTCGACGAGGGCGTGACGGTCGAATCGCTCCATCGCGGCCCGTTCGGCGGCGATCCGATCGCCTGCCGCATCGGGCGGATGACGATCGCGCTGCGCCGCGCCCAGGCCGCGGCGATCAGCGTCGAACTGCTGCCGGGATGAACCCGATGCCGATGGTGGCGCTGGTCGGCAATCCCAATGCCGGCAAGAGCGCTTTGTTCAACGCGCTGACCGGCGCGCGCCAGAAGGTCGGCAATTATCCCGGCGTCACGGTCGAGCGCAAATCGGGGCGGATGGCGCTGGCCGACGGCCGCCCGGTCGAGCTGATCGATCTGCCCGGCACCTACAGCCTCGAGCCGTCGAGCCCCGACGAAGCGGTGACGCGCGACGTGGTGATCGGGCGGCAGGAAGGCGAGCGGCTGCCGGCGGCGCTGGTTGTGGTGGTCGACGCGACCAACCTCGACAATCATCTGCGCTTCGTCCTCCAGCTCACCAAGCTCGAACTGCCGGTCGTCGTCGCGCTCAACATGATCGACATGGCGGCGCGCGACGGGCTGACGATCGACGTCGCGGCGCTGTCGCGCGAGCTCGACGTGCCGGTGATCCCGACGGTGGCGGTGCGCCGCAAGGGGCTCGACGAGCTCAAGGAGACGCTCGGCGGGCTGCTCGTCGGCAATCCGCAGCGGATGTCGGCGGGCACCGCGATCGTCCACCAGGACATCGTCGCGCTCCAGCGGCGCGCACGCGCGATCGCGCTCGCCGCGACCACCGAGGAACATGGCGCGCGCCGCTGGACGCACGTCGTCGACGGCGTCGCGCTCCATCCGCTGCTCGGGCCGATCGTGCTCGCCGCGCTGATGTTCCTGATGTTCCAGGGGGTGTTCGCCTGGGCCGAGGCGCCCGTGGCGTGGATCGAAAGCGCGTTCGTCGCGCTGCAAGAGCTCGTTCGCGGCCTGATGCCCGACGATATCCTGCGCTCGCTGCTGATCGACGGCGTGATCGCCGGCGTCGGCGCGGTGATCGTGTTCCTGCCGCAGATCCTGATCCTGTTCTTCTTCATCCTGCTGCTCGAGGCGTCGGGCTATATGGTGCGCGCGGCGTTCCTGATGGATCGGCTGATGGCGCGGGTCGGCCTGTCGGGACGCGCGTTCATCGAGGATCCCAAGCATCGCCTTACCACCATCCTGATCGCGCCGCTGATGACCTGCTCGGCGCGGCTGCCGGTCTATGCGGTGATCATCGCCGCGTTCATCCCCGCGCGCAGCGTCGGGCCGGGGATCGGGCTGCAGGGGCTGGTGCTGTTCGCGCTCTACGTGATGGGGATCGCCGGCGCGCTGATCGTGTCGCTGGTGCTGCGGCGGACGGTCACCCGCGGCGCCAATTCGGGCTTCATGATGGAGATGCCCAAATATCAGATGCCGGTGCTGCGCGACGTGATCCTCGGGCTGTGGCAGCGCACCTTGATCTTCCTCAAGCGCGCCGGCACGATCATCGCCTTCACCACGATCGTGCTGTGGGCGCTGCTCAGCTTCCCCAAGCCGCCGGCGGGCGATCCGACGCCGCCGATCGATTATTCGGTCGCCGGGCGCATTGCCAACGGCCTGGCCTACGCGGTCCGCCCGATCGGCTTCGACCGCGACATCGCGCTCGCTTTGATCCCGGCGATGGCGGCGCGCGAGGTGGCGGTGTCGGCGCTCGCCACGGTCTATTCGATCCAGGACACCGGCGACGAGGCGGCGACGAGTCATTCGCTGGTCGATCGGCTGCGCGGGCGCTGGCCGCTGCCGACCGCGCTCGCCTTCCTCGTCTGGTTCGTGTTCGCGCCGCAATGCCTCTCGACGATCGCGGTGACGCGGCGCGAGA
>CAXSHP010000242.1:0-2567 GCA_964236935.1 uncultured Sphingomonadaceae bacterium
CAGACTCGCGTCGTGTGCTTCCCGCAGGAGCGAGGCTTGCCCCTAACCCCGACGCCGCACCGCGCCCTCGATCGTCGCGGTCGCCGGATGATGGCGATCGAGATGGCGCCGGATGGTCTTGAGGTTGCGGCTGTTCGAGCGGAAGAAGAAGTCCGGGATCGCGCCGATCCACGGAATCACGCCGAGCAAGGCGTCGAATCCGACATTGCCCATCATCCGCGCGATCTGCCACTTCGACATGCCGAGATTGCGCGCCTCCCACACGATCCACGCGCCCATCGCGGTGGAGACGACGTCGCCGAGCACGGGGACCAGATCGAGGATCACATCGAGCCCGATCGGCCGGTTGATGCCCGGCACGACGAACATCCGTTCGAGCAGCGCCTCCATCGCCTCGATCCGCTTGCGCACGGCGGCCGGATCGCGTCCGACGCCCGGGATGCGATCGGCGAGCCGATCGAACTGCTCGGGGGTTACGGCCATCGTGGATCTCCTGACTATCGCTTATCGCCCCACCGGGACGAAGGTTCCTAACGTCGCGGGGCGCTGCGCAGCAGGTCGAGCGGGTGCCGCCCGCGCGGCGAGTCACGCCACAGGTCGAGCGATCGTGCGACGAGCGACCAGCGCAACGGCTGCGCGATCGCGATGAACGGGACGATCTCGGTCATCTGCCGATCGGCATCGGCGAGCGAGGCGCCGCGCTCCGCCGCGGTCGGCGCGATGCGCGCGGCCTCAAGCGCGCCGTCGCTGTCGGTCGAGCAGGGCACGCCCTCGGTGCAGGCGAAATGGCGCAGATACCAGCTCGCCATGTCGCCGGGCGCAACGGCGTCGATCAAGCTCAGCTCGGCGGGCTCGCCGGGCAGCGCGCGCACCGCGTCGATCCCGATCGCACGCAGGTCGATCAGGATCAGCGCGAACAGCAGGCGCGCTCCGGGGCCCTCGGGCAGGGCGATCCGCAACGCCGGCGGCGCGCCGTGCACCGCGCTCCACTGCGCGATCTGCGCCGCGGCGGCGGCACGGCGGTCGGCCATCGGTTGAGCGGCCCAGTCGGGCGCGGCCGGGGCCGGTACATCCGCCCCATCGGCCGGCAGCAATGCGGCGCTGGCCTGCCAGCCGGGTACCCCGAAGGCCGCGACGATCCGGTCGCGATCGATCGCCATCGCGATCGCCCGGCGATTCTCCGCGTCGGCGAGCAGGCCGTCGCCGCGCGCGATCGCCAGGCCGAACAGCCCCGTGACCGGATCGAACCGCAGCGCGCCGTTGCGCAGCGTCGCGGCCCGCGCGACCGCCAGATCGGCGAAGGTCCCGCCGCTCACCAGCGGCGCGCGACCGGCGGCGAAGCGCGCCACCGCGACGCCGCTGCGCTCCCCGCGCAGGCGGATATCGCGATCCGGCAACGGCGTCGGATCGCCCTGCGGATCGGCGTCGGGATCGGGCAGGGGACGCAGCAGCAGGGCGCCGGGCTCGCGCCGCGCGATCGCGAACGGACCCGAGCCGGCCTCGCCCGAGAGGATCGCCATCTCGGGCTGGGCGAGCAATTGCAGCAGGTTGGGGCGCGGCGCGATCAGGCGGACGTCGATCACTTCGGGGGTTACTGCGACGATCTCGTCGATTCCGCCGAGCATGGCCTTGAGCGGGTTGCGGCTGCGCGGCGCGATCATCGCGCGCAGCCGTCGGGCGACGTCCTCGGCGTCGAGCCGCCGGCCGTCGCCCCAGCGCAGCGGGCGCAGGCGGAAGATGAAGCTGCGCCCCCCGTCCGAGACGATCCAGCGCTCGGCCAGCGCGGGCTCGATCTGCCCTGCGGCGTCGAACCGCACGAGGCCCTGCGCGGTCGCCTCGAGCAGCACGGCGGACGGTGCCGCCAGCGGCGCCCGATCGGGATCGACGGCGCGGGGCGCCCCGCCGATCACGCTCACCTCGATCGGCGCGTCGTCGACCGGCCGGTTGCATCCGCCGAGCACGGCGACGGCAAGGAACGCGAAAAAAGCGGGGGCGGTGCGGATCATATGTTCCCGAGTCGAGGCTGTGCCGGGTCTAGAGTCGGTTTCGTCTTGGCTGAATCGTTCCCCGGCGAAGGCCGGGGTCCATCTGGGCAGGCATGGTGGCGAAGTACAGCACCAGCAATCAGGTCTCGCAACTGGGTCCCGGCCTTCGCCGGGGAACGATTCAGCCAGGATGAAACCGACTCTAGAGCGGCGCAACGCAAGCGCCAATCGGCTGTTGGAGGAGGTGGTGCGGACGGCGGGACTCGAACCCGCACCCTCGAATGAGAAGCAGATTTTAAGTCTGCTGCGTCTACCGGTTTCGCCACGTCCGCGTCGTCGCGGACATTCCCCAGCTCCGCGTGCCGGGACAAGGCCGCAACCCGTCCGCTCCGTCAAGCGGCGCGGACCTCAAACGTTGAGGCGGGCGCGCATTTCCTTGCCGGGCTTGAAATAGGGCACGCGCTTGGCGCCGACATCGACCGCCGCGCCGGTGCGCGGATTGCGTCCCACGCGGGCGATGCGCGCGCGGGTCGAGAAGGCACCGAAGCCGCGCAATTCGACGCGGCCCCCGCCGGCAAGCTG
>CAXSHP010000242.1:2577-4263 GCA_964236935.1 uncultured Sphingomonadaceae bacterium
TCAAACCAGGGTAAACTTTGGCAATGTGACATCTTCGGTGACCGCTTCGAACACCGCCGTCACCAGACGCTCGATCTCGCGCACCGCAAGATCGGGATTGTCGCGCGCCAGCAGCTGGACGAGCTCGGATCGGATCATGGCGTACCCTTCATTGCGACCCGACGCCCCCCGGCGATCGTCAGCTCCTGACACCGACTCGGACGAACACGGCATCGAAACACTGCCACGGACGATTTGCATAAATATAGATCAATGTCATCACGTCGCGCGCATTCGCCGCGAAGGATGCCGATTCTGTCGATTTTTGCAGCAAACAGAGGCCGTTCCCGCCGGAAACGGCCTCTCCGTCAGGCTCAGTTGCCTTCCTGCCGCGCCTTGAGCGCCTCGCCCAGGATGTCGCCGAGCGACGCGCCCGAATCGGACGAGCCATATTGCGCCACCGCCTGCTTCTCCTCGGCCATCTGCATCGCCTTGATCGAGAAGTTCGGCTTCTTCGAGCGATCGAAGCCGATCACCATCGCGTCCATCTTCTGGCCGACCTGGAAGCGCTCGGGGCGCTGCTCGTCGCGGTCGCGGCCGAGGTCGATCCGCTTCATGAAGCCGGTCGCGCCGTCGTCGCCGACCTGCACGTCGAGCCCGCCGTCGCCGACGTTGAGCACGGTCACGGTGACGACCGCGTTCTTGGCGAGGCCGCTCGCGCCGCCGCCGCCCGAGGCCACACCGCCGCCGGCCGAAGCCGCGCCGACGCCGCCACGCTCGAGCTGCTTGATGCCGAGCGAGATGCGCTCCTTCTCGGGATCGATGTCGAGCACGATCGCCTTGACCGTCTCGCCCTTGTGGTGGAGCGCCAGCGCTTCCTCGCCCGAGACGCCCCAGGCGATGTCGGACATGTGGACCATGCCGTCGATCTCACCGTCGAGGCCGATGAACAGGCCGAACTCGGTGGCGTTCTTGACCTCGCCCTCGACCGTCGAGCCGACCGGGTGCGCGGCGAGGAACGAATCCCACGGATTGCTCTGCGCCTGCTTGAGGCCGAGCGAGATGCGGCGCTTCTCCTGATCGACCTCGAGGATCACGACGTCGACTTCCTGCGAGGTGGAGACGATCTTGCCGGGGTGGACGTTCTTCTTGGTCCAGCTCATCTCGGACACGTGGACGAGGCCCTCGATCCCCGGCTCGAGCTCGACGAACGCGCCATATTCGGTGATGTTGGTGACGCGGCCGGTGAACTTGCCGTCGATCGGATATTTCGCCTCGGCGCCGTCCCACGGATCGCTCTCGAGCTGCTTCATGCCGAGAGAGATGCGCTGCGTGTCCTTGTTGATGCGGATGATCTGGACGCGGACGGTATCGCCGATGTTGATCATCTCGCTCGGATGGCCGACGCGCTTGTAGCTGAGGTCGGTGACGTGGAGCAGGCCGTCGATCCCGCCGAGATCGACGAACGCGCCATAATCGGTGATGTTCTTGACCACGCCCTCGATGATCTGCCCTTCGGCCAGCGACAGGATCAGGCCCGAGCGCTGCTCGGCGCGCGTTTCTTCGAGCACCGCGCGGCGCGAGACGACGATATTGCCGCGGCGGCGGTCCATCTTGAGGATCTGGAACGGCTGGGGGATGTCCATCAGCGGGGTGACGTCGCGCACCGGGCGGATGTCGACCTGGGAGCGCGGCAGGAACGCCACG
>CAXSHP010000243.1:0-4246 GCA_964236935.1 uncultured Sphingomonadaceae bacterium
ATCCGCCGCCGCGGCCGCACCTATGTGATCAACAAGACCAACCGCCGCTTCAAGGCGCGCCAGGGCTGAGCCTCCCCAGAGTTTTTTCACTAATATTGAATCATTCAGTTCCCGGCGAAGGCCGGGGTCCAGTGGGGAAGGCCGTGCAAGGTCGGCCCGCACCAATCTAGAGTCCCCCCACCTGGGCCCCGGCCTTCGCCGGGGAACGATTCGATCAAAGTGAACCGACGCGAGGCCGTCACCCCGGCGAAGGCCGGGTTCGATGGACATCGATCCCGACCCGCCGTCAGGACGGGTGGAGCACCGTATCCACCGCTTCGGGCAGCAGCTCGGGATAATCGAGCGTATAGTGCAGCCCGCGGCTCTCCTTGCGCGCCAGCGCGGAGGCGACGATCAGCCCGGCGACCTCGACCAGGTTGCGCAGCTCGACCAGATCGGGCGTGACGCGGAAATTGCCGTAATAATCGGCGACCTCCTGGCGCAGCAGCGCGACCCGGTGCTGCGCGCGCTCGAGGCGCTTGGTGGTGCGGACGATGCCGACGAAATCCCACATGAAGCGGCGGATCTCGCGCCAATTGTGGTGGACGACGACCTCTTCGTCCGAATCGGTCACGCGGCTTTCGTCCCACGCGCGGATCAGCGGCGGCGCGGGAAGATCGTCCCACTGCGCGGCGATATCCTTCGCCGCGGCCTCGCCGAAGACGAAGCATTCGAGCAGCGAATTGGACGCGAGCCGATTGGCGCCGTGCAGCCCCGATTGGGTGCACTCCCCGGCCGCATGGAGCCCGGGCAGATCGGTGCGGCCATGCAGATCGACCAGGATGCCGCCGCAGGTATAATGCTGCGCCGGGACGACCGGGATCGGCCCCTTCGTCATGTCGATGCCCAGCGCGAGCAATTTGGCGTCGATCGTCGGGAAATGCTGGCGGACGAATTCGGGCGGCAAATGGCTGATGTCGAGATCCACATGATCGAGCCCGAGCCGCTTGATCTCGTGATCGATCGCGCGCGCGACGACGTCGCGGGGGGCGAGCTCGGCGCGGGGATCGAAATCGGGCATGAAGCGGTGCCCGGCGCCGGGCACGCCGCTGGGCAGTTTCAATTGGCCGCCCTCGCCGCGCACCGCCTCGGTGATCAGGAAATTCTTGACCTCGAGATTGTACAGGCAGGTCGGGTGGAACTGCATGAATTCCATGTTCGAGATGCGGCAGCCTGCGCGCCACGCCATCGCGATCCCGTCGCCCGTCGCGCCGCGCGGCGCGGTCGAATAGAGGTAGGCGCGCCCCGCGCCGCCGGTGGCGAGGATCGTCGCGCGCGCGGTGAACAGCTCGACCCGCGCGGTCGCCCGGTCGAGCGCGTAGACCCCCCAGACATGGCCGTCGCCCGAATAGCGTTCGCCGTTGCGTCCGGTCACCAGGTCGATCACCGCCATGTCGGGGACGAGGCGGATGTTGGGATGCGCCTCGGCGGCCTGGACCAGCGCCTGCTGCACCGCCCAGCCGGTGGCGTCGTCGACATGGACGATGCGGCGCGCGCTGTGGCCGCCCTCGCGGGTCAGGTGCCAGCGCTCCGATTCGCCGGGATTGAACGGCACGCCGAGTTGGGCGAGCCGCTCGATCGCAGTGGGAGCGTGCTCGACGACGAACTCGACGGTGCGGCGGTCGTTGAGCCCCCCGCCGGCGATCATCGTATCCTCGATATGTGCCTCGAACGTGTCGCCCGGTTCGAGCACCGCGGCGATCCCGCCCTGCGCCCAGGCGGTCGAGCCGTCGGACAGGCCGCCCTTGGCGAGCACGGTCACCGTGAAACGATCGGCGAGGTTGAGCGCGGCGGTGAGGCCGGCGGCGCCCGAGCCGATGATCAGGACGTCGGGGGAGTGGGGGTCGTTCACCCTAAATCCGTCCGTGTCGAGCGAAGTCGAGACGGCCCTTCGAGCGAAGCCGAGAAAGGAACCTCGGCTGCGCTCGGTTTAGTCCCTCGACTTTGCTCGGGAGGAACGGGGACGGGATTTCAGCCATCGTGCCGCGCATCCGTCAGGTTCAGGAACACATCCTCAAGATCCGCCTCGCGGGTCGAGACGTCGACGATGCCGAGCCCCGCGCCCTGGAGCGCGGCGAGCACCTCGCCGGCGTTGACCTTGTCCTTCGAATAAGTGACCGCCAGCGTGCGCGCGCCCTTGAGTTCGATCTTCTCGAAGCAGGGCGCGGCCGGCGCGGCGGCGAGATCGCGGTCGACCGTCACCTCGACGACCTTTTCCTGCGCCATCGCGAGCAGCGTCGCGGTCGGCTCGTTGGCGATCAGCCGGCCGTGGTTGATGATCCCGATGCGATCGCACAACTGCTCGGCCTCCTCGAGATAGTGCGTCGTCAGCACCACCGTGACGCCCTGCTGGTTGAGCCCGCGCACATAGGCCCACAATTGCTGGCGCAGCTGGATGTCGACGCCCGCGGTCGGCTCGTCGAGCACGAGCACCGGCGGCGAATGGACCATCGCCTTGGCGACCATCAGCCGGCGCTTCATCCCGCCCGAGAGCGTGCGCGCATAGGCGTCGGCCTTGTCCTCGAGGTGCATCGCGCGCAACAGCTCCATGCTGCGCCGCTGCGCCTTGGGCACGCCGTACAGCCCGGCCTGGATGTCGAGCGTCTCCTTCGGCGTGAAGAAGGCGTCGAACATGATCTCCTGGCCGACGATGCCGATCGAGACCTTGGCGTTGCGCGGGTGCTTGTCGATGTCGAAGCCCCAGATCCTCGCGGTCCCGGCGGTTTTGTTGACCAGCCCGGCGAGGATGTTGATCAGCGTCGATTTGCCCGCGCCATTGGGGCCGAGCAGGCCGAAGATCTGGCCGCGCGGAATTTCGAGGTCGATTTCGGCCAGTGCCTGCTTGCCGTTGCCATAGACCTTTTCGAGGCCCTTGATCTCGATCGCCGCTTCGCTCATCCGAGCGCGCATAGCCCGCGAGGCGGCGGCGCGCCACTGATTGCGCGCAATCGGCGCACTTGCTAAGGGCCGCGGCCGTGATCGATACGCCCGAAACCCTCCGCGTCACCAGCCGCCGTGTCATCTGCGACGGCGCGAGCGACATTCCCGGCGGCGCCGCGCTCGGCCATCCGCGCGTGTTCCTCGAGATCGACGAGAGCGGCTTCGTCGATTGCGGCTATTGCGACCGGCGGTTCGTGCTGGTCGGCGGGCCGGCGGACGGGGTGGCGGCCTAAACTCTTTTCCTCGAACTCTTGGCCGTTTGCCCTGAGCCTGTCGAAGGGCCGTTCTTCGAGCTGCGTAGGAAGAAAGGAGAGTGCTTCGACAAGCTCAGCACGAACGGATCAGGGGACTCAGCACGAACGGATCAGGGGAGCGAGATAAGTCTTCAGGCTATGGCTGGGATTCAATCCGCCCGCTCGCTATATCCCTGCGATGACCAGCACCGATCCCCGCTCCCTGCTCTATCGCGACGGCCTCGATCCTGCCGCGGCGCTTCGCCTGACCGAGGCCGCGCTGCGCAACTGCGACGATGGCGAGCTCTATCTCCAATATCTCGCGAGCGAGAGCTTCGGCTTCGACGACGGGCGGCTCAAGACCGCGGATTACAGCACCCAGGCGGGCTTCGGGCTGCGCGGCGTCTCCGGCGAGACCACCGCCTTCGCGCACGCCAACGAGCTCAGCGAGGCCGCGATCCGCCGCGCCGCCGAGACGATGACCCTGCTCGATCCCACCAAGGGCGCCAAGTCCGCCGCCCCGCGCCGGACCAACGCGCGGCTCTACACCGAGCTCGATCCGCTCGGCGCGGTCCCGTTCGCGCGCAAGGTCGAGCTGTGCCAGCGGATCGATGCGCTCGCCCGCGCACGCGATCCGCGCGTGGTGCAGGTGTCGGTCGGCATCGCCGGATCGTGGAGCGTGGTCGAGATCGTCCGCCCCGACGGCTTCGTCGCGACCGACATCCGCCCGCTCGTGCGCCTCAACGTGTCGATCGTGGTCGAGCAGAACGGGCGGCGCGAATCGGGTTATTTCGGGCTCGGCGGGCGCTATCTCTACGATCGGATCTTCGACGATGCGACCGCCGAGCGCGCGATCGACGAGGCGCTCCACCAGGCGCTGGTCAATCTGGAGGCGGTCGCCGCGCCCGCCGGCGAGATGACCGTGGTATGCGGCCCCGGCTGGCCCGGCGTGCTGCTCCACGAGGCGATCGGGCATGGCCTCGAGGGCGATTTCAACCGCAAGGGCACCTCGGCCTTCTCCGGCCGGATCGGCG
>CAXSHP010000244.1:0-2006 GCA_964236935.1 uncultured Sphingomonadaceae bacterium
ACGGTGCACGCGCAGATCCTCGACCAGGTGATGGTCGCCAATCTGATCGACACCGAGCAGAGCTGGCGGCTGCGCCCCGACGGCTCGTCCGAGCGGATCGCCCCGGCGGGCCGGCCGTTCAACCTCCACCGCTATTTCATGACCAATCCCTCGCTGTCCGGGCGCGGCGCGGCGCTGCGCAAGAGCGAGGGCGTGCCGACGTTGAAGCTGCGGCGAGGGGGATGATTCGCGTCTCTTCTCCGTCCTTGTCATCCCGGCGAAAGCCGGGATCCATGGATGCGGTACGTTCAAGGCAATGCGCGGACGCCGTCCATGGACCCCGGCTTTCGCCGGGGTGACGGCGTGATATCGTATTCAGGGTCTTCGGTTTCGAGAGATGACAAGTTCAGCATGACGGCGCCAGGATAAGCCGCTAGCTCCCACCTTCGTGGTCCGAATCCCGTTCCTTGTTCGCAGCGAAGCGCCGGCCGGGGGCCGCATCGGCATCATCGACATCGGATCGAACTCGATCCGCCTGGTCGTCTATGACGGCCAGGTGCGCAATCCGCCGATCCTGTTCAACGAGAAGGTGATGGCCGGCCTCGGCCGCGGACTCACCCAGAACGGCGCTCTCGACCCCGCCGCGATCGAGCGGGCCGCCGCCGCGCTTGCCCGCTTCGCCGCGGTGGCGCGCCAGATGCAGGTCGCGCGGCTGCGCACCGTCGCGACCGCCGCGGTGCGCGAGGCGTCGAACGGCGCGGAGCTGATCGCGCGCGCCGCCGCGCTCGGGCTCGAGGTGGAATTGCTGTCGGGCGAGGAAGAGGCCGAGGCGGCCGCTTATGGCGTCCTCGCCGGCATCCCCGATGCGGAAGGGATCGTCGGGGATCTCGGGGGCGGCAGCCTCGAGCTGGCCTGCATCGTCGCTGGCGCGGTCACCGAGCGCGCGTCGTTCCCGCTCGGCGTGCTGCGCGTCGCCGCGATCCGCAAGGGCGGGCAGCAGGCGCTGCGCCGCGCGGTGCGCAAGGCGCTCGGAAAAGGCAGATGGAAGGGACGCGGCGCGGGGCTGCCGCTCTATCTGGTCGGCGGGTCGTGGCGCTCGCTGGCGTTGCTCGACATGCATCTGACCGAATATCCGCTGCCGATCATTCATCAATATCATATGGCGTCGACGGCGCCGGCGCGGCTCGTCCGCGTGCTCGCGCAGATCGGCAAGCCGCGGCTGCGCGCCGTGCCGTCGCTGTCGTCGACGCGCCTACCGAACCTCCCCGATGCGGCGTTGCTCCTCGCTCTGCTCGTGCGCGAACTCGCCTCGCGCGAGCTGATCGTCTCGTCCTATGGCCTGCGCGAGGGCGTGCTCCACCGCGATCTCGCCGCGGACGTGCGCGGCGCCGATCCGCTGATCGAGGCCGCGCGCGGGGAGGGCCGGCGGCAGGGTCGCTTTCCCGAGCATGGCGACGTGCTCGATCGCTGGATCACGCCCTTGTTTCCCGATGACGGCGCCGGCGACGTCCGGCTGCGCCGCGCCGCCTGCCTGCTCGCCGACATCGGCTGGCGCGCGCATCCCGACTTCCGCGCCGAGCGCGGGCTCGAGACCGCGCTCCACGGCAATTGGGTCGGCATCGATGCGCGCGGGCGGGCGATGCTCGGCCAGGCGCTCTACACCAGCTTCGGCGGCGAGACGCCGGTGGCGATCATCGAGCAGCTGATCCCGGCGGAGGAGCGCGCGCGGGCGATCCGCTGGGGCCTGGCGATGCGGCTGGGGCAGCGGCTCAGCGGCGGGGTGGCCGGCCCGCTCGAGACGAGCGCGATCGTGATCGAGCGATCGGAACTGTGCCTGCGCCTCACCACCAGCGACAGGCCGCTCTACGGCGAGACGGTCGAGCGCCGCCACAAGGCGCTGGCGGCCGCGCTGGGGCTGCGCGCGGTCGTCGGGCAGGCGTTCGGTTAAACGGGGCTGTCTTCGCTCGCCGTACGCGTCATCCTGAGCTTGCCGCCGACCACCGCGAACGCGAGCCGTCCCTCGACCA
>CAXSHP010000244.1:2016-4219 GCA_964236935.1 uncultured Sphingomonadaceae bacterium
GCGACACCGACGCCGACGTGGTCCTCGTCGAGGTCGAGCTGGCGACGGCGCTCGGCATCTCGCGCACACCGCTGCGCGAGGCCCTGAAGCTGCTGGCGCAGCAGGGTTTGGTCGAGCTGCGGACCAATCGCAGCGCCTGCGTGCGCCGCATGGCAGCGGCCGAGATCCGCGAATTGTTCGAGGCGCTGGGCAGCCTCGAGCGCGTCGCGGCCGAATTGATCGAAGCGCCAGCCTTGGAGGATGCTCAGCCCGTCGCGGCGCCCGGCGGCGAGCGCTTCGAGCTCGTCGGTACGGGCGATCAGCTTGGGTGCGACATCGCTTTCCTTGGCGCGGATCTTGAGCAGCAGCTTGAGCAGATCGGCGACGAGCGCGCCGTCCTTGCCCAGCCCCGGCTTGCGATCGTCGCGCGCGGGCAGCTCGTCGTCGCCCATCGGCACGGCCGCGGCGAGCGCGGCGAGCATCCGCGCGCCGATATCGTTGTTCGCCCAGCTCGCCGATAGCCCGCGGACCTTGGCGAGATCGGCCTGCGCGCGCGGCGGATGGCCGGCGATATCGGTCAAGGTCTCGTCCTTGATGATCCGGCCGCGCGGGATATCCTTGTTCTGCGCCTCGCGCTCGCGCCACGCGGCGAGCGCCTTGACCCGGCCGAGCACCTCGGGCTTGCGCGTCGGCAGCTTGAGGCGGGTCCAGGCGGTCTCGGGATCGTTCGCATAGCTGGTCGGATCGGCGAGACGCTCCATCTCCTGGTCGAGCCAGGCGCCGCGGCCGGTCCGGTGCAACTTGTCGAGCAGCATCGGAAAGATCGCGACGAGATGCGTGACGTCGCCGATCGCATAGTCGATCTGGCGCTTGTCGAGCGGGCGGCGGGCCCAGTCGGTGAAGCGCGCGCCCTTGTCGAGCGCGATGCCGAGCCAACTCTCGACCATGTTCGAATAGCCGACCTGCTCGCCCATTCCCAGCGCCATCGCCGCGACCTGGGTGTCGAACAACGGATGCGGGGTCTTGCCGGTGAGATTGTAGACGATCTCGAGATCCTGTCCGCCGGCGTGGAACACCTTGAGCACGTCCTCGTTGGCGACCATCAGATCGAGCAACGGCTGCATGTCGAGGCCGGGCGCCTTGGGATCGATCGCGGCGGCCTCGTCGGCGTCGGCGATCTGGACCAGGCAGAGATCGGGCCAGAAGCTGTTCTCGCGCATGAATTCGGTGTCGATCGCGACGAACGGCGACCGGGCGAGGCGGGCGCAGAGCTCGGCGAGCGCGGCGCTGTCGGTAATGAGCGGATGGATGTGCATGAGGCGGCCATAGCGACGCAAGCGCGGGTTGACAAAGGAAGCGGGGACAGGGAAGCGCTGCGGCCATATTTATCTCGTCGTCATCCCCGCGCAGGCGGGGATCCATAACCTCCTCGGATTGGAGAATATGGATTCCCGCCTGCGCGGGAATGACGAAAACAAGAGTATGCCATGCACGCCTATCGCACGCACAATTGCGGCCAGCTCCGCGCCGACGACGCCGGGGCCGAGGTGCGCCTGTCGGGCTGGGTGCATCGCAAGCGCGATCATGGCGGGCTGCTGTTCGTCGACCTGCGCGATCATCACGGCCTCACGCAGATCGTCACCGACGTCGATTCGGAGGCGTTCCGGCTGTTCGAGGGGCTGCGCGCCGAGAGCGTGATTACCGTCACCGGCCAAGTCGTGGCGCGCGCGGCGGAGACGACCAACACCAACCTCCCGACCGGCGCGATCGAGGTGCGCGCGCGCGAGGTGATCGTCCAGTCGGCCGCGCAGGAGCTGCCGCTGCCGGTGGCGGGGGAGGCCGATTATCCCGAGGACATCCGCCTGCGCTATCGCTTCCTCGACCTGCGGCGCGAACGCATCCATAAGAATATCGTGCTGCGTTCGAACGTGATTGCCAGCATCCGCCAGCGGATGATCGCGCAGGGCTTTACCGAGTTCCAGACGCCGATCCTGACCGCGTCTTCCCCAGAGGGCGCGCGCGACTATCTCGTCCCCAGCCGCGTCCATCCGGGCAAGTTCTATGCGCTTCCCCAGGCGCCGCAGATGTTCAAGCAGCTGCTGATGGTCGCCGGGTTCGACCGTTATTTCCAGATCGCGCCCTGCTTCCGCGACGAGGATGCGCGCGCCGCTCGGTCGCCGGGCGAATTCTACCCGCTCGCTTTCGAGATGAGCTTCGTCACCCA
>CAXSHP010000245.1:0-4209 GCA_964236935.1 uncultured Sphingomonadaceae bacterium
GCTGGCGGGGCGCGGGCGCGAGATCGTGCTGCGGCTCGACCACGGCGAGGCGCTGCTGATCGACGAAAGCTACAACGCCAACCCGGCCTCGATGCGCGCGACGCTCGCGGTCCTCGGCAGCCGCCCCGCGACCAGGCATATCGCGGTGCTCGGCGAAATGCGCGAGCTCGGCACTGGATCGGCCGCATATCATGCCGCGCTGGCCCATCCGCTGCTCGCGGCCGGCGTGGCGTTCGCGCTGCTGGTCGGGCCGGAGATGGCGGCGCTGGTCGAGGCGCTTGCCGGGCGGATCGACCTCGCGCATGTCCCCGACGCGGCGGCGGCCCAGGATCGGCTCGCGCGGATGATCCGTCCCGGGGACGCCGTGCTGGTCAAGGGATCGAACGGCGTGGGGCTGTCGCGCCTCGTCGCCGCCATGGAAAGATCGTCATGCTCTATCTGATCGCCGAGCATCTCGGCTTCCCGCATCTGCTCAACCTGATCCGCTACATCACCTTCCGCGCGGGCGCCGCGGCGATCACCGCGCTCGCGATCGGGCTGATCATCGGGCCGCGCTTCATCGGCTGGCTGCGCATCCGCCAGGGCCGGGGACAGCCGATCCGCGAGGACGGTCCGCAGAGCCACCTCGCCAAGCGCGGCACGCCGACGATGGGCGGGCTGATGATCCTCACCAGCCTCAACATCTCGCTGCTGCTGTGGATGGACCTGTCCAACCGCTACACCTGGGCAGTGCTGTTCGTCACCGCCGGGTTCGGCCTGATCGGCTTCCTCGACGATTACGACAAGGTCAAGAAGCGCAGCCACAAGGGCGTTTCGGGCAAATCGCGGTTGATCGCCGAATTCTTCATCGCCGGTCTCGCGAGCTGGATGATCCTCTCGCAGAACGGGACCGAGCTCTACGTGCCGTTCTACAACGGCGCGGTGATCGATCTCGGGCCGTTCTACATCGTCTTCGCCGCGGTGGTGATCGTCGGCGCGGGCAATGCGGTCAACCTGACCGACGGGCTCGACGGGCTCGCCACCATGCCGGTGATCATCGCCAGCCTCGCCTTTTTCGTCATCGCTTACCTCGTCGGCAACGCCAAGTTTGCCCATTATCTGGGCATCCCGCACGTGCTCGGCGCGGGCGACCTGACGATCGTGTGCGCCGCGATCATCGGCGCGGGACTCGCCTTCCTGTGGTTCAACGCGCCGCCCGCGGCGGTGTTCATGGGCGATACCGGCAGCCTCGCCTTGGGCGGCGCGCTGGGGGCGATTTCCGTCGTGTCGCACCACGAGATCGTGCTGGCGATCGTCGGCGGGCTGTTCGTGCTCGAGGCGGCGTCGGTGATCATCCAGGTGTTCTTCTACAAGCGCACCGGCCGGCGCGTGTTCAAGATGGCGCCGATCCATCACCATTTCGAGCAGATGGGCTGGTCCGAGCCGACGGTGGTGATCCGCTTCTGGATCATCAGCTTCGTGCTCGCGCTGGCGGGTCTTGCGACGTTGAAATTGCGGTGAGGGCGATGGCGAAGGCATCGCCCTCACCGCACCCCGGCGCAGGCCGGGGTCCAGGCGAAGGGTGCTGCCTGGGCTCCCGCCTTCGCGGGAGCACGGGCGCATCATGATCACCAGCCCGGTCTTTGCGGGTAAACGCTATGCCGTGCTCGGGCTGGCGCGCTCGGGGCTGGCGACGGTCGATGCGCTGGTGGCGTCAGGGGCGCGGGTCATTGCCTGGGATGCGAACGAGGAGGCACGCGTGAATCTCCTCCCCGGGACGGGGAGGGGGACCGCCGCCGGAGGCGGTGATCGAGGGGGCTTGCCACGAGCGCTCCGCCCGGCCGAAAGCCCCCTCCACCATCCTGCGGATGGTCCCCCTCCCCGTGCCGGGGAGGATCTGGTGCTTGCCGATCCGCTCGCGATCGATCTGACCGGCTTCGATGCGGTGGTCGTCTCGCCGGGGGTGCCGCTCAACCGGCATCCGATCGCCGCCAAAGCGCGCGAGACGGGCGTGCCGGTCATCGGCGACATCGAATTGTTCGCGCAGGCGCGCGCGTCGCTGCCGCCGCACAAGGTGGTCGGCATCACCGGCACCAACGGCAAGTCGACCACCACCGCGCTGGTGCACCACATCCTCAAGACCGCCAGCGTGCCGAGCATGATGGGCGGCAACATCGGGTTGCCGATCCTCGGCGAGGAGCCGCTGCCGGAGGGCGGGGTGTACGTCCTCGAGCTGTCGAGCTTCCAGATCGACCTGACCCTCACCCTCGACTGCGATGTCGCGGTGCTGCTCAACATCACCCCCGATCACCTCGATCGATATGACAGCTTCGAGGCCTATGCGGCGAGCAAGGGGCGGCTGTTTGAAATGCAGAACAAGGCGCGCTGGGCTGTGCTCGGAGAGTCCGACGAGCAGACCGTGAGGCGTCGTGAGAAAATAATAGCTAAGCGTGGCGGACACGTTCTGCGCGTGGGGAATGGATGTGATGACGGCCTCGGCGTGAATGTCGCTGATGGTCAAGCGGTGATGTTCGGCGCCCGCATTGGCTTCCAGGTGGATTGGCCCGCGCTTCAGGGCCCGCACAATGCTGAGAACGCGGGGGCGGCGATTGCAGCATGCGATTTACTCGGGCTCTTGGCCGAGCAAATCGCACAAGGCCTACGCACCTACCCCGGCCTGCCGCATCGGATGGAGCGCGTCAGCGAACGCAGCGGCGTGCTCTTCGTCAACGACAGCAAGGCGACCAATCCGACCTCGACCGCGCCGGCGCTCGCCGCATATCCCGCGATCCACTGGATCCTCGGCGGGCTCGCCAAGACCGACGAGCTCGATGCCTGCGCGCCGTATTTCGATCATGTTCGCGCCGCTTACACGATCGGCGAGGCGGGGCCGATGTTCGCCAAGCTGCTCGGGCCAGCGATGCCGGTCACCGAATCCGGCACCCTCGACCGTGCCGTCATGGACGCCGCTGGCGCGGCCCAGCCCGGCGAGGTCGTTTTGCTTTCGCCGGCGTGCGCGTCGTTCGATCAGTTCCGCGACTATGAAGCGCGCGGCGATGCGTTTCGCGCGGCGGTCGAGGCGTTGCCATGACGATCACCGTGATGGCCAAATCCGACGGAAAGAAGCGCGCGGCGACGCGGCTCGGGCGCGCCGACCGCTCGGCGGTCGGGCGCTGGTTCTGGGAGATCGACCGCGTCCTGCTGCTGCTCGTCACGGTGCTGATCTCGATCGGGCTGATCGCCGTCGCCGCCGCCTCGCCCGCGGCGGCGTCGCGCTATTCGGACGGGGCGGTGCAATTCGCGCCGCTCTATTATTTCTATCGCCAATTGGTGTGGCTGATCCTCGGCGTGCCGACGATGCTCGCGGTGTCGATGCTGCCCAAGGATGTCGCGCGGCGCTTCGCCATCGGCGGGGCGGGGCTGTTCATCGTGCTGCTGGCGCTGGTCCCGTTCGTCGGCGTCGAGGTCAACGGCGCGCGGCGGTGGATCGGGATCGGCTTCGGCCAGGTCCAGCCGTCCGAATTCCTCAAGCCCTTGTTCGTCGTCAGCCTCGCCTGGCTGCTGTCGCTCAAGACCCAGGACCGCACCTTGCCGGTGGTGCCCCTGTCGGGGTTGCTCACCGGGCTGGTCGCCGCGCTGCTGATGAAGCAGCCCGATTTCGGCCAGACGATCATCTTCTGCCTGATGTGGATGGCGCTGCTGATGCTGTCGGGGGTGTCGAGCAAGGCGATCGGCTGGCTCGTCGGGGCGGGGGTGCTCGGGGTGATCGCGGCCTATCTCTTCTATCCGGTGGCGACGCTCCGCATCGACAATTTCCTGTTCGCGCACGGCGACACCTATCAGGTCGACAGCGCGCGGCGGACGCTGACCGCCGGCGGGCTGTTCGGGCTCGGGCCGGGGGCGGGACAGGCCAAGTTCCACCTGCCCGAGCCGCATACCGATTATATCTTCTCGGTGATCGGCGAGGAGTTCGGCATGATCGCCTGCCTCGCGATCGCGGCGATCTATCTCGCGATCGTGGTGCGCGTGTTCATCAAGCTGCTGCACGAGGAGGATACCTTCCTGCTGCTCGCCGCGGCGGGGCTGACCTGCCAGTTCGGCGTGCAGGCGCTGATCAACATGGCGGTCAATGTCCAGATCGCGCCGTCGAAGGGCATGACGCTGCCGTTCATCAGCTATGGCGGATCGTCGATGGTGGCGCTGTCGATCGGTTTCTGGCTGCTGCTGGCG
>CAXSHP010000246.1:0-918 GCA_964236935.1 uncultured Sphingomonadaceae bacterium
CGCAGCGGCTCGACTGGATCGCCGCGCCGACCCGCGCCGGCGACTGGTCGTTCGGCCAGACCGATTTCCAGGTCCGCTGGTTCGACGACGGCGTGCTCAACGTCGCGGCCAATTGCCTCGATCGCCATCTCGCCGAACGCGCCGACGCCACCGCGATCATCTGGGAACCCGACGACCCGGCCGAGGCACCGCGCACCTTCACCTACGCGCAGCTCCACGCCGAGGTCTGCCGTTTCGCCAACGTGCTCATGGCGGCGGGCGCGAAGAAGGGCGATCGCATCACCCTCTATCTGCCGATGATCCCCGAGGCGGCGTTCGCGGTGCTCGCCTGCGCGCGGATCGGCGCGATCCATTCGGTCGTGTTCGCCGGCTTCTCGCCCGAAGCGCTCGCCGGGCGCATCCAGGATTGCGACAGCAGCATCGTCGTCACCGCCGACGAGGGGCGGCGCGGCGGCAAGCGGGTCGCGCTCAAGGCCAATGTCGATCGGGCCGCAGCGCATTGCCCCGGCCTCGCCGCGGTCATCGTCGTCCGCGCGACGGGCGGCGCGGTGACGATGCAGCCCGGCCGCGACCGCTGGTATGACGAGGCGGCCCGCGACGTTCCCGCCGAGTGCCCACCCGAACCGATGGCCGCCGAGGATCCCCTGTTCATCCTCTACACCAGCGGCTCGACGGGCAAGCCCAAGGGCGTGATCCACGCCACCGGCGGCTATCTGCTGTGGGCGTCGCTGACCCACGAACTCGTCTTCGATTACCGCCCCGGCCAGGTCTATTGGTGCGCCGCCGATATCGGCTGGGTCACCGGCCACAGCTATATCGTCTACGGCCCGCTCGCCAACGGCGCGACCACCTTGATGTTCGAAGGGCTGCCGAACTGGCCAACGCCGGCGCGCATCTGGCAGGTCGTCGACCGTCACC
>CAXSHP010000246.1:928-4138 GCA_964236935.1 uncultured Sphingomonadaceae bacterium
GCTGATGAAGGAAGGCGACGCGCCCGTAAAAGCGACCAGCCGCGCGAGCCTGAAACTGCTCGGCACCGTCGGCGAGCCGATCAACCCCGAGGCGTGGCGCTGGTATCACGACGTCGTCGGCGAAGGCCGCTGCCCGATCGTCGACACCTGGTGGCAGACCGAGACCGGCGGCACGATGATCACCCCGCTGCCCGGCGCGACCGCGCTCAAGCCGGGATCGGCGACGAAGCCGTTCCTCGGCGTCGAGCCGCAGATCGTCGACGGCGAGGGCCAGGTGCTCGATGGCGCGGCCGAGGGCAGTCTCGTCATCGCGCGCTCGTGGCCTGGCCAGATGCGCGGCGTGTGGGGCGATCCGGAGCGCTTCTTCCAGACCTATTTCACCACCTTCCCGGGCAAATACACCACCGGCGACGGCGCGCGCCGCGATGCCGACGGCGATTATTGGATCACCGGCCGGGTCGACGACGTGATCAACGTCTCGGGGCATCGCATGGGCACCGCCGAGGTCGAGAGCGCGCTCGTGCTCCACGCCAAGGTCGCCGAGGCCGCGGTGGTCGGCTATCCGCACGACATCAAGGGCCAGGGCATCTACGCTTATGTAACGCTCAACGCCGCCGAGGATCCCTCGGACGCGCTGCGCAAGGAGCTGGTCGCCTGGGTCCGCACCGAGATCGGCCCGATCGCCACGCCCGACGCGATCCAGTTCGCCCCCGGTCTGCCCAAGACCCGCTCGGGCAAGATCATGCGCCGCATCCTGCGCAAGATCGCCGAGGGCGACACTTCGAACCTCGGCGACACCTCGACCCTGGCCGACCCCGCGGTGGTCGACGATCTGGTGGCGAACCGGGTGGGGTAGACCGCCAATGTGTCAGCGAGGCCTGAATGCGCCCGCCAAATCCTGAGCGTGGTGGACGATACGCACGATCAACACGCTTTCCGGATTGTGGCGATAGAAGATGCGATGACTACCATGGTGTAGGCGGCGCAAATTCAAGCCGCTGTCGTGATCGACTTCGCCCGCCAGAGGATATTCGCGCAGCAGATCGAAGCTCGCCTCGAAACTGAAATAATAAGCGTCCGCACTCGATTCGCCGTAATGGGATGTCCCGTAGCGCAGGATATGTTGAAGATCCTCGTCCGCTTGCCGGCTCAGCTCAAGCCGCGTCACGCTTCTTCCGGACGTCGGCATGAATTTCTTTCAGCGTGCGCGCGCTGACCCCGGACGCCAGCCCTTTCTCGAGTTCCACGCGCAGCCACAGCCGCTTGCGTTCGCATTCCTCGTCGCGTCTGACGAGGTCGCGCACATAATCGCTCGTGCTCGAATAATCGCCTTCGGCAACGCGCGACTCCGCCCACTTCTTGAGCTCTTCCGGAATCGAGATATTCATCCGGGCCATGGTGGGACCATAAGGATTCGCACTATTCTTGACAAGCCTAGCGCAGCAACACCAGCTCCTCCGCCATCGACGGATGCAGTGCGACGGTGTCGTCGAACGCCTGCTTGGTCAGCCCGGCCTTGACCGCCACCGCCGCAGCCTGGAGGATCTCGGGCGCGTCGGGGCCGATCATGTGCAGCCCGAGCACTTTATCGGTCTCGGGATGGCAGACCATCTTGTAGAGCGCGCGCTCGTTGCGTCCCGCCAGCACGTTCTTCATCGCCCGGAAGTCGGACGTATAGACCTTCACCGCGCCGAACTTGTTGCGCGCCTCCGCCTCGGTCAGCCCGACCGCGGCAATCGGCGGATGGCTAAACACCGCGCTCGGGATGCAGCCATAGTCGATCCGGTGCGGCTTGCCGCCGAACACCGTGTCGGCGAAGGCCTGGCCTTCGCGGATCGCCACCGGCGTCAGCTGGACGCGATTGGTGACGTCGCCGACGGCGTAGATGCTCGTACAGGTCGAGCGATTGTCCTCGTCGACCTTGATCGCGCCCTTGGCATCGATCTCGACGCCCGCGCGCTCCAGCCCGAGCGCGTCGGTGTTCGGCTTGCGGCCGATCGCATACATCAGCAGGTCGGTCTCGATCGGATCACCGCCTTTCATCGTTACGAGCAACGATCCGTCCTGCTGCCGCTCGGCCCGCTCGAATTCGATGTGGAAACGGAAATCGATGCCCTTCGAAGTCGCGATCTGCAGCAGGCGGTCGCGGATCTGGGCGTCGTAGCCGCGCAGGATCACGTCGGTGCGGTTGACCAGCACGACATGCGCGCCGAACTGGTGGAAGATGCCGGCGAATTCGTTCGCGATATAGCCGGCGCCGGCGATCGTCACGCGTTTCGGCACGGCATCGAGATGGAACGCCTCGTTCGAGGTGATGCCCAGTTCGCTGCCCGGAAATGCCGGAACCATCGGCGTCGCGCCGGTCGCCACCAGGATCGTCTTCACGCTCATCGTGCGGCCGCTCGCGAGCGTGACGGCATTGGGACCGGCCACCGTGGCCCGCTCCTTGATTACCTCGACTTTGTGGCTTTCCAGCGTGCCGGTATAAAGACCCTCGAGCCGACCCACTTCACCGAGCACATTGTCGCGCAGCACGGTCCAGTCGAACCGGCAATCGGGCACGTCCCAGCCGAACCGCCGGGCGTCGGCGAGGTCCTCGGCGAAATGCGCGCCGTAGACGAGCAGCTTCTTGGGCACGCAGCCCCGGATCACGCAGGTCCCGCCGACGCGATATTCCTCGGCCACCGCCACCTTGGCGCCATGCGCCGCCGACACGCGCGCCGCGCGCACTCCACCCGAGCCGGCGCCGATGACGAACAGATCATAATCGTAGGTCGGCATCGATCGGTCCTATCCGTCGTCCCGGCGAAAGCCAGGACCCATGGAGACGTCCGCTAGCAAGTCAGGCGCTCCGTATCCATCGCTGCCTCCTTAGGTCGCCGCCTACCCCGCCGCCAGCCTCCTTGACCTCGCCTTCCCGTCGCCGCAAAGCCGCGGCGATGGCCTCCCCGCCCGCCGACCCGCTCGAATCCGCCGATCCTCCGACGCGCTCGCGCGCTGCCGATGCGTGGGAAACGATCCGCTTCTGCCTCGTCCTCGCGCTCGTCGCGCTGCTGTTCCGCTCGCTCGTGCTGGTGCCGTTCAGCATCCCCTCCGAATCGATGCTGCCGCGGCTGCTCGTCGGCGATTATCTGCTCGTCGCGAAATGGCCCTATGGCTGGTCGCGCTACAGCTTCCCGTTCAGCCCGCCGCTGTTCGACGGCCGCATCC
>CAXSHP010000247.1:0-2541 GCA_964236935.1 uncultured Sphingomonadaceae bacterium
GATCGCCGCCTGCAGCATCTCGCGTTCGGGCGAGAACCAGAAGCCGTTGTAGATCAGCTCGGCATAGCGCGGGGCGAGCTCGTCCTTGAGATGCGCCGCGCCGCGATCGAGCGTGAGCTGTTCGATCCCGCGATGCGCGAGATGGAGGATGGTGCCGCCCGGCGTCTCGTACATGCCGCGTGACTTCATGCCCACGAAGCGGTTCTCGACGAGGTCGAGCCGGCCGATGCCGTGGATCCGGCCGAGCTCGTTGAGCTTGGCCAGCAGGCTCGCCGGGCTCAGCCCCTCGCCGTTGACCGCGACCGCGTCGCCGCGCTCGAAGTCGAGCGTGATCGTCTCGGGTGTGTCGGGCGCGTCCTCGGGATTGACGGTACGCGAAAAAACGTAATCGGGCACCTCGTCCCACGGATCCTCGAGCACCTTGCCCTCGGACGAGGTGTGCAGCAGGTTCGCGTCGGTCGAGAAGGGCGCTTCGCCGCGCTTGTCCTTGGGCACCGGGATCTGATGCGCCTCGGCATATTCGATCAGGCGGGTGCGGCTGGTCAGGTCCCACTCGCGCCACGGGGCGATCACGCGGATGTCGGGGGCGAGGGCATAGTAACCGAGCTCAAAGCGGACCTGGTCGTTGCCCTTGCCGGTCGCGCCGTGGCTGACCGCGTCGGCGCCGACCGCCCGCGCGATCTCGATCTGGCGCTTGGCGATCAGCGGCCGCGCGATCGAGGTGCCGAGCAAATACAGCCCCTCGTACAGCGCATTGGCGCGCATCATCGGGAAGACATAGTCGCGGACGAATTCCTCGCGCAGGTCGTCGACGAAGATATGCTCGGGGCGAACGCCCATCAGCTCGGCCTTGGCGCGCGCCGGGGCGAGCTCCTCACCCTGGCCAAGATCGGCGGTGAAGGTGACGACCTCGCAGCCATAGGTCTGCACCAGCCACTTGAGGATGACGCTGGTGTCGAGCCCGCCCGAATAAGCGAGGACGACGCGGTTGACCTGCTGCGTCACATGAAACTCCGGCGATGGAATGGACGGCGCCGCGATAGCGGCGCGCGCGCCGTCGTTCAAGCGGACGGCAGCGTGCTTATATTTCGATCGTGCAACACGGGGCTTCGCCGATGACATGCGGGAGCATCAATCGCGCGGCAGAAGTGATTCGTGGCCGGTCGCCCCGGCGGGAACGAAGGAGCAGATCATGAAGAAATATCTCTTGGGCATGTCCGCCGTGGTGATCGGCGCGCTTGCCGTGCCGTTGCTCGCGCAGGCGATCGAACCCCCGGCGCAGCCTCGTCCGCCGCTGACCCGCGCCGCCGCCGAGGCGAAGGTGCGCGAGAAGTTCGCCAAGGCCGACGTCAATCGGGACGGCGCGGTCACCCTGGCGGAGATGGAGACCGCGATGGCCGCCGGCCAGACCGAGCGTCAGTCGAAGATGGCCGCACACCGCGCCGAACGCTTCGCCGCGCTCGACGCCAACCATGACGGGCAATTGTCGCGCGACGAGTTTGCCGCGGCGCGTCCCGGCGGCCCCGATCGGGATCGTGACGGCCGCGGCGGCAGGCGGATGGGCGGCCATGGCCACGGCCGCGGCGGCTTCGGCGAGAAATGGTTCGCGCGGGTCGATGCCGACAAGGACGGCCGCGTCACTCTGGCGGAAGCCAGCGCGGCGGCGATGGCGCGGTTCGACCAAGCCGACGCCAACCATGACGGGACGATCAGCCCCGACGAGCGCCACGCCGCGCGCGCGCATATGCGCGAGGCATGGAAAGCCAAGAGGGGCTGAGCCCTTCTCCCCATCCCGACCTCCGTCGGGATGGGGAGGAGTTACGGCTTCAGCGCGGCTTCCGCCGTCGCGAGATAGTCGCGCGTCACCGGCAAGGCGTCGCGCCGGCGGATATACTGGATCTGATAGTTGCACAGCCCGCCGTGGCGGAACGCGCTCGCCGCGCCGGCGAGGTAGAAGCTCCACATGCGGAAGAAGCGCGCATCGTAGAGCGCCTCGATCTGCTCCCGCGCGGCCATCGTGCGGTCGTACCAATGGTCGAGCGTCCAGGCGTAGTGCAGCCGCAGCGTCTCTATATCGGATGCGATCAGCTTGGTCCGCTCGCTCGCCGCGACGATCTCTGACAGCGCCGGATTATAGCCGCCGGGGAAGATATATTTGCGCGTGAACGCATCGGTCACCCCGGGCTTGCCCAGCCGGCCGATCGTGTGGAGCAGCATCACCCCGTCCTCCGCCAGCAGCGTGCGGCATTTGTCGAAGAAGGTGGCATAGTGGGGCGGGCCGACATGCTCGAACATGCCGATCGACACGATCCGATCGAACCGCCCCTCGACCGCGCGATAATCGATCAGCGCGAACTTGACCCGATCGGCGACGCCGGCCTCCGCGGCGCGGCGTTGCGCGACGGCCAGCTGCTCCTCGCTCAGCGTCACCCCGAGCACGTCGACGTCGGCGATCCGGTGGAGATAGAGCGCGGTCCCGCCCCAGCCGCAGCCGATGTCGAGCACGCGCAGCCCGGGGCGCAGCGCGAGCTTGGCGGCGAT
>CAXSHP010000247.1:2551-4131 GCA_964236935.1 uncultured Sphingomonadaceae bacterium
GAGGAAGAGATCGTAGAGTCGATCGCTGAGATCGTAGTGATGCGCGACGTTGCGACGCGAGCGGGTGGCGGAATTGAGCCGGTCGAGCCGCGCGATCAACCGGCCAGCGCTTTTGCCGAACTTGCCGATGCCGGCCTTGGCGTTGAGGCCGCCCTCCCACGGCGCGTTCGAGCGAAACAGCTCGACGAGGTCGCGGATGTCGCCCTGCTCCATCACCACGCGGCCGTCCATGAACGTTTCGGCGATGCCCAGAGCGGGATCGCGCGCCACCGCGAACGGCGCGCGCGCATCGGTGAAGCGGATCGCCACGCCGGCCCGCGCCGGATCGGGCGCGCCGTAATCGTGGATGCGGCCGGCCACGTCGGTCACGCGCAATGCGCCGCGCCGGATCACCCGCCGCAACAGTTTGTCGAGCAGCCACATGCGCGCGGCCTTAGGCGTAGGCGCGCATGAAGAACAGCGCGGTCATCGTCGCGGCGACGGCGAGCGTGACGAGGCGGATCGCCGGCGGCGGCAATATGCGGCCGAGCCGCGCGCCGAGATAGCCCCCGGCGACCGCGCCGACGAGCATCGGCAGCGCCAGCACCCAGGCGACCATGCCGAACAGGACGAAGATGATCATCGCCGCCGCATTCGCCGCCGCCAGCATCAACGTACGCGGCGCGGCGAGCTCATGCGGCAGCGCGTTGGTCAGCATGCCCCACGCGGCCACCATCATCAGCCCGACCCCACCGCCGAAATAACCGCCGTAGATCCCCAGCCCGAGCTGGACGCCGACCCCCACGCCGGGATGGACCGTCACCCGCCGGTGCAGCGCCACGGACGCCCGCTTGCCGAGAGCGAGCACCAGGGTCGCGACGAGCAGCAGCCACGGGATGATGATGTCGAAGATGTGGGTCGGCGTCGCCACCAGCAGCAGGCTGCCGATCGCGCCGCCGCCGAAGGTGATCGCGAACAATGTCCGCACCGACAGCCCGCCGAGCGGGCGGAGCCCGTCGCGATAGGCCCAGGCGCTGGCCATCGCCGCCGGCTGGAGCGCGACGTTGCTCGTGGCGTTGGCGATCGGCGACGGCAGGCCGCACGCGATCAGCGCGGGCATCGTCGCGAAGGTGCCGCCGCCGGCGAGCGCGTTCATCGTGCCGCCGGCCATTCCCGCGCCCGCCGCCAGTGCCGCCACGACCAGCCCGGTCTCAGCCAAGTGCGGCCTGCTTTTCCTCCGCCAGCCGATCGAGCTCGGCGCGGCTCTTCTTCTCCGACGCCGATTTGAGCTGGCCGCACGCCGCCATGATGTCGCGCCCGCGCGGACGCCGGACGGGGGCGGAGATGCCGCCCTCGAACACGATCTCGGAGAAAGCCGCGACCCGCTCGGGCGTCGAGCATTCGTAGGCCGCGCCGGGCCAGGGATTGAACGGGATCAGATTGACCTTGGCGGGGAGCTTGTACTTGCGCAGCAGGCGGACGAGCTCGCGCGCGTCGGCGTCGCTGTCGTTCTTGTCCTTGAGCATGACATATTCGAACGTGATCCGCCGCGCGTTGTTGGCGCCGGGATAATCGGCGCAGGCCTGGAGCAGATCCTCGAT
>CAXSHP010000248.1:0-4113 GCA_964236935.1 uncultured Sphingomonadaceae bacterium
CGCGACCCGCACCCATCTCGCGATCGTCGTCGACGAATATTCGGGCACCGAAGGGCTGGTGACGATCGAGGATCTCGTCGAGGAGATCGTCGGCGACATCGAGGACGAACATGACGAGGAGGCGCCGGCGATGCTGGTGCCGCTCGGCGGCGGGCTGTGGGACGTCGATGCCCGCGCCGAGCTCGAGGATGTCGCCGAGACGATCGATCCGCGGCTCGGCGCCGAGGAGGCGGGCGTCGACACGATCGGCGGGCTCGCCGGCCTGCTCGCCGGCCATATCCCGCGCGTCGGCGAGATGCTGGTCCATGGCAGCGGCTGGAAGCTCGAGGTGACCGAGGCCGACGCGCGCCGCATCACCCGGCTGCGGCTGCACCCTGCGCCGCCCTCGATGGAACCGGAAGACGAGGAGTGAGGTTGAGCTGACGCGGCGAACGGATTGGTCGCCGGGAGAACATGACATGCGCCGTACCGCCATCCTCGCCCTCGCGCTTCCCGTCCTGCTGGCCGGCTGCGGCGACAATGCCAAGCTCGACGTCGCCGCCGGACAAGGAGCCAACCCCACCCTGCCCGCGCCGCACAAGACGCTGCTGCCGACGGTCAATACCGCCAAGGCGGTCGGCTGGCCGGCGGGCGCGATGCCGGTCGCGGCGCCGGGCCTCGCGGTCAACGCGTTCGCCGCGGGTTTTGCGCATCCGCGCTGGCTGACGGTGCTGCCCAACGGCGACGTGCTCGTCGCCGAAACCAATGCCCCGCCGAAGCCCGACGACGCCAAGGGCATCAGGGGCTGGATCATGAAGCGGGTGATGGGCAATGCCGGGGCCAACGTACCTTCGGCCAACCGCATCACCTTGCTGCGCGACGCCGACGGCGACGGCAAGGCGGAAACGCGATCGGTCCTGCTGTCCGGGCTCAATTCGCCGTTCGGGATGGCGCTCGTCGGCGACCAGCTGTACGTCGCCGACACCGATAAATTGCTGCGCTTCCCCTATACGCCGGGCGCGACGAAGATCACCGTGCCGGGGGTCAAGGTGGTCGACCTGCCCGCCGGCACGATCAACCACCACTGGACCAAGAACGTCATCGCCAATGCCGACGGCTCGAAGCTCTACGTCACCGTCGGATCGAACAGCAACGTCGACGAGAACGGCATTGCCGCCGAAGACGGCCGCGCCGCGATCTGGGAAGTCGACGCCAAGACCGGCCAG
This sequence comes from uncultured Sphingomonadaceae bacterium, assembly GCA_964236935.1. Lineage (GTDB taxonomy): Bacteria > Pseudomonadota > Alphaproteobacteria > Sphingomonadales > Sphingomonadaceae > Solisphingomonas. Next base: position 1,206 of record CAXSHP010000248.1, read on the forward strand.
CATCGCATCTTCGCCGGCGGCCTGCGCAATCCCAACGGCATGGCGTGGGAGCCGACCAGCAAGGCGCTATGGACCGTCGTCAACGAGCGCGACGAGATCGGATCGGACCTCGTTCCCGATTATTTGACGAGCGTTCAGTTCGGCGGCTTCTACGGCTGGCCATGGAACTATTGGGGCGACAATGTCGACGTGCGGGTCAAGGATCCGAAGCCCGACGCGTTGGAGACCGTCACGCGCCCCGACTACGGCCTCGGCTCGCACACCGCCTCGCTCGGCCTGACCTTCGCCGCGGGGGCGAAGCTCAGTCCGCAGCTGGCGCAAGGCGCGTTCATCGGCCAGCACGGTTCGTGGAACCGCAATCCACGCTCGGGCTACAAGGTGATCTTCGTCCCCTTCGCCGGCGGGCGCCCCGCCGGCAAGCCGATCGACATCCTCACCGGCTTCCTCGACCAGGACGGTCAGGCCCAGGGCCGCCCGGTCGGCGTGACGATCGACAAGGCGGGCGCGCTGCTGGTCGCCGACGATGTCGGCGACAAGATCTGGCGCGTCAGCGCACCGGCGCGGCCGGGGGCGCAAGCGGCGCGCTGATACCCCTTTCACCGGAAGAGCGGGTAGGTTAGCGGGCGGCGTGCCGCTCGTTCTCGCCTTCTTGCTCGGCCTCGCTGCCGCGTGCGGCTTCGCCCCGCTCGGCCTGTGGCCGCTGACGATCCTCGCCTTCGCCGGCCTGCTCGCGCTGGTCGAGCGCGCGCCTGGGCTGCGCCGCGCGCTCGCGCTCGGCTGGTGGTTCGGAATGGGCCAGTTCGTCCTCGGGCTCAACTGGATCGCGACGGCCTTCACCTATCAGGCGGCGATGCCGGCCTGGCTCGGCTGGGTCGCGGTCGTGCTGCTGTCGCTCTATCTCGCGATCTATCCGGCGATCGCCACCGGGCTGGCGTGGCGCCTCGGCGCACACGACCGGCTGCGCCTGGTGCTGCTGCTCGCCGGGGCGTGGATCGTGAGCGAATGGCTGCGCGCAACGATGTTCACCGGCTTCGCGTGGAATCCGGTAGGAGTGATCTGGGCCGGCGACGCGCTGGCGGCGCGCTGGATCGGCACCTACGGCCTGTCCGGACTGACCGTGCTGGCCGGGGGAGCGATATGGCTCGCGATCGGACGGCGGTGGCGTGACGGCCTGCTCGCCGGAGCGCCGGTCCTCGTCGCGCTCGTTTACGGCGCGATCGTCCTCGCGATGCCCGACGCCGCACCGGCCGGAGCGCTGATCCGGATCGTCCAGCCGAACATCGGCCAGGACCAGAAATGGCGCAAGGATTTCGAGCGGACCAACTTCACGCGCCTCGCCCGCCTGTCCGGCACGCCGGGCGCCGCGCCGCGCCTGCTGCTGTGGCCCGAGGCGGCGACGCCCGACTTCCTCGAGGAGCAGCCGAGCGCCCGCGCGCGCATCGCCGCCTTGCTCGGCCCGCGCGACATGGTGCTGCTCGGCGGGATCGCGCTGATCGGCGACAAGAACGGCAACGTCGTCGCCGCGCGCAACAGCCTGTTCGCGCTCGATCCGCGCGGCCAGCTGCGCGGCCGCTACGACAAGGCGCATCTCGTGCCCTACGGCGAATATCTGCCGATGCGGCCGATCCTGTCGGCGATCGGTTTGTCGCGGCTCGCGCCCGGCGATCTCGATTTCGAGCCGGGGCCGGGCCCGCGCACGCTCACCCTCCCCGGCTTCGGCAAGATCGGCGTGCAAATCTGCTACGAGATCATCTTCTCGGGGCGGGTCATCCACGGCCTCGATCGCCCCTCCTTCCTGTTCAATCCGTCGAACGACGCCTGGTTCGGTGCGTGGGGCCCGCCGCAGCATCTCGCGCAGGCACGGCTGCGCGCCGCCGAGGAAGGGCTGCCGGTGATCCGCGCCACCCCGACCGGCGTGTCGGCGGTGATTGACGCGCGCGGCGCGCTGCGCGCCAGCCTGCGCTGGCGCACCGCCGGCTTCATCGAGACGCATCTGCCCGCCCCTGCCCCGCTCACCTTGTTCGCCCGGCTCGGCAATATCCTGCCGCTGCTGTTCGCCCTGGCGCTCGCGGCCTGGGCGATTGCGATCCGCCCAAAGCGTCGCTAAGGCGACATAAGGAATCCTTTATATCCGCCGGCCGGAGGCACATCAGTTCCATGCGCAGCGACTTTCTCTTCACGTCCGAATCGGTCTCCGAAGGCCATCCCGACAAGGTTGCCGACCAGATCTCGGATGCCGTGGTCGATCTGTTCCTGTCGAAGGATCCGGAAGCGCGCGTCGCGTGCGAGACGATGGTCACCACCCAGCGGATCGTGCTGGCGGGCGAGATCCGCTGCAAGGGCATCCAGGACGAGACCGGCCACCTCACCCCCGCCGCACAGGCCGAGGTCGAGGCGGCGGCGCGCGGCGTGGTCAGGCGGATCGGCTACGAGCAGGACGGCTTCCACTGGCAGACCGCCGATTTCGCCAACCATCTCCATTCGCAGTCGGCCGACATCGCCCAGGGCGTCGATGCCGGCAGCAACAAGGACGAAGGCGCCGGCGACCAGGGCATCATGTTCGGCTTCGCCTGCGACGAGACGCCCGAGCTGATGCCGGCGACGCTGCATTATTCGCATCGCATCCTCGAGCGCATGGCGGCCGACCGCCATTCGGGCGCGGCCGACTTCCTCGAGCCCGACGCCAAGAGCCAGGTGACGCTCGGCTTCGAGGGCGGCAAGCCGGTCCGCGTCCACACCGTGGTCGTGTCGACCCAGCACGCCCCCGACGTGGACAACAAGACGATCCGCGACACGATCATCAAGCAGGTGATCGAGCCGGTCCTGCCCAAGGAACTGGTCCACGGCGAGATCGTCTTCCACATCAACCCGACCGGAAAGTTCGTGATCGGCGGTCCGCACGGCGACA
>CAXSHP010000249.1:0-2697 GCA_964236935.1 uncultured Sphingomonadaceae bacterium
AAGGACAGCCGTCCTTCCGAGGACAATTCCGCTATCCGCCGCCGCCGCCACTGCGACGCCATCGCGCCGGTATCGGAAAGATCGCGTCGTGCCGCCACTGCTTCGCCCCCGGCCGGAGCGGCCTCGGGACAGCCTTAGGCGAGATCCGGCAAAAAACCGTTAAGGCGCGACCAAGAAGCAGGCCGCGCCCGCCGCCTTCGCCGCCTGGCAGGCGCTGTTCGCTGCCGCCTTGCCCGCGAACGGACCGGCCTGGAGGCGCGTGACCGGACCGGCCTTGGTGACGAACGGTCGAAGCCCGGCCAGGCCGGGCCGGGTGCCGAGGCGCGCCCAGAGCGTGTTCGCGGCGGCGGGATTGCCGAACGCGCCGAGCTGGATCCGCCAGCCGCCGGCGGAAGCGGCCGCCTTCGTCGGCGCGGGCGCCGGCTTGAGCGGAGCCGCCGGCTTCGCGGCTACGGTCGGCCTGACGGCCGCGGGCGCCGCTCTGGCCGGAACCGGGGCGGGGGGCGTCGCGGCGGCGACGCGCGCCGGTTTCGACGGGGGCAGCTGCATGGTGGCGATGGCGGACTGGGACGGGTTCACAGGATTCGGCGCCGACGGTTCCGCCCCCTGTCTCGCCATCGCGGCGGCGAGGGCGACGCCCTGCTGCCGCTGATCCATCGGAATATAGCGATCCATCGTCGCCAGGCTGTTCGCGGCCTGGGGCAGGCCGGCGGCGCCGGCGCGGGTCATCAGCGCATAGGCGCGGGGCCAATCCTTGGCGGCGTAATCGCCGTTGAAGGCGGCCGTGCCGACGATATATTGCGCGCGAGCATCGCCGCCGTCGGCCGCCTTGGTGAGCCAGGGCATCGCCGCGGCGCGATCGCCGTTCTGAAACAGGATCGCCCCGAGATTGGCTGCGGCCCCCATATGCCCCTGCAGCGCCGCCTTCCGATACCAGGACGCCGCAATCTTGAGGTCGGCAGGGACGCCGCGGCCATATTTATAGGCCTGGCCGAGATTGAACTGGGCATCGGCGTCGCCCGTGAGGGCAAGCTTTCTCCATTCGGCGACCGCGGCGGCATAATCGCCGCGCATCCACGCGTCGATGCCGTCCTTGACGCTGGCCAAGGCAGGCGAGGCGAGCGCCGTCGCGGCCAATCCCGCGAACATTATCGATCTTAACGAAGACATGCCCATGATCCCCTGATGAGCCCGGACTCCGCGCAGACGCACACGGAGTAAATGCCAGGGCTAGGCGCGTCCTGGTTAATTTTTCGTTGACCACGGTCGTCAATTCCCTGTGCGAAACGGCGCCGCATTAACCTGATCTTAGCTTCGATCGTGGCATTCGTTCCCGGAAGCCGGTTCGGCCCGAGGGGAAGACATGCGCGTACTCGCGATGGCATCGCAGAAGGGAGGCTCGGGCAAGACGACCTTGTCCGGCCACCTTGCCGTGCAGGCCGAGCGTTCCGGCGCCGGGCCCGTCGTGCTGATCGACATCGATCCGCAGGGCTCCCTCGCCGATTGGTGGAACGAACGCAGCGACGATGCGCCGGCGTTCGCGACGACCACCGTCGCGCGGCTCGCAGCCGATCTCGAGATGCTGCGCGAGCAGGGTTTTCGCCTCGCCGTGATCGATACGCCGCCGGCGATCACCATGGCGATCCAGAGCGTGATCAATGTCGCCGAGCTGATCGTCATCCCGACGCGCCCGAGCCCCCACGATCTGCGCGCGGTCGGCGCCACGGTCGATCTGTGCGACCGCGCGAGCAAGCCTTTGATCTTCGTCGTCAACGGCGCGACGCCCAAGGCGCGCATTACCTACGAGGCCGCCGTCGCGCTGTCGCAGCACGGCACCGTCGCGCCCGTCACGCTGCATCACCGCACCGATTTTGCCGCGTCGATGATCGACGGCCGCACCGTGATGGAGGTCGATCCCAAGGGCCGCTCCGCCAACGAGGTGACCCAGCTGTGGACCTATATCGCCGATCGGCTCGAGAAGAATTTTCGCCGCACGGTGTTTACCGGCGCGAAGTCCGGACTGGCGTCGCTGCCGATCAATCGGCCGGCGAGCGGCTTCGGCCGCCGCGTGGTGGGCGAGTGAGGATGACCGGGCCGAAGCCTTTCGCGTCGCTGACGTCGTCGCTGCTCGCACGCAAGGGCGGCGCCAGGCCGGCGCCGCGCCCGCACGGCTTCGGTGGGGGATCGGGCAACGATCCCGGCGGCGGCGGCGCTCCGGCGCCCCGCCCCACCAAGGTGCTCGCAGCGACTCCGGCGGTACGGCATCAGCAAGCCGAACTCGCCAAGGAATTCGCGCCCGCGCCCGCGCCCGCGCCCGCCGCAGGGAGCCAGCCACCGGTCCGTCTCGCGCGCGGAGCACGAGGCAAGACGGCCTTCACGCTCCGGCTCGATCCGGAACGTCACCTGCGGCTCAGGCTCGCCTGCGCGGTCAAGCACCGCTCGGCGCAGGAAATCGTCACCGAGGCGCTCGATCAGCTCCTCGCCAACCTGCCGCAGATCGACGATCTCGCGGCGCAGCTCCCGTCGTCCGGCGCGGCCGGCGATAAATCACGGGGATAGAATGATGACCAACACGACCCTGATCAAGCTCGCGGCTTCGACGCTGGTGCTCGGCGCCGCACTCGCCGGCACCCAGTCGCTCGCCGAAGCCACGCCAAGTGTCACCGGCGGCGGCAAACTCGCGAGCAAGGCCGCTTT
>CAXSHP010000249.1:2707-4113 GCA_964236935.1 uncultured Sphingomonadaceae bacterium
CGCAGTCGCTCGCCGAAGCCACGCCGCGCGTCGCGGCGGCGGCCAAGGAGGCGAGCAAGGCGATCGCTCAGGCCGAGGCGGCTTTGTCGGCGCGCGACGGCGCGAAGGCGGTGCGCTTCGCCGAGCATGCGGTCGCGGCGGCGCCGGCCGACGCGGGCTATCGCGCCACGCTGGGGCAGGCCTATCTGCTCGCGGGCCGCTTCCAGTCGGCCGAGACCAGCTTCGGCGATGCGCTCGCGCTCGATCCCTCGAACGGGCGCGCCGCGCTCAGCCTCGCGCTCAGCCAGATCGCGCTCGGCCGCAACGGCGCCGCGCTGGCGACGCTCGACGCGATCGCTACGCCGGTCGCGGTGTCCGACATGGGGCTCGCCCGCGCGCTGGCCGGCGATACCGATCGCGCGATCGCGATGCTCGCGGTTGCCGCGCGCGCGCCCGACGCCGATGCCAAGACCCGCCAGAATCTCGCTCTCTCCTTCGCCCTTGCCGGCAAATGGAACGAGGCCCGCACCGTCGCGGCGCAGGATGTGTCGCCCGACGAGGTCGATCAGCGCATCGCGCAATGGGCGCGCTTCACCCGCCCGGCCGGAGCGTCGGACCAGGTCGCGAGCCTGCTCGGCGTGACGCCCGCGGTCGATGCGGGCCAGCCCGCGCGGCTCGCGCTGGCGCAGCCTGCGTCCACGCCGGTGCAGGCGGTCGCCATCCTGCCGCCGGCCCCGCAGCAAAGCGCGCCGCACTTCGAGCAGGCGTCGCGCATCGTTGCCGCCCCGGGCTTCGTCCCCGCCCCAGATCCGACCCCGGTGCCGGTCGCTCCGTCGCGTCTGCCGGCACCGGCCTACGCCGTCCCCGGCAAGCCCTATCGCGTCGCGCATGTCGCCCAGGAGGTCACCGTGAAGACCCCCGTCGTGCCTCCGTCGAAGACCAGGGTCGTGGCGGTCGAGCCCAAAGCGGTGGTGAAGACGGTGACCGCCCCAGCGTCGCCGGTTCGCCGCGTCGCGATGGTCAAGCCGACGGGCAGGTTCGTCGTCCAGCTCGGTGCCTTCACCAAGGCCGCCAACGTCCAGGCCGCCTGGTCGAAGGCGCAGAGCCGGCTGGCGCAGCTCGCGAGCTACACGCCGTCGCGCTCGACCTTTTCGGTCGCCGACGCTTCCTTCTATCGCCTGTCGGTCGGCGGGTTCGAGACGCGCACCGCGGCGGTCAAGCTGTGCGAGGCGATCCGCGCCAAGGGCGGAACCTGCTTCGTCCGCAACTCCGCGAACGAGGCGCCCGCGCAGATGGTCGTCAGGGACGCGCCGAAACCGGCGGCAAGGCAGGCCATGGCGCAGACGCCGAAGCCGGTCCGCCTCGTCTCGCGCTAGGCGGTGTGGACTCTAGGGATTCCCATTTGCGCTGAGTTCTGATTCAAGGCT
>CAXSHP010000250.1:0-3514 GCA_964236935.1 uncultured Sphingomonadaceae bacterium
GGCGCGTGCCGGTGGTGCGCCGCGCCGAGATGCTCGCCGAGCTGATGCGGCTGAAGTCGACCGTCGCGATCGCCGGCACGCACGGCAAGACGACGACCACCTCGATGGTCGCGGCGCTGCTCGACGCCGGCGGGATCGATCCGACCGTGATCAACGGCGGGATCATCAACAGCTACGGCTCGAACGCGCGGCTGGGCGAGGGCGAGTGGATGGTGGTCGAGGCCGACGAGAGCGACGGCAGCTTCCTGCGGCTCGACGGTACGGTCGCGGTGGTGACCAACATCGATCCCGAGCATCTCGATCATTACGGCAGCTTCGACGCGGTCAAGGCGGCGTTCGTCGAGTTCGTCGAGAATGTCCCGTTCTACGGCGCGGCGCTGCTGTGCCTCGACCATCCCGAAGTGCAGGCGATCATCCCGCGCGTGCGCGATCGCCGCGTGGTGACCTACGGTTTCTCGGCGCAGGCCGACGTGCGCGGCGAGAACGTCCGGCCAATGCCGGGCGGGAACCGGTTCGACGTGGTGATCCGCGCACGCGACGGCACGACGCGCTCGATCGCCGACATCGATCTGCCGATGCCGGGGCGGCACAATGTGTCGAACGCGCTGGCGGCGATCGGGGTCGCGCTCGAGCTCGGCATCGCCGACGAGATCGTCAGCACCGGCTTCGCCAAGTTCGGCGGGGTCAAGCGCCGCTTCACCAAGGTCGGCGAGGTCGACGGCGTCACCATCATCGACGATTACGGCCACCATCCGGTCGAGATCCGCGCAGTGCTCGCGGCGGCGCGGGAGGGCGCGCAGGGGCGGGTGATCGCGGTCGTCCAGCCGCATCGCTTCTCGCGCCTCGGCGATCTGATGGAGGACTTCCAGCAGGCGTTCAACGACGCGGACATGGTCTATGTCGCGCCGGTCTATGCGGCGGGCGAGGCGCCGGTCGAGGGAGTCGATGCGGCCGCGCTGGTCGCGGGGCTCAAGCGGCGCGGGCACCGTTCGGCGCAGGAGATATCCGGCCCCGACGCACTGGCGCAGGCGCTCGCCGGGATCGTTCAGCCCGACGACATGGTGATCTGTCTGGGTGCCGGCGACATCACCAAATGGGCGGCCGAGCTCGCGTCCGCGATCGCCGCGCGGCATGAGCACGCAGCATGAGTCTTTTTTCCCCCGCTGTGTCGAGCGAAGTCGAGACACGTTCCCACCGTCGAACGTCCCTCGCCTTCGCTCGGGACAGCGGGTTCAAAGGCTCGATCGAGGAAGGCGGTTCACTCGCCGATTTCATCTGGTTTCGCACCGGCGGCGATGCCGAATGGCTGGTGCGGCCGGCGGACGTCGCCGATCTCGCGGAGTTCGTGGCCGCGCTCGATCCCGCTGTCCCGGTCTTTCCGATCGGGGTCGGCTCGAACCTGATCGTGCGCGACGGCGGTGTCGCGGGCGTGGTCGTCCGTTTGCCCAAGAGCTTCGCCAAAGTGACGATCGAGCCGGGCGAGCGCGTGCGTGCTGGCGCGGCGGCGATGGGGATCGGCGTCGCCTCGGCGGCGCGCGACGCGGGGATCGCCGGGCTCGAGTTCCTGCGTGGGATTCCGGGCACGACCGGCGGCGCCGTGCGGATGAATGCGGGTGCCTATGGCCGGGACGTGTCCGATATCCTGATCGAGGCGCGGGTGGTGCTGCGTTCGGGCGCGATCGAGACCTGGCCCGCGGCGCGGCTGGGCTATTCGTACCGCCATTCCGCGCTGCCCGACGGCGCGATCGTGGTCGAGGCGTTGTTCCAGGGCAGGCCCGGCGATCGGGCGATGATCGGCGCGGAGATGGACCGCATCGCCGCCGAGCGCGAGGCGAGCCAGCCGCTGCGCAGCCGCACCGGGGGATCGACCTTCAAGAACCCGCCCGGCGGCAAGGCGTGGGCGCTGATTGACGCCGCCGGATGCCGCGGCATGCGGCGGGGCGATGCGCAGGTGTCCGAGAAGCATTGCAACTTCCTGCTCAATCTCGGCGGGGCGGCGTCGGCCGAAATCGAGGCCTTGGGCGAAGAGGTCCGCGCGCGGGTGCAAGCTCATTCCGGGGTGACGCTCGAGTGGGAAATCCAACGGGTGGGGCGGTCGTCATGATCCTCCCCGGCACGGGGAGGCTGATGCACGTCGCGGTGCTGATGGGCGGCTGGTCGTCCGAGCGCGAGGTGTCGCTGACCTCGGGCAGGGGCGTCGTCGCCGCGCTCGAGGCGCTCGGGCATCGCGTTACCGCGATCGACATGGAGCGGGATGTCGCGCAGCGGCTGGCCGAAGCCGCGCCAGATCTCGTGTTCAATGCGCTCCACGGCACCCCCGGCGAGGACGGATCGGTGCAGGGCATGCTCGATCTGATGGGGCTGCGCTACACGCACAGCGGGCTCGCCACCTCCGTCATCGCGATCGACAAGCAGCTGACCAAGCACGAGCTCGTTCCCCATGGCGTCCGCATGCCCGAAGGCCGGATGGTTGCCAGCGCCTCGCTGCACGACGCCGACCCGCTGCCGCGACCCTATGTGCTCAAGCCGGTCAACGAGGGCTCGTCGGTCGGCGTGGCGATCGTCACCGCCGAGGGCAATTACGGCGATCCGATCGGACCCCATGCGGAGGGACCGTGGCGGCACTTCGACCAGCTCCTCGCCGAGCCGTTCATTCGCGGGCGCGAGCTGACGGTGGCGGTGCTCGGCGATGCGGCGCTGGGGGTGACCGAGCTCGTCCCCAACAGCGGCTTCTACGATTACGACGCCAAATATACCGACGGGATGACGCGCCACGTCTGCCCCGCCGAGATCCCGCCCGAGATCGCCGATGCGGCGATGGCGACCGCGCTCAAGGCGCATCGCATCCTCGGCTGCCGCGGCACCTCGCGTTCCGATTTCCGCTGGGACGACGAGCAGGGCGAGGCGGGGCTCTATCTGCTCGAGGTCAACACCCAGCCGGGGATGACGCCGCTGAGCTTGGTGCCCGAGCAGGCGCGGCTGATCGGGCTGAGCTACGACGCGCTGGTCGCGCGGATCGTCGAGGAGGCCCTGACGGGTCCGGCGCGATGAGCGATCGCGCGAGCATCCGCCGCGGCGCCGCGCCGCGCCACAAGCGTCCGTCGGGCACCGCCCGCCGGGTATCGACGCCGCGCAAGACCTCGGCGAGCCGCGCGCTGGCGACGCTGCCGGTGCCGCTGGCGCGGATCCGGCGGTGGGGCGCCTATGCGCTCGCGGTAGTGGTGGCGATCGTGCTGATCGTGGTGCTGTTCGCGATCAAGCTGCCGCAGATGATCGGCATCGAGCTGGGCGAGGCGGCGGGGCGCGCAGGCTTCGTCGTCAAGCATATCGAGCCGCGCGGATTGAAGCATATCGATCGGATGACGGTTTATGCCGCCGCGGTCGACCAGGAATCGATGGCGATGCCGTTGGTCGATCTCGACGCGATCCGCGCGCGGCTGCTGCGCTACGGCTGGGTGCAGGACGCGCGCGTCTCGCGGCGGCTGCCCGATACCCTGCTGGTCGACATCGTCGA
>CAXSHP010000250.1:3524-4110 GCA_964236935.1 uncultured Sphingomonadaceae bacterium
TCTGGCAATATCATCAGCGGCTGATGCTGATCGACAAGGACGGGGTGGTGCTCGCGCCCGTGACGATGGAGGCGATGCCCGATCTGCCGCTGGTGATCGGCCCCGACGCCAACCGCCAGACCAAGGCGCTGTCGGGTCTGATCGACGCGGTGCCGTCACTCAAGCCGATGCTGTCGGGGGCGACCTGGGTCGGCGGGCGGCGCTGGGATCTGCGCTTCCAGTCGGGCGAGACGCTCGCGCTGCCCGAGGGCGACGGCGAGGCGCGCCACGCGCTGACCAGGTTTGCGCGGCTCGATCAGACCGCGCGATTGCTCGGGCAGGGCTTCGTGCACTTCGACATGCGCATTCCGGGAAAATTCTACGCGCGCGTCTCCGCCGAACCGGGGGCGCTCGCCACGCCGCGGCCGGCGCCGGTCGCGCGTGACAATATCTGAAAGGGACGATCGATGGCCCAGCCTCCCCGCGATACCTTGTTCACCGCGCTCGATATCGGCTCGTCGAAGATCTCGGCGCTGATCGCGCAGGTCAATGATGGCGGCGAGCTCGAGGTGCTCGGCACCGGCCAGCGCGAGAGTCGCGGGGTCAG
>CAXSHP010000251.1:0-4105 GCA_964236935.1 uncultured Sphingomonadaceae bacterium
GGATCCGCTGCCGAGCAGTCGTGCCAGCGCGCCGCGCACGACCTCGACCCGCTCGCTCCAGCCGGGCCAGTCCGCGCCCTTGGCGAAGCGGTCCGCGAGGTACTGCTGGTAAGCGGCCGCGACGTCGAGCGACAGCAGGCCGTACGAACCGCTGTTCAGATAGACCTTTTCCTTGAGAGTCGGAAAACGCTCTTCCCGCGACATATGCATCCCTTCACCGTCATGAACTCGTCCGCCGCGTTCCGGCTCGCCGACACCTGCCGCCGGCCGGTGGGCCTCGCTCGCTGTCGTCGCGAGGCGGGCGCCCGCGAACTCCGCTACCACCGCCCGCCCCGCGGCAGCAGCGCGGTCGCCGCTTCCACCGTCTTCGGCGCGCTGTGCCTGATCGTGACGAGGTAGCCGGCGCTCAGCAGCAGCAGCCAGGGGATGCCGACCGTCCAGGCCGTCGAGAAGCGCGGATCGAACCCCATCGTCACCAGCACGGCGACAAGCAGCGCCAGCGCGGCGATTTGGATCCACGGAAAGAAGCGGAAGCGCACGGGCAGCGGCTGGCCGGAATGCGCGCGCCGGAAGGATAGGTGGCTGCACAGGATGATCATCCACACGACGATCGCGCCGAACAGTCCGATCCCGAAAAGATAGGTGAAGGCGTGAGGCGTGAGCCGTGACAGCGCCGCCGCCATCAGGATGACCGCGCCCGATCCGAGCGTCGCATAAATCGGTGAACCGGCCCGGTTCAGACGCGACAGGATTGCCGGCGCGAAGCCATCGCCCGACAGCGAATACAGCATCCGCGAGCACAGATAGATATTGGTGTTCATGCTCGACAGCGCCGCGGCGATGACGATGAAGTTCACGATGCCGGCGGCGTAGGCGATGCCGGAATGGGCGAACACCAGCACGAACGGGCTTTGCCGCACCTCGTCCGCGCCGACGCGGTTCCAGGGCGCGATCGTGACGACGATGGTAATCGCCAGGATGTAGAAGAGCAACAGCCGGGCGGCGATCATCTTCATCGCCGCCGGGACGGACACCTTCGGATCGGCGGCCTCCCCCGCGGTCACGGCGATCACCTCGACCCCGGTGTAGGAGAAAATCCCGACGATCACCGCGACCCAGACGCCACCCAGGCCATGCGGCAGGAAGCCGCCCGGCAGCTGGGTCAGGTTGTGCAGGCCGATCGGCGCGGAACCGATCCCAAAGATGCTCGCCAGGCCAAGGACGATGAACAGGCAGATCGCGGTCACCTTGATGAAGGTGAGCCAATATTCGGTCGTCCCGAACTTTCCGACCGTGCGTGAATTGACGTAGACGAGGATGAAGGCGAAGCCGACCGACCAGGTCCATAGCGCGACGTTCGGGAACCAGAAGCTCATATAGAGCCCGGCCGCCACCGCCTCCCCACTGGTGCCGATCGTCTGCCCCGCCCAATAGGTCCAGCGCACGACGAAGCCCGCCCAGCGTCCGAGGTAGAGCTCGGCGTAAACCCCGATCGACCCCACGTCCGCGTGGATGACCGCCATTTCCGCGATGCTCAGCACCACGACCGTGGCGATGAAGCCGGCGATGATGTAGCTGAACAGAACGGCCGGCCCGGCCGAGTTGATCGCCATGCCGCTGCCGAGGAACAGGCCGGTTCCGATCGCGCCGCCTAGGCTGATCATCGCCATTTGCGGCGTCGTGAGGCTCTTGTGGAGACCCGGCTGGCGGTTCGCTGAATCGGTCGCGTTCAATCGGGCTGCCATCGAAGATATCCTAATAATTGACCGCTGGATTATCCCCGGGGAGGATTACGCCGACGACATCCATCCCCGGCCCGGACACGCACTGGACGGCGTGGAGGTGCTTGCCCGGCAGGAACAGCACATCGCCCGGCGCCACGGGCGCGCGCAGCGTCTCGTTCCAGACCACGCCCTCGCCCGACAGGAAGATCAGCGCCTCCTCGTACAAGTGTCGGTGCGGCATGCCTTTGGAAAGCGGGATGTTCCCGATGAATTGAGTCACGACCTCGGATCCGTGCCGACGGTTGACCAGCAGCTGATGATGCCGGTCTCCCATCGCATGACGTCGGTTCGGCTCGACGCTTTCGATCCGCTCGGCGGGGTTGAACGCACCCACCGGCGGCATCGTATCAAGGAAGATCAGCGTATCGGTCCCCGGGGCGTTGGAGATGAACAGTTTCGCCGTCCGGTCGGTTTCGTTGACGATGCGGAACGCCTCATCGGGTCGGACATAGACACCGCTCCGCTGGGCAGCGACGATCCGGTTCGCGCCGACTTCGACGATGACTTCGCCGTCGGCCACGAACAGGATGACGTCGCGGCCATCCGCCGAGACGACCGGCGACGTGCCGGGTCTGACCGCCACATAGAATTGCGACTGATGGCGGGCGCCGAGCGCGGGTCCGGCGACTTGCGCCAGCCCGAGACTGCCATGCCAGGCAAGATCGGCCGATTGGGTATGGAAGATGTAGCAGCGCTCATCCAGGCGCGTGATCGGCCCGCCGGTTTTCGCCCAGCCGATCGCGCGGTTGTCAGGGCTGTCCGGATCGTCCTCGGAATAGCCGCCGTCGATATTGTTGTGGCTGCCGTCGCAGAACGGCGGCGTCCGGGTTCGCTTGCAGCCGCAGAAGACGACCTCCTCGGCGCGCGCCGCGGCAAACACCAGCGGGCGGAAGCCGGTGCCCTCGTGAGCGCCGTCGCAGAACGGCTGAGTGGCGGAGCGGCCGCAGCTGCACCACGCGTACCGCCTCCCGGCCTCCGTTTCGAAGTAATAGCCCTTGAGACTGGCGACGACAGCTTCCGACACGACTCACTCCCTCCAAGGCGGCCCGTTGCTAGAAGTTTCGATTAAGCGTGACGCCGATCGTTCTCGGCCGCACGGTGATGCGGGCGAGCGGATCCTGCACCGAGGCAATGGCGTCGATCTGGGCGCGCTTGTCGGTGAGGTTGCGCGCGAACAGCGTCGCCGTCCAGCTTTGATAGGCGAAGGCGATGCGCGCGTTGACCAGCGCATAGGCCGCCAGCGGTACGTCGAACGGGCTGTCGTCGTTGAACTGCGTACTGGTCGCCCCGCGATAGCTGACATCGCCGGCAAATGTGACGCTCGATCGGTCCGACAGCGGCACCCGGTACGTCACATCCGCACTGCCTTGAAACCGCGGCACATTGGGCAGCCGGTCGCCCTTCAAACCGCGGTTCGGATTGCCCGAGATCAACGGCTGGTCGCTGGTCAGCACGGCATGCTGGAAAGAACCGCTCAGCCCGAACGAAAGGCCGCGCATCGGCCGAATATCGACCTGACCTTCGGCTCCCTCGATGCGCGCGCCGCCGGCATTGGTGATGAACGGAAACGCGCCGGTCGAATCGACCGCGCCGACCTGGATGTTGCTCCAGTCGATGAGGTAGGCGTCAAGATCGAACGTGGCCGCGCCGCCAAGCAATTTCCCCTTGGCGCCGACTTCGTAATTCCACAGCTTGTCCGGGGCGAACCCGACCGGGATGCCCGAGGCGAAGGGCAGATTGGCGGGATTGAGGCCGCCGCCACGGAACCCCTCCGAGGCGGTCGCGTAGATCAGGCTGTCCGGGGTAAGTTTATACGACAGATTGAACTTGAACGTCGGCTTCTTGAAGGTGTCGTGGTTCGTCTGCGTCCCGACAGGAGCGTCGCCGAACCCGCCGAAAGGGTGGGTGGTGATCTGGGCGCCATCGAGCTTCTCCGTAAAGTACCGCGCGCCGACCACCGCCTGCAGTTTCGGGGTGATTTGTACCGTCGCCTCGCCGAAGCCGGCATAGGATACCGTCTTGCGATCGTCCTGGCGGCCGAAGATCGAGTTGCCGACCCCTGGATTGCGGACGGCATCGTCGGCATTGTCGGCCGTCAGGGGCCCCAGGGGCAGACCAAGCGCGTTGGTCCGCACGACCGCGACCGTCAGATGTTCTCTCACGTCCTCACGAAAAGCGCCGACGACAAAATTGAACGCGCCCGAAAAGTCGGAAGCGAAGCGCAGCTCGCTGGAATTGACCTTGCGGGACTGCGGTTCGAGCGTGATGCCGGGATAAGGCACCGCGCCGTAATAGAAATTGATCGGGGTGGAATCGAAGCT
>CAXSHP010000252.1:0-4072 GCA_964236935.1 uncultured Sphingomonadaceae bacterium
ATATCGAGCGTTCGATCAAGAAGGCCGAGGGCGGCGAGGGCAACGACTATGAGGAAATCCGCTACGAGGGCTTCGGCCCCGGCGGGGTCGCGCTGATCGTGGAGACGCTGACCGACAACCGCAATCGCACGGCGACCAACGTGCGCCTCGCTTTTTCCAAGAACGGCGGCAACCTCGGCGCCGGCGGATCGGTCAGCCACGGCTTCGACCGGATGGGGCTGATCAGCTATCCGGCCAAGGCGGGCGATGACGATGCGGTGTTTGAGGCCGCGCTCGAGGCCGGCGCGGAGGATGTCGCGTCCTCCGACGACGGCCACGAGATCTGGACCGCGCTCGACGCGCTCCACGAGGTCGCCAAGGCGCTCGAGCCCGCGCTGGGCGAGGCCGAGGGCGCCAAGCTCGCCTGGCGCCCGCAGGTGATGGTGACGGTCGGCGAGAGCGACGCGGGGCAGTTGCTCAAGCTGATCGACGCGCTCGACGACGACGACGACGTCCAGGCCGTGTGGGGCAATTACGACGTGCCCGACGAAGTGATGGAGCGGCTGGGTTGACGTGGCTCCTCCCCGGCACGGGGAGGATGCCGGTGATCCTGCTTGGCCTCGACCCCGGGCTCGGCACGACCGGCTGGGGGGTGATCGCGGCGGAAGGCAACCGGCTGTCGTTCGTCGCCAACGGGCGGATCGCGACCGACGCCAAGGCGCCCCTCGCATCCCGGCTGGTGGCGCTCCACGACGCGCTGACCGATCTCATCCTCGCGCACCGCCCGGACGGCGCCGCGGTCGAGGAGGTGTTCGTCAACGCCAATCCGCAATCGACGCTCAAGCTCGGCCAAGCGCGCGGCGTGGCGCTGCTCGCGGCGGCGCAGGCCGGGATCGCGGTCGGCGAATATGCCGCGCGGCTGGTCAAGAAAGCGGTGGTCGGCACCGGCGGCGCGGACAAGACCCAGGTCCACGCGATGGTCGCGCGATTGCTCCCGGGCGCGAAGATCGACGGGCCGGACGCGGCCGACGCACTCGCGGTGGCGATCTGCCACGCGCATCATCTGGCGAGCGCGCGGCGGGTACTGCTCTAGCAAACCCGTTCCTCCCGAGCGAAGTCGAGGGACTATACCGAGCGCAGCCGAGGCTCTTTGTGTCGAGGTTCTCGCTTCGCTCGAAGTAGTCCCTCGACTTCGCTCGGGAGGAACGGATAGGTAGGGGATGATTGCTAGACTTACCGGCATTCTCGCGGAATCGGCCGCCGACCATGCGGTGCTCGACGTGGCGGGCGTGGGCTATCTCGTGCAGGCGTCGGCGCGGACCTTATCGGCGATCGGGCCGGTCGGCGGCACGGTCATGCTCTTCACCGAGCAGCAGGTGCGCGAGGACGCGATCACCTTGTTTGGCTTCGGCTCGGCGGGCGAGCGCGACTGGTTTCGCCTGCTCACCTCGGTCCAGGGCGTCGGCGGGCGCGTCGCGCTGGCGATCCTGTCCGCGCTCGACGCGGCCGAGCTGTCGCGCGCGGTCGCCGGCGGCGACAAGGCGATGGTCGCGCGCGCCAATGGGGTCGGCCCCAAGCTCGCGATGCGCATCGTCAACGAGCTCAAGGACAAGCTCGGCGCGGTCGCGCTCGGCCCGGCGGGCGTGACGGCGCCCAAGGGCGGCGCGGCGCAGGATGCGCTGTCGGCACTCGCCAATCTCGGCTTCCGCCCGGCCGAGGCGAGCGCGGCCGTGGCGGCGGCGGCGGACGAGCTGGGCGAAGGCGCCGGGCTCGATGCGCTGGTCAGGCTGGCGCTCAGGAAGGCGACGCGTTAAATGACCCGAAAGGAGATGTTCAATGTTGGTCACTGCCGTTTTGACCCCGGAAGACGGCGGCTTCGTCGCTTTCAATCCTGAAACCAGAACCACGACGCAGGGTGACACCGTAGAAGAGGCCCTCACGAACCTTCGCGAGGCTGTCGAACTATATCTAGAAGATCAGCCGCTCACTCAAAGCGGGCCGCCGATCGTGACGTCGATCGCCGTCAGGGAGCATGCCTAAATTACCGCCCCTTTCGGGGCGCGAGGTGATACGTGCGCTGGGACGGTTAGGCTTCAGACAAGTCAGCCAGAACGGCAGCCACATCAAGCTTCGCCGAGGTCATGCCACCGTAATCGTACCCAATCATCGTGAGGTAAGAAAAGGAACGCTGAGCGGTATCTTGGGGCAAGGCGATATCTCTGCCGAGGAATTCGTTCGAGCATTGTCACACTGATGGCTTCCGCTTCCATCGTCTCTCCTACGCGCCAGCCCGAGGACGTCGACGCCGCGCTGCGCCCCAAGACGCTCGACGAGTTCGTCGGGCAGAAGGCGGCGCGCGACAATCTGCGCGTGTTCATCGCCGCCGCCAGGGCGCGCGGCGATGCGCTCGATCATGTGCTGCTGTTCGGCCCGCCCGGCCTCGGCAAGACCACGCTGGCGCAGATCGTCGCGCGCGAGATGGGGGTCGGCTTCCGCGCCACCTCGGGGCCGGTGATCGCCAAGTCGGGCGATCTCGCCGCGCTGCTGACCAATCTTGAGGACGGCGACATCCTGTTCATCGACGAGATCCACCGCCTCGCGCCCGCGGTCGAGGAGATCCTCTATCCGGCGATGGAGGATCGCGCGCTCGACCTGATGATCGGCGAGGGGCCGTCGGCACGCTCTGTGCGTATCGATCTACCGCGCTTCACTTTGATCGGCGCCACCACCCGCCAGGGGCTGCTGACCACGCCGCTGCGCGATCGCTTCGGCATCCCGATCCGGCTGACCTTCTACACCGTCGAGGAATTGGAGCAGGTCGTGCGCCGCGCCGCCGGGCTGCTCGGCATGGATCTCGCCCCCGACGGCGCGCGCGAGATCGCCCGGCGCGCGCGCGGCACGCCGCGGATCGCCGGGCGGCTGCTGCGGCGGGTGCGCGATTTCGCGCATGTCGCCGGCAACGACCGGGTCGACGCGCGGATCGCCGACGCCGCGCTCCACCGGCTCGAGGTCGACGCGCTCGGGCTCGACGCGATGGACCGGCGCTACCTCAACATGATCGCCGACATCTATCGCGGCGGCCCGGTCGGCGTGGAGACGCTCGCCGCCGGCCTGTCGGAACCGCGCGACACGATCGAGGAGGTGATCGAGCCGTTCCTGATCCAGCTCGGCCTGGTCGCGCGGACCGCGCGCGGGCGCTGCCTCAACGGCCGCGCCTGGACGCACCTTGGGCTTACCCCGCCACCCGGCGCGCAGGACGGGCTGTTCGACGCCTGAACGAGGCGAATTTCCAGACGAATCGCGCCGTCGTCATCCCGGCGGAAGCCGGGATCCATGATGCGGCGCGGGTGACGTTATGAGCGGACGGCGCCCATGGACCCCGGCCTTTGCCGGGGCGACGTACCGTTCAAAACGGCACGTCGTCGTCGAGGTCGCTGTCGAACGCGCTCGAGGTTTTCGGGGCACTTCCCCCGCGACCGCCGCCGCTCGATCCGCCGCCATAGCCGCCGTCATTGCCGGAATCGTCGCCGCCGCCGAAGTCGCGCCCCCCGCCGCCGCCCCCGCCGCCGCCGTCACGCGAATCGAGCAGGGTCAGCTGGCCGTTGAAGCCCTGCAGCACGACATCGGTCGAATAGCGGTCGGCGCCTGTATTGTCCTGCCACTTGCGCGTCTGGAGCTGGCCCTCGATGTAGACCTTGCTGCCCTTGCGCAGATATTGCTCGGCGATCCGCCCGATATTCTCGTTGAAGATCGCGACCGAATGCCATTCGGTCTTCTCGCGCCGCTCGCCGCTCGATTTGTCCTTCCAGCTCTCCGACGTGGCGATGCGCAGATTGACCACCTTGCCGCCGTTCTGGAAGCTCTTCGACTCGGGATCGCGCCCGAGATTGCCGACGAGAATCACCTTGTTGACGCTGCCGGCCACCGCTGTCTCCTAAAGTCCGAGGGCAGTCGCTGCCCAATAGGTTGCTCCAGCGGCGATATAGGCAAGCCCGAACAAATAGGCGAGCATGAAGGCGGGCCACTTCCAGCCGTTGGTCTCGCGCCGCGTCACCGCGATCGTCGAGAGGCATTGCGGCGCGAACACGAACCA
>CAXSHP010000253.1:0-4055 GCA_964236935.1 uncultured Sphingomonadaceae bacterium
GCAGAATTGCATCGCCAGCGAACCGACCTGCGGGGCCACCGCGTTCACGACCAGGTCGAGCGGCGAATCGTCGAAGACGATCGCGGCCGACTTGCCGCCGAGCTCGAGGGTGGCGCGCGCCATCCGCTCGCCGCAGATCGACGCGACACGCTGTCCGACCGCCGTCGAGCCGGTGAAGCTCACCTTGTCGATGCCTTCGTGCCGGACGAGCAGTTCCGATTCCGCCCGGTCGGCCATGACGACGTTGACGACGCCCGGCGGCAGCCCGGCCGCCTCGACGATCCTGCCCAGCAACACCGCTTCCAGTGGCGCTTCGGGAGAGGTCTTCACGACGACCGTACAGCCGGCGAGCAAGGCGGGCGCGATCTTCGACGCCAGCATCAGGATCGGCGCGTTCCACGGGATGATCGCCGCGACGACCCCGACCGGTTCCTGGATGAGCAGGCCGATTTCGCCGCCCGCGGTCGGCGCGTGACGCTCGACGAACGGGTAGGTCGCGGCCATGCCCGCGAAATGCCGGAACAGGCCGGCGCCCGCCGCCGCCATATGCCCGCCGTGGGAGGTCAGCGCGCCGACCTCGCGCGTCCATATCGTTCCGATCGCGGCGCTTTCGGCTTCGATGCCATCGGCGATCGCGAAGAGATAATCGGCCCGCTCGGCGTGCGACAGCTGCGGCCATGGCCCCGTGTCGAACGCATCCCGCGCCGCCGCTACCGCAGCATTGATGTCGGCCGCTTCGGCGAGAGGCACCGAAGCGAACACCGTCTCGTCCGACGGCGTGACGATGTCGAACAGGCGTCGCCCGGGGGGCGAGGTCCATTTCCCCCCGATCAGGAAGCGACCACGCCGGATTTCATCAAGGTCGATCGTCATCGTTTCATCGGGCCAGGACGCGATCCGCGTCGAAGGTGCCGCCGGGGGTAGCCCATCCGCGCTCTCCTGCTCGAACCTGTCCTGCGTCAGGCTGTGGGGATCAATTCTAACGACGTTTTGTTTTTCGTTCAACAGGACTGAACTGCCGCCCGCCGATGGTAACCCGATAGTGACTGGAAAAGCCATACGCCGTGTGGTTATAGTCCCCACATAATGGCGATCGCTGCCGGGCGACGCCGATGGGAGAGTCACCGTGGCCAGGACAGAAGTTCCATCGACCGCCGATTACGTCATCGTCGGCGCGGGCAGCGCGGGCGCCGTGCTCGCCAATCGCCTGAGCGAGCATCCCGATCGTACCGTCGTGCTGATCGAAGCGGGCGGAGAGGCGAAGTCCTTCCTGGTCGAGCTGCCCGTCGGCTTCGCCAAGACGATCAACAACCCCAAGTTCGATTGGTGTTACGAACAGGATGCCGACGAGTCGCTCAACGGCCGGCGCTGGGTGTGGTCGGCGGGCCGCCTGCTCGGCGGCAGCAGTTCGATCAACGGGCAGGTCTATATCCGCGGTACGCGCCACGACTTCGATCTCTGGGCCGAGCAGGGCGCGACCGGCTGGAGCTTCGACGAGATATTCCCCTATTTTCTCCGCTCCGAACAGTGGCATGGCGCCCCGAGCCAGGCACATGGCGCGACCGGGCCATTGTCGGTGTCGCCGATCCGCGATCCCCACCCGCTGACCGCGACTTTCCTCGAGGCGTGCCGCGAGGCCGGCCTGCCGACGCTCGCCGAATATAATGACGGCAGCGCCTGCGGCGCGTTCCTGACCCAGGCCAATCAGCAGGACGGTTGGCGGTGCAGCACCGAAAAAGGCTATCTGCGACCGATCCGCGACCGCCCGAACCTGCATGTCCTGACCAACGCCGAGGTCGAAACGATTACGATCGTCGATGGCCGGGCCGTCGGCGTGACCTTGGTGCGTGGCGGACGGCACGAACGGATCGCCGCGACACGCGAGGTGGTGGTCTGCGCCGGCGCGCTCGGCAGTCCGGCAATGCTGATGCGCTCGGGTATTGGTCCTGGCGGATATCTTCGCGAGCAAGGGATCGAGGTCGTGCACGATGCCCCCGGCGTCGGCCAGAATCTGCAGGAGCATTCGGGGGTGGCGACGAGCCGCTTCGTCAACGTGCCCACGCTCAACTCGCAGACCGGCCCGGTGGATATGGTCAAGCATCTCGCGAAGTTCCTGTGGAACCGGACCGGGCCGATGAGTTCGCCCGCCATCCAGGCGATGGGCTTCGCCAAGACCCGTGCCGAACTCGCCGAGCCGGATATCCAGCTTCATTTCACGCCACTCGCCGCGACCGTGGACGAGACCACCGCGTCTCCCGCCGCCGCGACGATGGACCGCGATCCCGCCGTCACGATCTACGTGTCGCTGTGCAAGCCCAAGGGCCGTGGCAGGATCGAATTGGGCAAACGCAGCCTGCCGCGGATCGTCCACCAGCTGGTCGGCAACGATGACGATCGCGCCACGCTCGTCGAGGGACTGAGGCTGGCGAGCGGGATTTTCGAAACGCCGGCTTTCCAGCGGATCGTCACCGGATTTCGCAAGCCGGCGGCGCCGCCTGCAAATGATCAGGACTGGGTCGACCATATTCGCGCGACGGCGAACATCACCTGGCATCCGGCGGGGACCTGCCGGATGGGTTCGGACGAGGGCTCGGTCGTCGATCCGCAACTGCGGGTCCGGGGCGTGGCCGGTCTGCGAGTCGTCGATGCATCGGTCATGCCGACGATCACCAGCGGAAACACCAATGCCGCCACGATCATGATCGGCGAGAAAGCGGCGGAGATGATCCGGCAAGGCCATTGACGGCCATGCGGACCGTCAAGCGACCATCGTAGAATTCTGGATGACCAGAGACGGGTCTTGGAATCGAAAGGCGTCGCGCGACCGCGCGGGGTGCACCGCTCGGTTGCGCCTGCGGCTGCGGCAGGTGGCCGTCCGCCGCCGGCTCGCACGCTAACAGGCGCTCGCCGGCACAAGCTCTTCGATCGGCCGAAAATCCTCGTCGATGCCGAAGCAGTTCGGACCGGCGAACGCCATGCTCTCCGGCCGAGCGGAGCATAATCCTGCCCGGTATAATGGGCGCCGCCGCCCACCATGTAGACCTGCGGCGCGATCGCCTTGACCAGATCGTCCGGCCAGCCCGACATCGGCGGCACGCCCTCGCCTTTCGGCAGCGCGATGCGCATCACCGCGACCGAGGCGAGCTCGCGGCGCTGGACGAACGCGTTGACGAACTGCGTCGTGCCGATCATCACGGCCTCGACGTCCGCATGCCCGACCTGCGCGCGCTCGAGCAGGATGTTCACGGCGCTGACGACGCCGCTGCGAACGTCCGACGTGGTGAAGCTCTTCGCCGTCGCGACCACGTCCTTGCCGTGCATCAGGACGGCGTCGGTGTTGGTGCCGCCGACATCGATGCCGAGCCGGTATCTGGTTCGCGTCATCACACCCTCGATGAAATTGCCGACGTCTGCGGTCAGGCACCCGGCAGGCCCGAGCGGTGCAGCGCAACCAATGATGATCACGGGCACCCGCTTCGTCCCGCGTCGTTTTGCGTAGCGCGGCGACGGTTGGAATAGCGCGACAGCCCCGTTCGAGGGGCCACCCGCACGAAAAAGGGTAGCGCGCGCGGCTATCCCCCGCCGCGGGCGAAACACGGGCCACAAGGTGCTAGGCGCGGCGCGGTCTGGCCAGGAGGCGTCGGTGAAGCTCTATCTGTTCGACTGGGGCATGTATCCCCGCCGCGTGCTCGTCTACCTCGCGGAGAAGGGGATCGAGATCGAGCAGGTGCTCCTCGATCCGATGCTGGGCGAGACCCGGCAACCCGCGCATCTCGCGCGCAATCCCGCCGGGACGGTGCCGGTGCTGGAGACCGACGACGGCGTCTTCATCCGGCAATCCGTCGCGATCCTGGAATATCTCGAGGAGATGTTCCCCGCCCCCAACATGATCGGCGAGACGCCGGCGGAGCGCGCGCGGACCCGCGACATGCTGAGCATGGCCAACGAGCTCTACACCTATCTGACCCGCTACTGGGCGCATGCCAGCCCCGTGATGGCGCAGCGCTTCGAGCAGAAACCGGATGCCGCCGCCGCTGCTTACACCGACTACCAGG
>CAXSHP010000254.1:0-4053 GCA_964236935.1 uncultured Sphingomonadaceae bacterium
GCGCGCGCGGTGGCGGTGTTCCCCGGCGGGTTCGGCACGTTCGACGAGATGTTCGAGCTGCTCACCCTGGTCCAGACCGGCAAGATGGCGCCGCTGCCGATCCTGCTGTTCGGCCGCGCATTCTGGACGCGGGTGGTGGATTTCCAGGCGCTCGCCGAGGAGGGCGTGATCTCGCCGAATGATCTCGAGCTGTTCCGCTTCGTCGAGACCGCCGACGAGGCGTGGGCGGTGGTGCGGGAATTCTACGGATTGGCGTGAGCGGCCGGGCTCCAGAACGCCACGACCAGGCCGCCGGCGATGATCAGCGCGCCGCCGACCAGCACCGGCAGCGTCGGCACCGAGCGGAATGCAATGAAGCTGATGATCTGCCAGACGACGAACAAGGTCGCGATATAGATGCCGACGACGCGCTCGAACTCGAGCGGCGCGAGATTGAGCGCGAGGCCGTAACCGAACAGCAGCGCCGCGCCAGCGGCGAAATAGAGCGCTTTCATGCCCCACGTCGGCTGGCCGAGGCCGATGCGGACGATCGCGTCGCCGCTGACCTCCATCACGGTGGCGACGATGAGAAAGCCCAGGATGACCAGCTTGGGATTCATGTGGTCTCTCCCGAGAACAGGTGACGACGCGTTACTTGCGTTCCTGGCTCGCGCGGCCCGACGTCGACGGGGCGCCCTCGCCGGTGACGGTGCCGGCGGGATCGGCCGCGGCCTGGCCCTCGGTGACGACCGGCTGCGTCTTCGCGCCTTCGCCCGCGGTGTTCGTGCCCGGCTGGGCGCCGGCATCGGTGCCGGCCGCGGCGGCGGGCGCCTCCGCCGGGGCGGTCGGCAGCGGCTTGGGCGCATCGCTATGGGTGTTGAGGAAGGCGATGACGTCGGCACGATCTTCGGGCTTGGACAGACCAGCGAAGGTCATCTTGGTGCCGGGGGCATAGTTCTTGGGGCTGGTCAGCCAGGCATCGAGGCTTTGCCAGTCCCAGGCGCCGCCCTTGGTCTTGAGCGCATCGGAGAAAGCGAAGCCGCCCGCGCCCTGACCGGCCACTTCGCCAACCACGCCCCACAGATTCGGGCCGAGCGCGTTGGGCCCGCCCTTGTCGGCGTTGTGGCAGGCGGCGCATTTCTTGAAGACCTGCTCGCCCTTGGCCGGATCGGCGCTGGCGAGATAGAATTCGACCGGGTGAGCCGGCGCGGCGGGGCCCTCGGCGCCCGCCTCCTGCTCGACGCCCTCGACGACATAGCCCATCTTCTCGGGCCGCTCGGCGTGGAAATATTCGCCGGTGACGATGGTCAGGCCGAGCGCCACCGCAGCGCCGGCGAGCACCCAGCCCGCAATCGTATTGGTCCGATCGTCCATGCGCCCGCTCGTCCTTATGGGTTCGCGCGCGCCCTGCCGCTCGCGAAAGCGCGCTCCCTTTAGAATCGCGGCGTCACTATCGCAAGCACGCTTGCCGCGATGCCGTCTCGTCCCTAACCGCTGCGGGCGATGGAGAGCTATCCCGCCCCCGCCCGCGCGCTCGTCGCGACGATGACCGCCGCCGCCGCGGCCGCGCCGGGCCGCGCGGTCGCGTTCCAGGGCGCGCCGGGCTGCAATTCGCACATCGCCGCGGGCGAGGCGTTTCCCGAGGGATTGCCGTTGCCCTGCTTCGGCTTCGAGGATGCGCTCGACGCGGTCACCGAGGGCCGCGCCGATTGCGCGATCATCCCGATCGAGAATTCGCTCCACGGCCGCGTCGCCGACGTGCATTTCCTGCTGCCCGAATCGGGGCTGGCGATCACCGGCGAGCATTTCCTGCCGATCCGCCACTGCCTGTTCGGGCGCGGCGCGATCGACGAGCTGCGCGAGGTGATGAGCCACCCCCAGGCGCTCGGCCAGTGCCGCCGCTGGCTGCGCGCGCGTGGTCTCAAGCCGATCGCGCATGCCGATACGGCGGGCGCGGCGGCCGAAGTGGCGGAGCTTGAGCGCACCGATGTCGCGGCGATCGCGCCGCGGCTGGCGGGGGAGCTCTACGGGCTCGCGCTGCTCGGCGAGGGGATCGAGGACGAGGCGCACAATACGACGCGCTTCGTCGTCGTCGCGCAGGCGGGGCGGGCGCCGGCGGGGGCGGGCCCGTTCATGACCACGCTCACCTTCGAGGTGAAGAATATTCCCGCCGCGCTGTACAAGGCGCTCGGCGGATTCGCGACCAATGGCGTCAACATGACCAAGCTCGAAAGCTATCAGCGCGAGGCGAGTTTCTCGGCGACCGAATTCTATGCCGACATCGTTGGTCATCCCGACGATCCGGCGGTCGCGCGTGCGCTCGACGAGCTGCGTTTCCATACCAAGTGGGTGCGCGTGCTGGGCACTTATCGCCAGGGCCGGGCGCGGCTCGCGGCGGGTTAGGCTGTCCCGAGCCAGCGCTGGAACAGCGTGTAGGCGATCGCATAAGGCGGCGGCGCGAGGAACGGGGCGTCGTCTGCCCCGGCCATCGCCGCGGCGATCCCGGCGCGATCGATCCAGCGCGCATCCTCCAGCTCGTGCGGATCGATCGTCAAATGGTCGTCGCGCGCGGTGGCGATGCAGGCGATCATCAGCTGCGACGGGAACGGCCAGGGCTGGCTGGCGACGTAGCGGACGTCGGCGACACGAATGCCGGCCTCCTCGTGAAGCTCGCGCGCGACCGCTTCCTCGATCGATTCGCCCGGCTCGAGGAAGCCGGCGAGCGCCGAATAGCGACGCGGCGGAAACGATGCCTGCCGGCCGACGAGGACGCGGCCGTGATGCTCGGCGAGCATGATCACGACCGGATCGGTGCGGGGGAAATGCTCGGCGGCGCAGGCGGGGCACTTGCGGCCCCAGCCGGCGCGGAAAACCGTCGTCGGAGTGCCGCAATTGGCGCAGTGGCCGTGGCGCGTATGCCAATCGATCAGGCTGCGCGCGGCGGCGAAGGTCGCGGCCTCGCTCGTCGGCCAGGCATCGAGCAGGCGGAACAGCAACGGCGAGCGTCCGGCGGCGCGCGCACCGGTCAGCGCGACGAAGCGCGGGGCGCCGTCGATCAGCCCGAGCAAGGCGAGCTCGACGCCATCCGGCGCCTCGGCGAGCGGTCCCCAGTCGAGCAGCCCGTCGCCGCCGATCCGCGGATCGAGGCCGTCCATCCGCAGCAGGCGCGCGGCGGGATCGCGCCGCGCCACGGCGAGCGCCGCCGGATCGGCGCGCAGCGGGTCGGCGCGGTCGAGCGGGGAGCCGGTGAACCCCGGCGGCAGCGGCTCAGCCACGTCGAGATCGAGCGCGAAATGGGTGAAGACGTGCGCGACGCGGCCGATCGGGTGCCAGTCGGCCGGGGCGGGGGCGGCGTCGGGCTCGCCCCCGCTCCAGCCGCCGCCGGGCAGGCCGCGCATCCCGCCGAGCATGCCCTTGGGCGGGCGGCGGACGAGCAGCACCGCGCCGTCGCGCTCGAGCCAATAGGCGCTGCCGCGGCGCTGCGGCTTGGCGCGCCTGGCGGCCTTGTAGGGAAAGCGCGCGGGATCGCCGGTGGCGCAGCCGGCGCAACCTTCGCGCAGCGGACAGGTCGCGCAGGCGGGAGCGCGCGGGGTGCAGATCGTCTGGCCGAGATCCATCATCGCCTGGGCGAAATCGCCGGCGCGTGTCGCCAGCGTCAGCGAATCGGTCAGCGCGTGGATGCGCGCCCGCGCCGCGGGCAGCGGCTCCGCCAGCGCGAACAGCCGCGCGACGACGCGCTCGACATTCGCCTCGACCACCACCGCGCGCGCTCCGAACGCGATCGCGGCGATCGCGGCGGCGGTATAGGCGCCGATGCCGGGCAGCCGGCGCAACGCCGTCTCGTCGGCCGGAAAGGCGCCGCCATGTTCGGCAACGACCGCCCGCGCGCAGGCGAGCAGATTGCGCGCGCGGGCATAATAGCCGAGCCCGGCCCAGGCGGTCATCAATTCGGCATCGTCGGCGGCGGCGAGGGCGGCGACATCGGGCCAGCGCGCGGTGAAGCGCGCGAAATAGGGGCGCACCGCCGCGACCGTGGTCTGCTGGAGCATGATCTCGGACAGCCACACGCGATAG
>CAXSHP010000255.1:0-4039 GCA_964236935.1 uncultured Sphingomonadaceae bacterium
CAAGCCGATCATGCTGCCCGGCCGTCACGTCATCAACCTCGTCACGCTCGCGCTGATCCTCGGGTTGATCGGCTATTTCGTCACCGACGACGCGCCGTGGGTGTTCTTCGTCGTCACCGCGCTGAGCTTCATCATCGGCTTCCTGCTGATCGTGCCGATCGGCGGCGCGGACATGCCCGTGGTGGTGTCGATGCTCAACAGCTATTCGGGCTGGGCGGCGGCGGCGATGGGCTTCACGCTGCACAACACCGCGATGATCATCACCGGCGCGCTGGTCGGCTCGTCGGGCGCGATCCTGAGCTACATCATGTGCCGCGCGATGAACCGCAGCTTCATCTCGGTGATCGCGGGCGGCTTCGGTGGCGCGACCGACTCGGGCGCGTCCGCCGACAAGGTCGACCGCCCGTGGAAGCGCGGGTCGGCCGAGGATGCCGCCTTCCTGATGAGCCAGGCCGAGCAGGTGATCATCGTCCCCGGCTACGGCATGGCCGTCGCCCAGGCGCAGCACGCGCTGCGCGAGATGGGCGACCAGCTCAAGAAAGCGGGCGTCACCGTCAAATACGCGATCCACCCGGTCGCCGGGCGCATGCCGGGGCACATGAACGTGCTGCTTGCCGAAGCCAACGTGCCGTATGACGAGGTGTTCGAGCTCGAGGACATCAACGGCGAGTTCGCGCAGAGCGACGTCGCCTTCGTGATCGGCGCCAATGACGTGACCAATCCGGCGGCAAAGACCGACAAGACCTCGCCGATCTACGGCATGCCCGTGCTCGACGTCGAGAAGGCCAAGACCGTGCTGTTCGTCAAGCGCTCGATGGGCGGGGTTGGCTATGCCGGCGTCGACAACGACGTGTTCTACATGGACAATACGATGATGCTGCTCGCCGACGCCAAGAAGATGGTCGAGGATATCGTCAAGGCGATGGCGCACTGACGCCTGAACGGGGTCATTAGGGCGGGATGACACTCGCTTGAATCGTTCCGCCGCGAAGGCGGGGGTCCAGCCCCTAACAAAGAGTCTTGGTCTGGTCTGGACCCCCGCCTTCGCGGGGGAACGATTAAGCGAGGCAACCTAAAGTCGTCAAGCGCTAGCCGCGATCAGCCGGCGACGACCGGAATCTCTTCGACCATCGCCTCGTCGGTCGGCCCGAGTTCGCCGTCGCTGATCACCTGATCGTAGAGTTCGGCCTGGCGCGCGCGCAGCCGCAGGCCGATTTCCTCCAGATCGATCTTGCCCTCGCGATGCGCGGCCTTGGCATCCTCGAACATCTCCTCATCCTCTTCGTCGAGGTGGTGCATCGTCACCTCGCCGAGGACATGGACCTTGGACTTGAACAATTCCTCGGTGCCGTCGAGCTGCTCGATCTCGGCGGCGAGGACCTTGCCGGTGGCATGCTCGACGATGCCCTCGTTGACCTCGTCGGCCTCGAGCACGTCCTTGAGCGCCGGATAGAGGATTTCCTCCTCGATCGCCATGTGGACGGCGAGGCGCATGCACAGCTCGCGCGCGGCGGAAATGCGGTCTTCCTCGCCCCCGTCATTGGCCTTGTCGAACAGCACGCGGAACACGCGATGCTCGTCCTTGAGCAGGCTGATCGCGAGCGGATCGTCGTCCTTGATGCGATGGTCGCCCTGGTCGTTGCGCGCGGTATATTTGCCGGCCATGTCGTCGTCCTCGCTCGATGAGCACCGTCAACGGGCGGGTCCGGCCCCGGTTCCGCGCGTCAGGCGCGCATCGCCGCGTCGGGATGATAGGCTTTGTTGCGGATGTTGAGCCGAAGCCCGCGGGAGATGATCTGATCTTCGCGCAATTCGAGCACCGGCGCGGGATCGATGATCTGGTCGCGGCGCAGTTGATAGGGCCGCGGCAGCGGCCGCGCGGCCACCGTGGTGTCGATGATGCCGGGTCGCTTCGGCAGGGGGCGGCCGTAACCGCCGATGATCCAGCTGCGCTTGAGCAACAGTTCGCGCCGGGGAAACAGGCGCGCGATCAGCGAGAGACGGGGCGGATTCCGGGGGGCGGGGCGGGTGGTCGGCATCGGGCGTCTCGCGAAAGGTTGGCGATGAGCGATAGTTGCCGAATATGGTAAAGAGCGCGTTAACGAAGCCGCCGCCGAGCCGATGTTTATTTCTGCGGAAATTGCGGATTGGGCCACCGCCGACCATTGCCGTTTCCCTAATCGCTGTGGCGCTTAATGCCGCCGGGGGCGCTGGAGGCGCATATGGCCGGCAATGTGATGGATCGAACCAGTCCGTGGTGGACCGAGCGGGCGCCGGCCGAACGGCGCCGATCGCCCCGCACCGACAGCGTCACGCGGCGCAGGATCGTCGATCGGCGCGAGGCCCGGCGTCTGCTCCTGCGATCGGCGCGCATGACGCTCGAAGAGGCCGAGCTGCTCGTCGCCGGCATCGCCGTATCCCCGGCCCGCAGCACCAGACTGGCCGTAACGCGGGCGCGAATCGCCGCGACCTTGTTCGAGCTCGAACGACTCCAGGCGACGATCGGCGGGGCGATGCAGCCGGCGGATGCCGAGCGCGCGGATGTCGGCGTGATCCGGCTGCTGGCCGATCAGATCGACGAACTGGCGGCATGGACGCAGATGATCGCCCGGGGGAAATGACGCGCTTGTAAAGAATATCCGAAACGGAGGGTTTGCCTATCCAATTTGCTCTTCAGGATCGGCGGACATACGACCTATTCGTTCGGCACGATGGCTACGCGCGCTGTTTTTTCGGGACGAGTCACGATTTTCCACCGAAATGGCATAAAGCCGGGCTGACTTTGGTCCGAATCGACGGCAGTAGCGGAACAGAGGTCGAACAGGGGGCAGGCATGACCGCGGGGGCGCTGGGCGCGACGGATTACGGCGAGGCGCCGGCCGTGCTGGTGTTCGCCGACAACGAGCATGATCGCGGCAGCGCCGAGCAAGCGGTGCAGGCGGCCGGGGCCCGCCTGATCGCGGCGCTGCCGATTGCGCAGGCGGCCGAGCGGCTGGAGCTTCAGGCCGGGCTCACCGCGGTCGTAGTCGACGTGCGGCGCGATCCCGGCCCGATGCTCGATGCACTGTTCGACCGGATCGATCGTGCCGCGCGCGAGCGGCGCTATGCCGGCGTGGTGATCGTGCCGACCGGGCTGATCGACGTCGCGGCAGCGCGGATCAGCCATCCCGACGTGACGCTGCTGGCCGATCCCGAGCCCGGCCAGCGCACCGCGGCGATCGCGGCGGCCTGCGCCGCGCGACGGCTGTCGCTGCACGACATCGGCGCGGAGAGCGGTGCGAGCCGGCTGATGGAATTGAGCGAGGAAGTCGGGCGGATCGCGCGTGCGCTCGCCTCGCTGTCGAACATCGACGACGGCACGGGCATGGCCGAGCGCCGCCGCGGCTATCGCGGCGACGACAGCGCGACGCCGGAAATCGACGCCGCGGCGATCCGCGCGATCATCCGCGCGCGCCGGCTGCGCGAGCAATTCTTTCCGGCCGATCTGTTCGCCGACCCGGCGTGGGACATGCTGCTCGATCTGATGGCCGCCAGGATCGAACGACGCGGCGTCGCCGTATCGAGCCTGTGCATCGCCGCCGCGGTGCCGCCGACGACCGCGCTGCGCTGGATCCGCTCGATGACCGAGCACCTTATCTTCATCCGCCGCGCCGATCCGATCGACGGGCGGCGGGTGTTCATCGAATTGTCCGATTCGACGGCGCAGGCGATGACCTCCTATCTGGCCGCCGCGCGGCAGATCGCCGCGGTCAGCGTCTAGACCCTGATGACTTTAGCTTGCCTCGCTTGTTCCCCCGCGGAGGCGGGGGTCCAGACTAGACCAGGACGGTTTGTTGGGGGCTGGACCCCCGCCTTCGCCGGGGAACGATTCAAGCGAGTGTCATCCGACCCTGAACCTTGCTCCAGGCGATCGGCTCGGGCGGGCTTGCCGTGCCGCCAAGGCGATGGCATTCGGTGCCGGCGGGCGGTTAGCTCAGTTGGTAGAGCGCCTCCTTTACACGGAGGATGTCGGCGGTTCGAGCCCGTCACCGCCCACCAG
>CAXSHP010000256.1:0-4030 GCA_964236935.1 uncultured Sphingomonadaceae bacterium
ATTTGACGCATTCAGTTATACGCAAAGCTGATAGCTGGCCCGTCCCACGACAGATCCGCAGCCGCGCAAAAGCGGCTGCCTGAATGGCGCGGACTGCTTCAGCGGGCGAGCAAGGTCCGCGCCTGCGCGCCGATCTGGGCGAGCATCGCCGCGCTCGGCGTCGTCGTCGCGCGCGCACGCGCGACCAGCGCGTTGAATTGCGCCACCCGCGGCGCCTGCGCCGTCAGCCATCGCTCGACCGCGGCGAGCGGCTCCTTGCCGCCGGCGCGCACGAGGAAATCGAGGCGCAGCTGCTCGAAGTCGCGCACCAGCCCGGCGGTCAGCAGCCGCTCCCACGGATCGGACGAAGCGAAGCGCTGGGCCGCCGTCTTCGCCCAGTCGAGCGCCAATGCTTCGCCGAGGCGCACATAGGCGCCAGTCGCGGCGAGCTCCGAAATGCCGAGCTGCTGCGCGAGCGCGGCGGTGCCGATCGCGCCGTCGACCGCATCGAGGCGCACCAGGCGGGCAACCAGCGCCGGCGTCGCTCCGGTCGCGGCGAGCCGGGTCCCGAGCGCGCTTGCGCCAATGCGCATTTCGGCGGTGAACAGATCGTCGACCACCGCCTCGAGCCGCTTGACCCCCGGACCGAGCGTGGCTGCGATTTCGCCGGGCAAAGCGTCGGGCGCCGACGCGCGCAGGATGTCGGCGATATGCAGTCGCACGCTGCGCGCCGCGGCATCGAGCAGGGTCAGCCGGGCGGTCTCCTCGATCGGCTCGCGTTCGATCGCGCGCCAGAGTTCGGCGAGCCCGAAGATCGCGTCGGCTGCCTCATACGCGGTCGCCACCTGCGCCAGCGCGACGCCTCCTTCTTCGGCCAGCTCGAACGGCGCGACGATGCCGAGCCGGTTGACCACGATATTGGCGATCTTGGTCGCGACGATCTCGCGGCGCAGGCGGTGCGCATCGATCGCGGCGGCATGCTGCGCGACCATCGCCTTGGGGAAGGCGGCGTGGAGTACGGGCCGCAAGGTCGGATCGTCGGGCAGCCGCGCCGCCTCGATCGCCGCCTGGAGCGCGAGCTTGCCGTGCGCCAGCAGCACGGCGAGCTCGGGCCGGGTCAGCCCGCGATGATCCTGGCCGCGGCGGAGCAGTTCCTCATTGTTCTCGAGCCCCTCGACCGCGCGGTCGATCCGGCCGCTCGCCTCGAGGATCTCGATGATCCGCACCTGCGACGGCAGCGCCTTGGCGCCGCCGCGCTCGGCGATCGACAAAGCGAGCGTCTGCAGCCGATTGTCCTCGAGCACCAGCGCGGCGACCTCCTCGGTCATCGCGACGAGCAAGGCGTTGCGTTCGTCGAACGGCAGCCGCCCCTCGATCATCTCGCGGTTGAGCGCGATCTTGATATTGACCTCGTTGTCCGAGCAATCGACGCCCGCCGAATTGTCGATGAAATCCGTGTTGATCCGCCCGCCGGCGCGCGCAAACTCGATCCGCCCCGCCTGGGTGGTCGAGAGGTTGGCGCCTTCGCCGATCACCTTGGCGCCGACCTGGCCGCCGTTGACGCGGTGCGCGTCATTGGCCGGATCGCCGACCTCGATATGGTTCTCGGCCTCGCCCTTGATGTAGGTGCCGATGCCGCCGAACCACAACAGATCGACCTTGGCCTTGAGGATCGCGTTGATCAGCCCCGACGGATCGAGCGTGTCCGCCGCGACGCCGAGCAGCGCCTTGACCTCGGCGGAGAGCGGGATCGCCTTCTGGCTGCGCGGAAACACGCCGCCGCCGTGCGAAATCAGCTTGGCGTCGTAATCCGCCCACGACGACGCGGGGAGCGCGAACATGCGGCTCCGTTCGGTCCAGCTCCTCGCCGGATCGGGCGCGGGATCGAGGAAGATGTGGCGATGGTCGAACGCCGCGACGAGCTTGATCGATTGCGACAGCAGCATGCCGTTGCCGAACACGTCGCCCGACATGTCGCCGCAGCCCGCGACGAGGATCGGCTGGGTCTGCACGTCGACGCCCAGCTCGGCGAAGTGGCGGGTGACCGAGATCCACGCGCCCTTGGCGGTGATCCCCATCGCCTTGTGATCGTAGCCCTGGCTGCCCCCCGAGGCGAACGCGTCGCCCAGCCAGAAGCCGTGGCCGACCGCGATCTCGTTGGCGATGTCGGAGAAGCTCGCGGTGCCCTTGTCGGCGGCGACGACGAAATAGGGATCGTCGCCGTCGCGGATCGTGATGCCCGCGGGATGGACCACGGCGCCGTCGACGATATTGTCGGTGACCGACAGCAAGGCGCGGATGAACACGCGATAGCTCTCGGTGCCCTCGGCGAGCCAGGCCTTGCGGTCGGCCGGCAGCGGCAGCTGCTTGGGGTAGAAGCCGCCTTTCGCGCCGGTCGGCACGATCACCGCGTTCTTGACGACCTGCGCCTTCATCAGCCCGAGGATCTCGGTGCGGAAATCGTCGCGCCGGTCCGACCAGCGGATGCCGCCGCGCGCGATCGGGCCGCCGCGCAGGTGGATGCCCTCGACGCGCGGCGAATAGATCCAGATCTCGCGCCACGGCCGCGGCGCCGGCAGGCCGGGGATCGCCTGGCTGTCGAACTTGAACGCGAGCGCTTCGTCTGCCGCCGCGGTGAAGGCGTTGGTGCGCAACGTGGCCGCGACGACCGCGCGCAAGCGGCGCAGGATGCGATCGTCGTCGATCGCCGCGACCTGCGCCAGCCCGGCGTCGATCGCCGCATCGGCCGCCGTGGCGAGCGCCTCGGATTTCTTCGCGACGGCGGGATCGTGCCGCGCATCGAACAAGGCGAGCAGCCCGCGCGCGATCTCGGGCGCCTTGCGCAGCGCCTCGACCACGGTGGCGAGGCCGTAAGCGAGGCCGGTCTGGCGCAGGTAACGAAACCAGGCGCGCAGCAAAACGACCTCGCGCGGCGCGAGCGGGACCGAGACGACCAATTGATCGAACGCGTCATTCTCCGCGCGCGCCTCGAGCACCGCCGCGATCGCGCCCTCGATCACCGCCGCACGGTCGAGCAGCGCGGCGGCGGGCGCGGCATTGGCCATCTCGACGACGAATTCGTGGATGTTGCCGCCCTCTCCGTCGAGCCGGGTCGGGGTTTCCTTGAGCACGCGGAAGCCGAAATTCTCGAGCACGGGCACGACGTCGGACAGGGGCACCAGCCCGCCGAGCCGGTAGATCTTGAGACGCAGCTGCGCCGCGGCCTCGTCGGCCAGCCGATAGAGCCGCACCGAGCGCTGGCGATCGTCCGCCAGATCGTTGAGGCGCAGCACGTCGCGCGCCGCATCGCCGGCGCTGTAGCGCGCGCGATAGGCCGGGGGGAAAGCGGCGCCATAGGTGATCCCGAGCCGCGTCGCGCGATTGGCGGAGACCAGCTCGGCAAGTGCGGCCTCGAGCGCCGGCGCCCAGCCGCGCACCATCTGCTTGATCGCCAGGTCGAGCGCCGCGGCATCGGGCGCGCGCCGGCCGGGTCGGGTGTTGAGCGTGTAGCGGATCAGCGCGAGATCGCCGTCGCCAAGCTCGATCGACCAGCTCGACACCGCGGCGTCGGCCGCCTCGGCGATCATCGCGCCGATCTGGACGCGGCGCGCGGTGGTCAGCTCGTCGCGCGGCAGCCAGACGAACGCGAACAGATTGCTGCCGAGCGGGCCTTCGATCAGCACCAGCTTCGGCCGCGGCCGATCGCTCAGCGACATCGCGGTAAGCGCGAGCCCCTCGAGCGCGGCCGACGACAGCCCGATCAGCAGATCATGCGGCAGCACCGACAGCGTATGGCGCAGCGCCTTGCCGGCGTGGCCTGCCGGATCGAAGCCGAACTTCGCCTCGATCGCGGCCAGGCGCGCGCGCAGCATCGGCACCCGATCGGGCGGCGCGGACAAGGCCGCCGAGGTCCACAATCCGGCGTGGATCGAAACGCCGGTGATCTTGCCCTCGTGCCGGCGCGGCAGGACGATGAGATCGAGCGGCACCCGGCGGTGCACCGTCGCCTCGCGATCGGCCTTGAGCAGCAGCGGCGCCTCGCCGCCGCGTT
>CAXSHP010000257.1:0-1934 GCA_964236935.1 uncultured Sphingomonadaceae bacterium
TGTCGGCGACGATGCCGGCGCCGGCCTGGACGTGAATGGTGCCGTCCTTCACCACCGCGGTGCGCAGCACGATGCACGAGTCCATCGATCCGTCGGGCGAGAAATAGCCGACGCCGCCGGCGTAGGCGCCGCGCGTCTCGGGCTCCAGTTCGGCGATGATCTCGCACGCGCGGACCTTGGGCGCGCCCGACACGGTCCCGGCCGGAAAGCCGGCGAAGAGCGCGTCGAGCGCGTCCTTGGCGGGATCGAGGCGGCCGGTGACGTTCGAGACGATGTGCATCACGTGGCTGTATTTCTCGACCATATAGCTGTCGGTGACGCGCACGCTGCCGGCTTGCGCGACGCGGCCGACGTCGTTGCGGCCGAGATCGAGCAGCATCAGATGCTCGGCGCGCTCCTTGGGATCGGCGAGCAGGCCGGCGCGATTGTCGGCATCCTCCGCGTCGGTCTTGCCGCGCGGGCGGGTGCCGGCGATCGGGCGGATGGTGACCTCGCCGTCGCGCGCACGGACCAGGATCTCGGGGCTCGAACCGATCAAGGCGAAGCCGGGCAGATCGAGATAATAAAGGAACGGCGACGGATTGATCCGCCGCAGCGCGCGATAGAGATCGAACGGCGGCAGGGCGAACGGCGCGGTGAAGCGCTGGGCAAGGACCACCTGGAAGATGTCGCCCGCGCCGATATAGTCCTTCGCCGCGACGACCATCTCGCCGTAGCGGCCCGGGGGCAGGACGGGCGCGAGGTCCGTCGACGGCGGGGTCGGCGTTGCGGCAGACGTGCGGGCGGGGAGCGGGGCGGCCAGCCTCGCCTGCGCGGCCTCGATCCGCTCGATCGCCTCGGGCACGCCGCCGTTCGCGCCCGGCCAGACCGGCGCGACCAGGAACAGCTCGTCGGTCAGCCGGTCGAACACCAGGATCAGGGTCGGGCGGACGAACAGCATGTCGGGCAGATCGAGCGGGTTGGGCGCGGGGCGGGGCAGGCGCTCGACCAGCCCGACCGTCTCGTAGGCGAAGAAGCCGACCAGGCAGGCGAGCGCGGCGGGCAGCCCGGCGGGGACCTCGATCCGGCATCGCGCGACCAAGGCGCGCAACGCCGCGAGCGTCGGCTCCGCGCAAGGGGCGAACGCCGCGCGGTCGTCGAGCCAGCGCGCGTTGATCTCGGCGCGCTCGCCGGCGGCGCGGAACAGCAGGTCGGGGGCGAGGCCGAGCAGGCTGTGGCGCCCGCGGGTCGCGCCGCCCTCGACCGATTCGAGCAGGAAATCGCCGCGCCCCGGCTCGATCAGCTTGAGCGCGGCGGAGACCGGCGTGTCGGTGTCGGCGATCTGGCGCCGCCAGACGAGCGCGGGCCGGCCCGCGGCGAGCGCGGCGGCGGCGGCGGCATCGGCGGCGCCAGTGGCATCGGTCGTCACCGGATCAGGGCGCGTCGCCGGCGCCGCCGCCGCGCAGCTGCGCCTTGAGCCGGGCGATCGCCGCGTCGTCGCGCTTGACGCCGACCTCGGCCTGCGCGGCGTTGGCGAACTGCTCGACATATTCCTCGCCCACGACGTTGGCGAGCTGGCCGCGGGTGGCGTCGATCAGGCCCGGCGTGGTCGAGGCGTCGCCGGGGATCACGCGATCGAGCTTGATCACGTACCAGCCCTGCCGGGCCGGCGCCTCGAGCAGCTTGACGCTGCCGGGGCTCATCGAGAACAGCAAGGCGAGCGGGGGCGGCACGCGCTGCCCGGCGCGGGCGAGATCGAGCCGCTTGCCGCCCGCCTGCTGCGGCGGGGGCAGGTGCATCGCGGCGCCGGCGAACGCGGCGGGGAGCGGCATGCCCGCGCCGACCTTGGCGAGCAGCGACAGCGTCGTCTGAAAGGTCCGGATCGCGACCCGTTTGCCCTTGAGGTCGGCGGGGCTGCGCAAGGGACCGCTCATACGCCCGCCCCGTGGGCGACG
>CAXSHP010000257.1:1944-4001 GCA_964236935.1 uncultured Sphingomonadaceae bacterium
CGGCATGCCCGCGCCGACCTTGGCGAGCAGCGCGCTCGCCACCGCCTTGGCGCGCTGCAGGGCGCGCTCCCGGCCGAAATCGGCGAGCAGGCGCGCGCGCACCTGGGCGAGCGGGACCGGCGCGGCGGGGACGATCCTGGTCACGCCGAGCAAGGCGAAGCGCTGGGCGGGGACGACCGTCTCGACGGTCGGATCCTCGTCGGTGCTGGTGTCGAACGCGGGCTTGAGCAGCGCGGCGACCTCGGGCGGGGCGTGCCAGTCCGCGACGCCGGGCGCGGTGCCGTTGGCGAGCAGCGGCGGGGTGACGACCGCGGTCAGCGCCTTCGACTTGAGCACGTCGTCGAAGCTCGAGCCGTTGCCGACCGCATCCTCGATCGATGCGACCATGTCCGACAGCGCGTCGTCGGTCTTGCGCTTGGTGAGCTGCGCGGCGATCTCGTCGTGGACCGCGGCGAGCGAGCGGGCGGGGGTCGTCTCGATCGCCGCGACGCGCACGACATGCCAGCCGAAATCCGACTTGGCGGGTGCGCTCGCCCCGCCCTGGGGCGCGGCGAACGCGGCGGCGGCGACCGCAGGCGAGGCGAGCGCGGCGAATTCGGCGCGGGTCTTGCGGCCGACCTTGGTGTCGGCGGGAGTAAAGCCGGCCTCGGCCGCGGCGCGATCGAACGGCGTGCCGTCGGCGAGCTTGGCGGCGAACGCGCGCGCCTTCTCCGCGCTGTTGAGCACGACCTGCGACAGCTCGCGCGTCTCGCGCGCGGCATAGGTCGCGGCGTCGGTGC
This sequence comes from uncultured Sphingomonadaceae bacterium, assembly GCA_964236935.1. Lineage (GTDB taxonomy): Bacteria > Pseudomonadota > Alphaproteobacteria > Sphingomonadales > Sphingomonadaceae > Solisphingomonas. The sequence continues at coordinate 2,724 of CAXSHP010000257.1, forward strand.
GATAGGCGGTCGCGATCTCGGCCTCGCTCGGCGCAGCGCGGGCGGCGACGGTGTCGCTACCGAACAGCGCATAGCGCAGCACGCGGCGTTCGGGCAAAGTGTAAGCGGCGATGTGGCGTTGGTAGAAAGCGGCGATCTCGGCCTCGCTCGGGGGCGTGCCGCCGGCCATCAGCGCGGTCGGCACGACGCCGATCATACCCTCGCGTGCCTCGAGCAGCAGCGAGGCATAGGGCATGACGAGCCCCGCGGGCACGCGCGCGGCGGTGGCGATCGGCAGGAGCAGCTGGCGCTTGACCGAATCGGACGCGATCTCGTCGCGCAGCTGCGTTTCGGACATGCGCTGCTGCTGGAGCGCGGCATCGAACGCCGCGCGATTGAATTTCCCGTCGGGACCCTTGAACACGCCGATGCTCGCGATCTCGCCGTCGATCAGCCGCTTGCTGGCGGCGATTCCCTCACGCGCGGCGAGCAGCTCGACCGCATGCGAGGAGATCGTCTGCTCGACCGTCTCGTCATAGCCGCCGCTGCCGACGAAGGTGGCGAGATCGAGCCCGGGGTTCTGCTGCCGCGCGGTCTCGAGCTCGCGGCGCGTGCGCTGCTCGAGCTCGGTCGTGCTGATCGCGCGGCGGCCGACGGTGGCGACGGTGCTGCCGCCAGCGACCGTCGTTCCGCCGCCGGGCATGCGGCCGACCCCGGTGATGATGAACGCCACGAGCACCAGCGCGAGCAGGCCGAGCACCAGCCAGGAGGAAAGCGCACGGCGGAAGAACTGGATCATCGCAAGGTCCGCTGGTTCGGGGGGCGTGAGGCTCGCCATAGAGGCGGCGCACGATCGCTTCAAGCTAGGCGCAAGCGGACGGGCTTGCTATGCCGCGCCGCAGCAAAAGGGGACGACGATGGCGTTGCGCAAGCTGGTGGCCGGCAATTGGAAGATGAACGGGGATCGCGCCGCGCTGGCCGAGCTCGACGCCATCGCCGCGGCGGCGAAGGCGGCACCGGGCCTCGACATGGCGATCTGCCCGCCGTTCACGCTGATCGCGGCGGCGCACGCGCGCCAGCCGGGGCTGGCGCTTGGCGGGCAGGATTGCCATTCGGAAGCGAAGGGCGCGCATACCGGCTGCATCTCGGCGGCGATGCTGCGCGATGCAGGCGCGGACTATGTCATCGTCGGCCACAGCGAACGGCGCGCCGACCAGCACGAGACCGACGCCGAGGTCCGCGCCAAGGCCGCGGCGGCGATCGCGGCCGGGCTGACCGCGATCGTCTGCGTCGGCGAGA
>CAXSHP010000258.1:0-3998 GCA_964236935.1 uncultured Sphingomonadaceae bacterium
GGCCGCCGACGATCCGCGCGAAGATGAAGACGGTCGACGACGGCGCCGCGCCGGCCAGCAGCGCGCTGAAGATGAACAGCACCGCCGCCACGATCATCACCGACCGGCGCCCGATGCGATCCGCCAGCCGTCCGGCGACGAACGCGCCGATCGACGAACCGATAAGGATCGCACCAACGTTGACGCCGACCCCCAGCCGACCGAGATCGAACGCCGCCTCCAGTCCCTTCTGCGTGCCGTTGATGACGCCCGAGTCGTAGCCGAACATGAAGCCGCCGATCGTCGCCACCGCGACGATCGTGACGATGAAGCCGATGTTGACCTGCTCTTCGGTCATCGTGCCGTCTGCCATCCCGCTGCTCCTTCGCCGTCGCTATGATCCGTTCCGCCGCGCTTAAACGAAGCGGTTGACGATGTTCTCGAGCCGCTCCTGGCGGCCCGAGCGATGCTGCGGCGCCAGGTCGCGCCCGATCGCCAGATCGGCGACGTCGGCCAGGCTGGTGCCGTCGCGGTGGATGAGCTGGCCCAATTCGCCTTCCCAGCCGGCGTAGCGCGCCTTCCTGAAGCCGTCCAGACGCCCGTCCTCGATCAGCTTCTCGGCGTTCAGCAGCGCCGCCGCCACCACGTCGACACCGCCGATATGGCCGTGCAGCATGTCCTCCGCGTCGACGGATTGGCGGCGGACCTTGGCGTCGAAATTGAATCCGCCGTTGGTGAAGCCGCCGGCGCGGACGATCTCCAGCATCGCCAGCGTCATCTCCTCGACCGAATTGGGGAATTGGTCGGTATCCCAGCCGTTCTGCGGGTCGCCGCGGTTGGCGTCGATCGAGCCGAAGATGCCGAGCGTGCCGGCCAGCGCAATCTCATGCTCGAAGCTGTGGCTGGCGAGCGTCGCGTGGTTCGCCTCGATGTTGACGCGAACCTCGTTCTCGAGCCCGTAGCGCTTGAGGAAGCCGTAGACGGTGGCGGTGTCGAAATCGTACTGGTGCTTGGTCGGCTCGAACGGCTTGGGCTCGATCAGGATCGTGCCGGAATAGCCGATCCGGTGCTTGTGCTCGACGACCAGGCTGAGGAAACGGCCGAAATTGTCGAGCTCGCGGGTCAAGTCGGTGTTCAGCAGCGTCTCATAACCTTCGCGGCCGCCCCACAGCACGTAATTGGCGCCGCCGAGGCGGTGCGTCGCCTCCAGTGCGGCCCGGACCTGCATCGCGCTCCACGCGAACACCTCCGGATCCGGGTTCGTGGCGGCGCCAGCGGCATAGCGCGGGTGGGAGAACAGGTTGGCGGTGCCCCACAACAGCCCGATGCCGCTGTCGGCCTGCAAGCGCTCCAGATGATCGACGGCGGTGGCGAAGTTGCGTCCGTAGTCGGCGGCGGTGTCGCCCGCCTCCATCACGTCGACGTCGTGAAAACAATAAAAGGGCAGGTCGAGCTTGCCGACGAACTGAAACGCAACCTCGCGCTTCATCGCCGCCGCTTCGCCCGAATGGGCGTGCGCCTGCCAGGGTCGGTGGAAGGTGCCGGGCCCGAACACGTCCGATCCCTGCCAGCAGAAGCTGTGCCACATGCATACGGCGAAGCGCAGCTGCTCCGCCATCGTTTTGCCGAATACCACGCGGTCCTTGTCGTAGAACCGGTAGGCGAGTTCGTTGTCGCTGTCCGGCCCTTCGTAGCGGATCGTGGGCAGCTCGGCGAAATAGTCGGCGGCACTGGTCATCATGATGAACCTCTCGGGGGAGCGATGCGGGGATAGGCCTGGCGGAAGAGGGCCTTGCGGGGAGCGAGCTGATCGATGAGCTCGGGTTCGGGATCGATCTGACGCACGATCGGCGGGGCGACGCAGACCTGCTCGGGCGTGCCGCCGTCGACGGCGATCTGGGCGAGCCGGGCGGCACCGAGCGCGGGACCGACCTCGCTGTCCTTCAGATAGACGAGCGGGACTTCCAAGGCGGCGGCAATGAGCCGCCCCCAATAGGCCGAGCGCGCGCCGCCGCCGATCACCGACAATTGCGCCACGTCCGTGCCGGCATCGCGTAGCGCGTCGAGCCCGTCGGCCAACGCGAAGGCCACGCCCTCAAGCACCGCCTGCGCGAGCCGGCCGGCATCGGTGTCGTGATCCAGCCCGAGAAAGGCGCCGCGCACCCGCGTATCGTTGTGCGGCGTGCGCTCGCCCGAGAGGTAGGGCAGGAAGATCTCGTCTCCGGCACCGGGTCCGGCAGCCTCCGCGCGCGCAAACAGTTCGGCGGCGCCCGTCGTGCCGGTCAGCCGCGCGACCCAGTCGATGCAGGAGGCGGCAGAAAGATGGACGCTCATCTGGTGCCAGAGACCGGGCAGGCAATGGCAGAAGGCATGGACGGCGCGCGCCGGATTGGGCCGCACCGCGTCGGTGGCGACGAAGATCACGCCGGAGGTGCCGAGCGAGAGCAGCGCATCGCCATCGCGGACCACACCGACGCCGACCGCGCCCGCGGCATTGTCGCTCCCCCCCGCCGCGATCGGCACCTGTGCCATGCCCCAGCGGGCGGCGAGCTCGGGCCGCAGCGTACCGGTGATCCCGGTGCCCTCGAACAGCTGCGGCATCTGCCGTTCGTCCAGCCCGCAGGCGGCGAGCATCTCGCCGCTCCAGCGCCGCCGGGCGACGTCGAGCCACAGCGTGCCGGCCGCATCGGACAGGTCCGACGCTTTGTCGTTGCTGAGGCACAGGCGCACGAAATCCTTGGGCAGCAGCACGGTGCGGATCCGCTCGAACAGCGCCGGCTCGTGCTTTCCGACCCACAGCAGCTTCGGAGCGGTGAAGCCCGGCATGGCGATATTGGCGGTGATCTGCCGAAGCGCCGGGACCGCCGCCGTCAGCTCCGCACATTCGACGTCGCTGCGTCCATCGTTCCACAGGATCGCCGGACGCAGGGGGCGATCGTCCGCGCCGAGCAGGACCGCACCGTGCATCTGGCCGGCGAGGCCGATCCCGCGAATCGAGCGCCGGGTGGCCGGATCGATCGTTCGCACGGCGGCTTCGGTGGCCAGCCACCAGTCGTCGGGTTCCTGCTCCGACCAGCGCGGGAACGGGCGCTGGACGGCGAGCGGGGCCGATCCTCGACTGACGATTGCACCTGCCTCGTCGAGCACGATCGCTTTTACCGCCGACGTCCCAACGTCTATGCCCAAGAACATCCGAATGTCGCCCGCGCCGGAGCGACGGGCAGGGAGTCCGCCGCTTCAAGCGAGCGATCATGGCGCCAGCTGCATTCGCAGTCAATCGACGACGCGCGACTCGGCTCGGGTTGGCGCGGATCGAGGCCGCAGGAAGCGGGCACGCTGCGCGGGCGTCACGCCGCCAGCCGCCGGGAGGCGAGCGCCGCACCCTCCGCAAGCGCGGCCAGCTTGGCGTACACGATCTCCGGATCGACCGCGCCGAAGCCCGCGAACGTCGAGAAGCCGCAGTCCGTGCCCGCGATCACGCGGTCGGCACCGATGATGTCGGTGAACTGGAGGATGCGATTGGCGACGACTTTCGGATGCTCGATGAAGTTGGTCGTCGAATCGATCACGCCGGGGATCAGGATCTTGTCCTCAGGGATGCCGGACGCCTGCTCGCGAAAGGCTTCCCAATCATGCTGGTGGCGCGGATTGCTGGTCTCGAACAGGAGCCCCGCCGGCCTGGCCTTCATCAATACCGGCAGGATCGACGCCATCTCGACGTCGCAATGGTGCGGTCCCTCGTAATTGCCCCAGCAGACATGCATGCGGACCTGCGCGGCCGGCACGTTGCGCAGCGCGTGGTTGAGCACCGCGACATGCCGTTCGATGCGGGCGAGATATTCCTCCTCGGGCCGGTCCTTGAACATCATGTGCCGGCCCAGCCCGAGGTCGGGGCTGTCGAGCTGGAGGATCAGTCCCGCGCCGACGATCGCCTCATACTCGGGCCGCATCGCCTCGGCGAGCGCCTCCAGATAGGCGTCGTCGTCGGGGTAGAAATCGTTGGGCTGGAACAGCGCGAT
>CAXSHP010000259.1:0-3984 GCA_964236935.1 uncultured Sphingomonadaceae bacterium
GGGAAGGCGACCGGCTGAAGATCCTGGTGTTCGAGGCGCGATCCTGACGCGTCGCTGCGGTCGGAACGGGAAGATCGATGGATCGGCGGGATAGCGGTCGAGGCAGCCGGCGGATACGCGGTCAAGGAGCGCGGATCCCCGCACGAAGAGAGGAGCGGCCCGGATTGCAAGTCAGCGCGAGGCTCGTCCGGCTTGCTCCTCCGATTATTGCCGCGACTACCCGTCGCGCGCGATGCGTGGTTTTTCCGAGCGGCTATGATCGTGCCGGGGAAGCGAGCGCGGACGGATGCGGGGGATGATGTCAGATCAGGATGGTGCGCGCGGCAGGCGGTTCAGGCTGGGCATCGATGTCGGCGGCACGAACACCGACGCGGCGCTGCTGTGCGGTCGCGACGTGGTGGCGACGGCGAAGAGCTTCACAACGGCCGACGTGCGGACCGGGGTGGTCAATGCCGTCACGCATATTCTCGACGCGAGCGGCGTCGATCGCGCCGCGATCGAGGCGGTGATGATCGGCACGACGCAGTTCGTCAACGCGTTCGTGCAGCGGCGCGATCTGACGCCGGTGGCGATCCTGCGCGTGTCGCTGCCGAAGGGTGACGGCGTCCCGCCGCTGTCCGGCTGGCCCGACGACGTCGCCGCGATCGTCGCGGGCGAGATCTATATGGTGGGCGGCGGCTCCTTCTATACCGGCAAGGACTATGCCCCGCTCGACGAGGCGGCGATCCGCGCGGCGGCGATCGATGCGCGCGGCAAGGGCCTGCGCACCGTCGCGATCTCCGCCAACTTCGCGCCGATCCGCCCCGATCTCGAGGAGCGGACCCGCGCCATCGTGCTGGAGGAGATGCCCGACGCCCGGATCACGCTGTCGTCCGACGTCGGCGGGCTCGGGCTGGTCGATCGCGAAAGCGCCGCGGTGATCAACGCGAGCCTCGCCGCGCTCGGCCTCCAGGTCGTCCGCTCGCTGGAGCAGGCGATCGCCGATCTCGCGATCGCGGCGCCGATCTTCATCAGCCAGAACGACGGGACGCTGCTGACCACGCAGACGGCGGCGGCGCTGCCGATCATGACCTGCTCGGCCGGCCCGACCAACAGCATCCGCGGCGCCGCCTTCCTGAGCGGTCTCACCGACGCGATCGTTGCCGACATCGGCGGCACCACCACCGATATCGGCTTCCTGGCCGGCGGCTTCCCGCGCGAGACGACCGCCGCCAACCAGATCGGCGGCGTCAGGACCAATTTCCGCATGCCCGACGTGCTCTCGATCGGCGTCGGCGGCGGCAGTCTCGTGCGGCAGGCGGGCGGCGCGTGGCAGGTCGGGCCGCGCTCGGTCGGCTTCCGGCTGGCCGAGGAAGGCAGGATCTTCGGCGGTCCGACACTGACCGCGAGCGATATCGCCGTCCGCGCCGGCCAGGCGGCGTTCGGCGATCCCGCCAAGGTCGCCGATCTCCCGCCGGACGTGGTCGACGCCGCGCTCGACAGCATCCACGCCCAGATCGAGGACGCGATCGACCAGATCAAGGTGAACGCCGCGCCCTTGCCGCTGCTGCTCGTCGGCGGCGGCGCGATCATCGTGTCGCGCCATCTCAAGGGCACGTCCGAGGTGCTGCGGCCACCGCATGCCGAGGTCGCGAACGCGGTCGGCGCGGCGATCGCGTTGGTCAGCGGGCGCGTCGACAAGCTCTACGACGTACCCGTGCTCGGCCGCGACGTCGCGCTGCGGATGGCGAAGGACGATGCCACGGCGGCGGCCGTCAAGGCCGGTGCGGCGGCGGACCAGATCGAGATCGTCGACGTCGTCGAGCTGCCGATGACGCACATGCGCGGCGGCGCCACCCAGATCAAGGTCCGCGCCGTCGGCCCGCTGGCCGCGCTCGCCTGAACCCCTTGCGAGGCTGACCGAGACATGTTCATCGTCGACACCGTTCAGGACATCCGCGACATGGCGCGCGGCGCGGTGCTGCTCGGCACCGGCGGCGGGGGCGATCCCTATATCGGCGAGCTGTTCGTCACCGCGCAGATCAAGCGGGGCAATTTTCCGAAGGTCGTCTCGTGCGACGAGATCGCCGACGACGCCTTCGTCGTCTCGGTGGCCGGGATCGGCGCGCCCACCGTGATCGTCGAGCATCTCGTCAGCGAGAAACTGCTGCGCCGCCTGCTGGCGCGCAGCGAACGCTTCTACGGCCGCAAGATCGATGCGCTGATCAGCGCGGAGATCGGCGGCGCCAACTCGATGTTCCCGCTGGCGCTGTCGGCGATCAGCGGCCTGCCGGTGCTCGACGCGGACGGCATCGGCCGCGCCGTGCCGCAGCTCGAGATGACGACCTTCAGCATCTACGGCGTGCCGGCGACGCCGGCGCTGATCATGGACGATTCGGGCAACGTGGTGACCGTCGAGGCGGTCGACGACCGGACTGCGGAGGAGCTGTGCCGCGTGGTCACCGGGGCGATGGGCTCGATGGCGTTCGCGGCGATGTATCCGATGACGGGCGCACAGGCGCGGCGCGTCGCGGTCAAGCGGACGCTCACGCAGACGCTGGAGATCGGCCGCTGCATCCGCCAGGCCCGCGACGGCGTCGGCGACGTGTTCGAGGCGCTCACCGGCTATCTCGGGAGCTGGGACGGGCGGCTGGCGACAATCCTGTTCGACGGCAAGATCACCGACATCGTCCATGAGACGCGCGACAGCTGGCACTGGGGCCAGGCCACCATCCAGGCGCTGTCCGGCCCGGACGAATGCACGATCGAGATCCGCAACGAATATCTGGTCGCGCGCGTCAACGGCCGGCCGGTCGCGCTGGTCCCCGACCTGATCGCCATCCTCGACCGCGAATCGGGCGAGCCCCTGACCGCCGAGATGCTCGCCTATGGCCAGCGCGTGAAGGTGCTCGGCTATGCCGCCGACGCGATGCTGCGCAGTCCCGCGAGCCTGCTCGTGCTGGCGCCGCGCATGTTCGGCGTCGACGAGGATTTCACGCCGATCGAGCAGCTGGTCGGAGCCCGTTGAGCGGTCATCCCAGGAGCGAAGTTATCATGTCCTCGGCAGACGAAAACCGTCAACGTTTCACGCAGATGTACGTCGATGCCTATGACGGCGACTTCACCCTCGTCCGCGAGCTGATGACGGAGGCGTTCGTGTGCCGCAACCCGCTCCAGCCGGCCGAAGGCGTCGAGCAGCTCGTCGCGATGCTCCAGGCGCAGGTCGATGCGTTCGAGGATCTGACGTTCAAGGTGCGGTCCTCGTTCGCGAGCGAGGACGGGTTCGGCATCGCTTATGCCATCGGCGGCCGCCATGTGCAGCCGGTGTTCGGCATCCGGCCGAGCGGACGAGCGTTCGAGGTGACCGGCGTCAGCATCCACGAGATCGTCGACGGCCGCAGCATCGGCGTGTTCTCGAGCGCCAATTTCCTCGAGGTGCTGGGCACCCTCGCTCCCCGCGAGGAGCTCGACCGATCCTGAACGACGCGTCGACCGCCGCGTCGGCGGCGACCTCGCGATCGCCTACCAGCCGCCCGAATATTCGCCGGCGCGCATGTTCGCCAGCTCATAGTGGGTCTTGATCTTGTCGTCGTCGGTGAGTTCGTAGGCCGCCATCACTTCCATCACCCAGGGCGCCTTGCTCGTCGCGTCGACGCCGCTGATGACGTGCCGCTCGATCAGGACATTGCCATTCCGCGCCGCATGGGTCACCTCCACGCTGGTCTGTTCGAGCCGCTGATGCAGCTCCCGCACATGCTCCTCGAGCCAGTCCAGACCGACCTGCTCGCCGTTGAGGTGGATTATCAGGTCGCGGTCGAAGATCTCCGGCAGCATCGCCGCGGCGGCTTCGCCGTTCGGCGCCTCGAGCACCATCTTCTGGCGACGCAGAATGAAGCTGCGGGCGTCTTCCTGCATGGCGATCGACATTGGCTGCGGTCCCGGACTGGGTGGCTATTCGGCGGTCTGCTCGATCGCGAGCTCGGACATCTTGTCGTCCGGCCGATG
>CAXSHP010000260.1:0-3979 GCA_964236935.1 uncultured Sphingomonadaceae bacterium
CCAATGCCCGGATCAGCGTGATGGGCGGCGAACAGGCGGCGAGCGTGCTCGCCACCGTCCACCGCGACGCGGAGAGCTGGACGGGGGAACAGGCCGAGGCCTTCAAGGCGCCCGTACGACAGAGGTTCGAGGACGAGGGCAATCCCTATTACGCCACCGCGCGCCTGTGGGACGATGGCATCGTCGATCCCGCCCAGACGCGCGACGTCCTCGGGCTGGCATTCGCCGCAACGCTCAACGCGCCGATCCCGGAGCGTGCGAGCTTCGGCGTGTTTCGGATGTGATCGAGCCACTCGCCACCGGCACTGCGGGCGGCGGCGCGGACGCTGCGCCGTGCGCCACGCTCGGCCTGCGGCCGACGGTCGCGCGCGGCCGATGCGGCCGATCGGATAGGAGATCATCATGCTGGCCTCGCTCCTGATCGCGAACCGCGGCGAGATCGCCTGCCGCATCGTCCGCACCGCGCGCGCGATGGGTATGCGCACGGTCGCGGTCTATTCCGATGCCGACGCGAACGCGCTCCACGTCCGCGCGGCCGACGAGGCCGTCCACATCGGCCCGTCGCCGGCGCGCGAGAGCTATCTCCGCGGTGACAGGATCATCGCCGCCGCGCGCGCGACCGGCGTCGCGGCCATCCACCCCGGCTACGGTTTCCTCAGCGAAAACGCCGAATTCGCGCAGGCCGTGATCGATGCGGGACTGATCTGGGTCGGCCCCGATCCCACATCGATCCGCGCGATGGGGCTGAAGGACGCCGCCAAGACCTTGATGGCCGCCGCGGGCGTGCCCGTCACGCCGGGCTATATGGGCGACGGACAGGATCCGGATTTCCTCGCCGGACAGGCCGGCGCGATCGGGTATCCGGTCCTGATCAAGGCGGTCGCGGGCGGCGGCGGCAAGGGCATGCGCAAGGTCGAGGCGGCGGGCGAGTTCGCCGAGGCGCTCGCCTCGTGCCAGCGCGAGGCGACGTCTTCGTTCGGCAACGCGCACGTCCTGCTCGAGAAATATATCGAGCGCCCGCGCCATATCGAGGTGCAGGTCTTCGGCGATACGCACGGCAATATCGTCCATCTGTTCGAGCGCGACTGCTCGCTGCAGCGACGCCACCAGAAGGTGATCGAGGAAGCGCCGGCGCCGGGCATGGATGCGGCGACGCGCGAGCATCTCTGCGCGGCGGCGGTCAAGGCGGCGAAGGCGGTCGACTATGTCGGCGCGGGCACGATCGAGTTCATCGCCGACGCCTCCGACGGGCTGCGCGCGGACCGCATCTGGTTCATGGAAATGAATACGCGCCTCCAGGTCGAGCATCCGGTGACCGAGGAGATCACCGGCATCGACCTGGTCGAGTGGCAGCTGCGCGTGGCAAGCGGCGAGCCGCTGCCCCAGCGGCAGGAGGAGCTGCGCATCGCGGGCTGGGCGATGGAGGCGCGGCTCTACGCGGAAAATCCCGCCGCCGGCTTCCTCCCTTCGATCGGACCGCTCGATCATCTGGTATTCCCGCCGCGGCTGCGGGTCGATACCGGTGTCGCGCCGGGCGGGGAGGTCTCGCCGTTCTACGATCCGATGATCGCCAAGCTGATCGCGCGCGGCGAGACCCGCGCCGAGGCGATCGATCTGCTGCGCGACGGTATCGCCGGCACCGAAGTCTGGCCGGTCAAGACCAACGCCGGGTTTCTCGGACGGCTGCTCGATTCGCCGGCGTTCCGGACCGGCGACGTCGATACCGGCCTGATCGCACGCGCGGTCGACACGCTGATCGCGCCGCCGGTCACCGATCCGGCAGCGCTGGCCGAAGTCGCCGCCCGGCTCTGCGCGCGTCCCGGCAGCGCTTCGTCGATCGCGCCCCTCGGGTTCCGCCTGAATGCGCCGCCGCGCGCCGCGGCGCGACTGCGGGATGACACCGGAGCGACGCTGGTGGTGCCGCTGGCCGGTATCCCCGCGGGCTCGCCGCCCGCCGAAATCCTGCGCTTCACATCCGGGTTCGCGCAGCGCTATGTCCTGGCCGAGGATCGTGGCCTGCACGTCGGTGTCGCGGCGGACGGCGCCATAGTCTCTCCGATGCCCGGCAGGATCATCGCGGTCGACGCAGCCGCTGGCGACATGGTTCGCGAAGGCCAGAAACTCGTCACGCTCGAGGCGATGAAGATGGAGCATTCGCTGACCGCTCCGTTCGACGGAACGGTCGCCGAACTCGTCGCTGCGGTGGGCGATCAGGTTGGCGAGGGAATGTTGCTCGTCCGCGTGGCGCCGCAGTCGTGAGGTCCTGAACGGATCTGGAAAAGGGTGGAATGATGCCGGGCAAGTTCTTCGACCAGTGGACCGTCGGCGATCATATCGCCCACGATCTTCGTCGCACGGTGACCGACATCGACAATGTCCTCATCACGACCCTCACCCACAATCCCCAACCGCTTCATCTCGACGCCGAATATGCGGCAGCGACGGAGTTCGGCCGGATCGTCGTCAACGGCATTTTCACGTTCGGGCTGATGGTCGGCCTCTCCGTCGGCGACACGACGCTGGGAACGCTCGTCGCCAATCTCGGCTACGACCAGGTCGTCATGCCGCGGCCCGTGTTCATCGGCGACACGCTTCATGCCGAGACGGAGGTCGTCGAGCTCCGGCAGAGCAAGTCGCGGCCTGGTGCGGGGATCGTCGTGTTCAGGCATCGCATGCTCAACCAGCGGGACGAAGAGGTCTGCTCCTGTCTCCGCACGGCAATGCTGAGCAGGGCATGAGACTGCGCTCGCTCCTGTTCGTACCCGGCGACCGGCCTGATCGCATGGACAAGGCGTCAGGCTCGGGGGCGGACGCGCTGATCCTCGATCTCGAGGATGCGGTGGCTCCCGCGAGCAAGGCGGCGGCCCGCCGCGCCACCTCCGCCTTTCTCTCCCGCCCGCGCTCGCTTCCGCTGTTCGTCCGCGTCAACGCGGTCGACAGCGGCCTGATGGAGGCCGATCTGGCCGCCGTCCTGTCCGCCAAGCCGGACGGTCTCGTGCTGCCGAAGTCCGAGGGCGCGGCGACGGTGCGCAGCCTCGCCCGATATACGACGCTGCCCGTACTCCCGATCGCCACCGAAACGGCCGCCGCTGTGTTCGCGCTCGGCACTTATGCGGAGGTTGCGGGTCATCTGGCCGGCCTCACCTGGGGCGCAGAGGATCTTCCGGCGGCGATCGGTGCCCTCACCAGTCGAGAAGCCGACGGCAGCTACACCGCGCCTTATCAGCTGGCACGCAGCCTGACCTTGTTCGGCGCGCACGCGGCGCATGTCCCCGCGATTGAAACCGTCTATCCCGACTTTCGCGACCGCGACGGGTTGGACGCCTATGCGCAGCGCGCCTACCGCGACGGCTTTACCGGCATGTTGGCGATCCACCCCGCACAGGTCCCCGTCATCAACGCCGCGTTCACGCCGACCGACGGGCAAATTGCCCACGCGCTTGCCGTCATCGCCGCGTTCGACGCCCATCCGGATGCGGGCGCCCTCAGCCTCGACGGCAAGATGATCGATGCGCCGCATCTCGCGGCCGCACGGCGCATCGTCGCGCCCCCCGCCCGGTCCCCGGCCGGCACCGGGGAACCGAGCGGCTCGTCCGACTGATGTCCGCCCCGGACATCGGATAGTCCCCCGCCGCCAGCGCGCTCATCGCGCCGCGGCGCGCGGGGCCGCCCGCGGGATCATCAGCCATCCCGAGCAGAAGACCGCCGTCGTCAGCACCACGAGGTTGAGCGCCTTGTCCAGCGGACCGTACATCGCGAGGTGCGTGGCGTGATAGATCAGATGCGGCAGGTTGAACGCCATCGTCGCCAGGCCGACCGCGAGCGGAGGGGCCGCCGCGGGGCGCACGATGGCGAGCCCCGCAAGCGCCGTGATCATGAGATAGGCGGCCCCCACGTCCCGGATGAGATGCTCGTTGAAGGGTCCGTCGACGGAGACCCAGGTCAGCCCGAAGCCCGGGAACGAACTGTAGAACGACGG
>CAXSHP010000261.1:0-3978 GCA_964236935.1 uncultured Sphingomonadaceae bacterium
TGACATGGCCCTCCCAGCCGGGCTCAAGCGGGGTCACGTTGACGATGATCCCGCACCGCGCATAGGTCGATTTGCCGAGACAGATCACCAGCACGTCGCGCGGCACGCGGAAATATTCGATCGTCCGGGCGAGCGCGAAGCTGTTCGGCGGGATCACGCAGACGTCGAGCTTGCGGTCGACGAAGCTGTTCTGCGCGAAATCCTTCGGGTCGACGATCGCGCTGTCGACGTTGGTGAAGATCTTGAAATCGTCGGCGACCCGCGCGTCATAGCCGTAGGAGCTGAGCCCATAGCTGATGCAGCCGTCGCGCCGCTGCGCTTCGACGAACGGCTCGATCATGCGGTCCTCGATCGCGCGTTCGCGAATCCAGCGGTCTGACATGATCGACATGGACCAGCCTTTTGCGGCAATCACGCGGCGAGGCAAGCCGCTCTCATCCCAGGTCGAGACCTCGATTCACGATCCAGCCGGGATCGATCGACGTCTAGCCGCGGATGTGCAGCACGCACAGCAGGGTGAACAGCCGCCGCGCGGTGGCGAAGTCGACGTCGATCTTGCCCGCGAGGCTTTCCCTGAGCAGGTTCGCGCTGTCGTCGTGAAGGCCGCGGCGCGCCATGTCGATCGGCTCGATGGTCTGCGCCGTCGCCTGGCGCACCGCGCGGAAATAGCTGTCGCAGATCGCAAAATAATCCTTGATCGGGCGGCGGAAGCGGCTGAGCCCCAGCACGACGGTGTGCAAAGGCGTTTCGTCTTCGCGCGCGATGCCGATCGCGAGGCGCCCCTCCTCGACATGCAGGCGCACCCGATAGGGCCCGGCATAGCCATCGGCAGGGCTCCGCGCCGGATCGAAATGGTTATCCTCGAGCAAATCCAGGATGGCGACGCGACGTTCGCTTTCGATGTCGGCGCTGCGGGAGAGAATGGTATGCTCGTCGAGCTCGATGGCGATGATGCGCGGATCGGCCATGGTCAGCCGCTTCTATCGTCGGCCGGCTGGAATGGCGAGGGGAGGCGTGCGCGCCTCAGTTCGCCACGCGCACCGTCAAATGGGCGCTCCATCCCGCCACCAACGGACGGTCGGGCTGCTCGTCGAGCACCAGACGCACGGGCACGCGCTGGGTCACCTTGACCCAATTGCCGGTGGCATTCTGCGCCGGCAGCAGCGAGAATTGCGCACCGGTGCCCGCGCCGATGCTGAGAACATGCGCACGAAACTGATGGTCGGGAATCGCATCGATCCACACGGTCGCCGTCTGGCCGGGACGAATCTTCGCCAGCTGGGTCTCCTTGAAGTTCGCGTCGATCCACATCTTGCGGTCATCGACGATCGTGACCATCGGCAGCGCGGTCACCGCCATGTTGCCGGGCTCGAGCCGATCCGCCTGGGCGATCCGCCCGCCGATCGGCGCGCGCAGCTCGGTGCGGGCCAGATTGAGCGCCGCTTTGTCGCGCTGCGCCAACGCGGCGAGCACCTGCGGATGGCCGCCCCCGGCGCCGGTCGCGAGTATCGCCCGCGCCGACTGGGCGGTCGCGGCGGCGGAACTGCGCGCCGCCTGTGCCGCCGACAAGGCGGCGCGCGCCGAATCATAGCCCGCACGCGTGGTGAAGCCGCGATCGAGCAACTGCTTCTGCCGGCGGAAATTCTCGGTCGCGAGCTCGACATCCGACGATTTTTCCGCGGTGTCGGCCTGCTTGGCCGAATAATCGCTGCTCATCTGATTGATCTGAAGCCGCGCGTTGCCGACCGCCGCCTCGCTCTCCATCAGCGCGATCCGGTAAGGCGCCGGATCGATCCGGAACAGCAGGGCGCCGGGCGCGACCACCTGATTATCGGTGACCGCGACGTCGACGATCCGTCCGCCGACTTCGGGCGCGATGCTGACGACATGCGCGCCGACGGCGGCATTGTCGGTCGACACCGTCTTGCCCGAGGTCAGCCAGAGATACAGGCCGGCGGCGAGGAGCAGCAGCGGCAGCGACAGCATCCATATCAGGCGAGCCCTCCGCGGGGCAGCAGGCGTAGCGGCGGCCGCGGCGACGGACGGCGCCAGCTCGGGCGGCATTTCCGCCAGATCCTCGGCCTCGATGCGAGTGACCTCGTTCACGCGACTTCCCTTTCGTCGTCATACTGGCCGCGCAGTCTGCCGCGCAGCCGGATAAGGCTGTCGCGCAGCAGCTGTTGAGCCGCGGATGGCAGGATCGACAATGCTTCGGCCTCGATTTCGCTCCCGACGGCGGCAAGTTGCTCGACGATGGCATGCGCCGCCGGCAGCAGATGGACGCGGCGCACACGGCGGTCGCTCGGATCGGCACGGCGCTCGACCAGCCCCGCGTCGGACAGGCGATCCACCATCCGGCACAAGGTGATCTGCTCGACGTCGAGCCGCTCGGCCAATTCCGTCTGGGTCGGGCCTTCGGGCATCCGCGCCAGATTGACCAGAACGCGCCATTGCTGACGGGTCGCGCCGTGCGCGCGGGCGTCGGCATCGAAACGTGCCCGCATCAGGCGTGCGACGTCATGAACGAGAAAGGCGATCGATTCGTCATTTATAAGCATGCTCATATTATAGGGGCTCAGGGTTTTGGAAACAATAACCTTCTTCGATTTATCCACCGCCTGATCCACGATGGCGTGGCCCTTGCCGCCAACGGCGCTTGAGCATCGCGGACGAAGCGCCGATCATGCGTCATGGCCGAACCCACCCGACTGATTCCCGTACCCGCGGCGCCCACGCCCGCGCCGGCTCTGCCGCAGAACGTCGAGGCGGAGGCGGCGCTGCTCGGCGCGCTGATGATCGACAACCGGCTCGCGGAGGACATCCAGCTGCGCCTCCGCCCCGATCATTTCCACGAGCCGGTCCATGCGCGCATCTACGAGGCGATCCTGCGGCTGGTCGATCGCAACATGGTCGCCAATCCGGTCACGCTGCGCCCGATGTTCGAGGGCGACGAGGGGATCAGGGAGCTCGGCGGTCCGGCCTATCTGGCGCAGCTCACCGGCTCCGGCGCGGCGCTGATCGGCGCGCGCGATTTCGCCGGTCAGATCTACGACCTCGCCTTGCTGCGCGAGTTGATCGGGGTCGGCCGCGAGATGGTCGAGAAGGCGACCGACACCTCCGAATCGGTCG
Organism: uncultured Sphingomonadaceae bacterium; assembly: GCA_964236935.1. GTDB lineage: Bacteria > Pseudomonadota > Alphaproteobacteria > Sphingomonadales > Sphingomonadaceae > Solisphingomonas. The sequence continues at coordinate 3,130 of CAXSHP010000261.1, forward strand.
ATCCCAAGACGCAGATCGAGGCGGCCGAGGTCGCGCTGTACAAGGTCGCCGAGGAGGGCGGCGAGCAGGGGACGGTCAAGAGTTTCGGCCAGGCGACCAAGCTCGCGGTCGAGATGGCCGAGCGCGCACTCAATTCGGGCGGGCATCTGTCGGGCATCACCACCGGGCTCGACAGCCTCAACGGCAAGATCGGCGGGCTCCATCGCCCCGATCTGCTGATCCTCGCCGGCCGTCCCGGCCTGGGCAAGACCGCGCTCGCCCCCAACATCGCGTTCAACGCGGCGCGGCGGATGGTGCGCGATCGCGAAGACGGAATCGAGGACGCGAAGTCGGTCGGTGCGGCGGTCGCCTTTTTCAGCCTCGAAATGTCGGCCGATCAGCTCGCCACGCGTATCCTCGCCGAGCAATCGGGGATCAGCAGCGAGAATCTGCGGATGGGCAAGATCAGCCAGCAGGATTTTCGCAACCTCGCCCGCGCCGCCGCCGATCTCGAGAGCCTGCCGTTGTTCATCGACGACACGCCGGGTCTGACCATCGCCGCGCTGCGCACCCGCGCGCGGCGGCTCAAGCGCCAGCGCGGGATCGGGCTGATCGTGGTCGATTACCTCCAATTGCTCCAGGGCACCGGCAAGAACAGCAACGAGAACCGCGTCCAGGAGATCTCCGAGATCAGCCGCGGCCTCAAGACGTTGGCCAAGGAGCTCAACGTGCCGGTGCTGGCGCTGTCGCAGCTCAGTCGCGCGGTCGAGCAACGCGAGGACAAGCGCCCGCAGCTGTCCGACCTGCGCGAATCCGGCTCGATCGAGCAGGACGCCGACATCGTCCTGTTCGTCTACCGCGAGGAATATT
>CAXSHP010000262.1:0-3974 GCA_964236935.1 uncultured Sphingomonadaceae bacterium
CTCGCGTTCGGCGATCCGGTTCTGCAGCAGCGGCTTCGTGACCGGCCGGACGAGATCGCGCGGTTCGTCGAGGAGTCGCTGCGCCTCGATTCGCCCGTGTCGGCGATGCCGCGATGGGTCGGCGAGGACACCGAGATCGACGGCGTGGCTGTCGCGGCGGGATCGCGATTGTTCGTGTCGTTCCTCGCCGCCAACCGTGACGAACGGCGCTGGGGCTGCCCGCATGCGGTGGACATGGAGCGCAAGGGGATACGAAACCACCTGGCCTTCGGCGCCGGGCCGCACTTCTGTCTGGGCGCGCCTCTCGCCCGACTCGAGATGAAGATCGCCATGGAGCGGGTGCTGGCGAGAATGACCGACATCCGCATCGATCCCGCGGTGCCGTTGCGCCGCCAGGCGAAGATGATCGTCCGCGGCGTCGAGAATTTGCCGATCGTCTTCGCGGCGGCGGAGAAGAGCGCCGAACTCGGCATGACGGCCGGTCGCGCATGATGCCTGACGACGCCACGGCATCGTCAGGCGACGTCTCGCAGGCGCGATACCTCGACGCTTTGCTGATCGAGATGGATCGCTGGATGATGCCCGATCTGGTCACGGACCGGGCGCGGCTGCTCTACGATGCGATGCGCCGCGTGATGGTGACGCTTACGGGGCGTCTGGAAAAGCTGCCCCCGCCGGACGAGCTGGGCATCGCGCAGGTCGATCCGGACACGGGTCAAGCGGATGCGGTAATCGAGGAAGGCCGGCGGATCGACGCCCTGATCGCGACGCAGGACGCGCGGCTCGCCGCGATCGGCGTGCCGCAGGCGCACAAGAGCTTGTCCGTGAACGCCGTCGAGGCGGCATTGCGGAACGCTGGCGAGCCGGACGTGACGGTCAGGTCGATGCGCGTCGTGGTCGGTGGCCGTTCGAAGGAAACGATCCTGCTCGACATCGAAGGCGTGCGGCAGTGGCCGGGCACGCTGGTGATGCGCCGCGATTTGCAGGTCGGATCGCTGGGCACCAGCGTGGTCGACGAGTTTGCCTTGCTCGATCTGTTGCACAGACGCGGCCTCGCCGTGCCGCGTCCCTATCATCTGTCGCGCACCGGCGACGGATTGGGCACGCCCTATCTCCTGCTGGAAGCGATGCCGGGCCAGGCCACCGGGCAATTGCTCGCGGCACCCGACTCGCGCGCCAAAGTGCTCGCCGCGGCGCGTGCGCTCGCGACGATCCACGCCGTTCCCATCGACGCGGTTCGGCCGCTGCTGGGCAAGGCCCGCGTCGATCAGGCGGCGCTGGTCGCGGAAATCGACTCCTTCGCCGAGATCTGGCGGCAGCAATCCCGCATGGTGTCTCCCACGGTGGAGGCGGTCCTCGAGTGGCTGAAGGCGAACGCAGGGGAAATGCCCGACGGCGACTCGTTCGTCCATGCGGACTACAGCTTCCACAATATCCTCTTCGACGGCGATCGGGTCAGTGCGCTGCTCGATTGGGAGTTGGCGAGGATCGGCCGGGTCGCCGAGGATCTCGGCTATATCAAATATGCCGCGCAGGGTGTGATCGACTGGGCCGAGTTCGTGGCGGCCTATGCGGCGGCCGGCGGCAAAGCGGTCGACCCGCGCGAGGTTCATTTCTACGCGCTGTTCGGTAAGGTCTGGCTGCTCACGAAGGTCTTCAAGGCGCGCGAGCTCTTCGAGACCGGACAGATGGACGACATCCTCAAAGCCGACAGTGTCAGCTTCTGGCTGCCGCGCATCATCCATGCCCTGTCGCGGGAGATGCGTGAAATCGGCGACCACCGTCGCGGGTGAGAGGACAATGCCCCGTTGTCGCACGCCCTCATGCTCAGGCTCGATCTGCCTAACGCCGTTGCCATCTTTTCTGCCGATCGCCGACGGCGTCCGCTTTTGGCCGGCGGGGTTCGCCTATGACCTCGGTTTCCATCGATTGGACGGTTCCGAGACCCCCTCGCCCGCGCATCGGCCGGACAACAATAATACTTGTCTCCGCCATCTCGAGTTGCTAGGTGACTAACACCGTATGATTAAGTCCGCCGCGTAGCAGCCTGGCTGCCACCGACGAAGCGGACGTCGCGGTAGAACACGGTTCCAAGGTTCATCCGGGCAGCTCCCGGCGAATGGATCGGAGCCAAAGGCGAGGGAGAGGATCTGATGGGCGGACTTTCAAAGGCTTTTGCGGCGACGTTGCTCTCGAGCAGCGTTCTTGCGCTCCCCGCATGGGCGCAGACCGCGGCGCCGCCGGAGCCGAACGCTCCGCCCCCCGCCGCGGCGCCCGATCCGGCCAGTACCGCGACGCAAGGCGTGCAGGACATCATCGTCACCGCGCAGCGGACCGGCCAGTCGCTCCAGAAGGTGCCGATCGCGGTCAATGTCGTCAGCGCCGCGGATCTCACGACGCGCGGCCTTGCCGATACCGGCGCCCTGTCGGCGGCGGTGCCGAACCTTTCGCTCAATCGCAACGGCGTCGTCGTCAATCCGTATCTGCGCGGAGTGGGATCGAACGGGTCGAACCCCAATGACGAGCAGTCCGTCGCGACATATGTCGACGGCGTCTATATCGCATCGCCGCTCGGCAACATCTTCTCGCTCAACAACATCTCGCGCATAGAGGTGCTGAAGGGACCGCAGGGCACATTGTTCGGACGCAACGCGACCGGCGGCGTGATCCAGATCGTGACGCGCGATCCATCCAAAACACCGGGGTTGGAAGCGTCGGTCGGCTACGGCAATCACGATACGCTGGAGGGCGCGCTCTATGCCACGACGGGTTTGGGCGCCAATCTCGCGATCGATCTGGCGACGACCTACGCGAAGAATTTCGATGGCTATGGCCGCGATACCTTCCGCAACGCCGACATCCTCCAGCGGGAGGATTTCGCGATCCGTTCCAAGCTGCTGTGGACGCCCGGCGAAACGACCGAGATCCGGCTAAGCGGCGATTACAGCGATGTGCATACCAGCGGGACGGACTATCAACTCGCGCAGGGCGTGATCGGCGCCGACGGAGCCACCACATATCCTGGCGAGCGGCGCACGACGACCAATTTCCCCAACCGTGCGAAGAATCAGGCGCGCGGCCTGTCGCTCAGGGTTGATCAGGATCTCGATTTCGCCCGGTTGGTCAGCATCAGCGCCTATCGGCGTACGACCGGAACCTATCTGCTCGACCAGGACGCGACGCCGGTCCCGATAGTGGACGCGACGTTGTCGCAGAAGGCGCGCACGATTTCGCAGGAACTTCAGCTGCTTTCCCCTAAGGGCTCGAAAATCGACTGGCTGATCGGCGGATTCTACTTTAACGGCAACTATGGCTATGATCCGGCGCATCTGGCCGGGCTCGGCATCGTCGGGTTGTTCGGGGTCCCCGCCGCGGACATCTTCGGCGAGCAGCGTACGCGTTCGTTGTCGGCCTATGGACAGGCAACGGTCGAGATCTTCGCGGACACCAAGCTGACCGGCGGTCTGCGCTATACCCACGAGCGCCAGGCCGTCGACGGCAGTGTCGCCATCGGCGGCGTGACCGTCATCGCGCCGCCCACCCAGCGGCAGGGCTTCAACAAGCTTACCTGGCGCGTTGCGCTCGATCATCAGTTCTCGGCGGGCGTGCTGGGCTACGTCTCGTATAATCGCGGCATCAAGAGCGGCGGCTTCAATCTGCTCGGGCCGGGTTCCCCGGGCTATCGGCCCGAGATTCTCGACGCCTATGAGGTGGGGTTGAAGAGCGACCTGTTCGACCGACTGGTGCGGCTCAACCTCGCGGCATTCTATTACGATTACAAGGACATCCAGGTTCAGAGCCTCCAGGCGGGCGCGATCAACACGTCGAACGCGGCGACGGCGCGGGTCAAGGGCATCGACGCCGATATCACGATCGTTCCGTCCCGCAATCTCACGCTGTCGGGCGGCATCGGCTATGCCGATGGCGAGTATCGGCGCTTCCCCAACGCCCCGTTCACGCCGCCGTCGCCGCTG
>CAXSHP010000263.1:0-3954 GCA_964236935.1 uncultured Sphingomonadaceae bacterium
CGCGCGGCCTGGCGGATCGCCGTCTCGACCTGCTGGAGATTGCCGCCGTTGAGCACGGTGCGGCCGTCGACGATCATCTGCGGCGTGGCGACCTCGCCGCGGCCTGCGGCACGGGCATAATCCCATTGCCGCGCGGTGAAGGCGGGCTTGGCGAAAGTGTCCTTCCAGCCGAGCTGGTCCCAGTAGGTCACAGCGAACGAGAGCGCGAGAACGTCGGGCCGGTCCGCGATAGCGTTGACGTTGGCGTTGGCCGGCGGGCAGGACGAGCAGCCCTGGCTCTGGAACAGCTCGACCACCACCGGATGCGCCGGGTCCGCGGCGAGCGCGGATGATCCGATCAATGCCGCCAGAGCGACGGCCGCGAGGGTGCGCCTGAACATCGTCATACTCTCCATGAAATCATCAGCCCGCTCATCAGCATGACGAACACCGCCAGCGCGTTGGCGCAGTGCCATAGCCGTGTCGCGCGCGCCTGCCGGTAGATCAGGTCGCCGCCGCGCGGCTGAGCTTCGTGGTCTGCCTCACGCGCCATTTTCGGGCTCCTCGTCGAGCGCGAAGCGCTCGCGCGAGCCGCGCAGGTTGCGCGGCGCATCGAGCTCGGGCTTGGTGATGGTCTTGCGGAACTTGCTCGGGTCCGCGCCGTACGCGTCGCGAAACGCGCGGCTGAAATGGCTGCGGCTGGCGAACCCGATGCTCCCGGCGATCACCTTGATCGGCAGGTTGGTCGATCGCAGCATCTCGGCGGCATGGTGCAGCCGCGTCTTGGCGACGAACTCCATCGGGCTCATCGCGAAGGCGCGCGAGAACTCCCGCGCGAACACCGAACGGCTCATCCCGGCGATCGCCGCGAGCTCGGCGACGGTATGATGGCCCGCGGGCTTGTCGATGATCGCCGTCACCGCCTTGCCGAGACGTGGATCGCGCAACGCGCTGAGCACGCTTGCCTCGGACCCGCCCTGCGCCAGATGCCGACGGAACAGCACCACCAGGCACGTCTTCATCAGCGCGCCGGTCATCGCGCGCGAGCCGAGATCCGGCTCGCCGATCTCGCTCAGCATCACCGCGAACGCGTTCCGCACGATCGCGACATCGCTCAGGTCTCCGGCGATCGGCTCCTTGACCCTGTCGACCAGCCCGAACGAGCCCGAGATGCTGGCCATGATCGTCCCACACACCACGCGCAGATCGCCCGTGCCGCCGTCGGCGGCGTCGAACAGCAATATTCCGTCGCGCACCATCGCACAGCTTTCGGATGCGAGCACGTCGCGCTGGGGCATGTCGTCGGGCGACAGCGCCTGCTTGAGCCCCGGTGGCACGACCACCACGCTGCCCGGCCCGCAGGCGATCGGATCGCTCCCGGAAGCGGTAAGATGGAGCGTTCCTGCGAGCACATAATGCACGACGATCGCGTCGAGCGGCTCCTGGACGAGCCTGACACCCTGGCGCACCTCGCAGATTGCGAACGCCTCGACGGAAACGTCCAGCGTGACAAGCAATCGGTCGAGGATATGGTCGGTCATCGTCTCTCCTCGCTCTACAAGGCCGAAATCCGCGCGTCGTTCCAGCCCAAGCAGCGATTAATCTACATTAATGGACGTGGTCGCACGCAACCGGGACGATAGCGGACCAATCGCCTGCATCATTTACGACGCGGAGCGGCTTTACTGTCGGGACGTCGCAGCACCCGCTCTTTTTCTCAAATGCGATTCGTGACCGGCGCACGCAGCTTCACTTGAGCGGAGAGTTGCGATGAATGGAGGCAGACTATGAAGCGATTCCTACGCGAACCGATCTGATGTCAGGCCAGCGATATATGCTTCCGGGCAAAGCCATGGTGCGGGCATGAAAGGCTTTGTCGTCGAGGCGATCGAGCCGATGCGATTGCGCTGCCGCGGCCGGCTGAAAAACATGTACGTGCTGAGCCCGTTCGTCTGGCAAGCCGACGGACAATATCATCTGATGATCCGCGCGGTGCCGCGCCGCGACGACGAGCCCCGGCTCAAGATGGCCGAAATCTGGTACGGCACCGGCAGCGATGGGCTGACCTTCGACATGGACGAAGGCCCGGTGATCTTCCCCGGACCCGAGGCGATCGATCTCGACGGCTGCGAGGATCCGACCGTGCTGGTCGAGAAGGACCGGCTCCACGTCTGGTACACCGGCTGGAATCAGGCGGAGGAGAAGGGCCGCCTGCTGCGCGCCGCCGGGCCGCATCCGCGCAATCTCGAGAAATGCGGGCTCGTACTCGACTCGACCGAGGCCGCCGCCAATCCGAAAGAGGCCACGATCGCCCGCGCCCGCGACGGCAGCTGGCGGCTGTTCTATGAATATGCGGCGGACGAGGCTTCCCGCATCGGCGTCGTCGCCAGCAGCGGCCCGTCGCGGCTGTGGACCGGCACCGAGCCCCTGTTCAAGGCGCGCAAGGGCAAATGGGACGGCTGGCACCTCAGCACCGGCCCGATCATCGGCGAGGACAGCGACACGCCCGTCATGTTCTACAACGGCGCCAGCCGCGATGCCCATTGGCGGATCGGCTGGATCGCCTTCGATGGCGACTTCAGCCGCGTCGTCGCGCGTGGCAAGGATCCGGTCATCGTCCCTCCGGGAACCGACGGCGACGGCACCGACATCGCGTTCGCCGCCTCGGCGATCGAGCGCGACGATCGTATCTGGCTCTATTACTCGCTGTCCGATCGGGACATCCTTCGCGCCCGCCTGCGGAGGCTGAACGCATGACCTCCGCGCGTCCGATCGCGATCATCGCCGCCGACTGGCATTCCAGCCTTCCCGCCACGGAAAGGCTGACGCTCGATACGTCGAGCGCCCCGCTTTGCCTCCGTCGATTCGTCGGCATCCCGCCGCACATGGCGCAGCCGGCGCTGGCCGACGATATCCTGTGCCTGCACCTCGGAGGAGCGAAACGGATCCATCGCACGCATGACGGGCGTTCGACCAGCCATGACGTAGCAGCGGGCGCACTGACCCTGATGCCGCGTCAGGAAAGCAACCGGTGGCACACGATCGGCCCGATCGATTTCGTTCATCTCGTCCTCGACCAGGATCAGCTCGGCAGGATCGCCGTCAGCGAATTCGGGCGCGAACGCTGCACCTTCCATCTCGGCGATGACGTGGGTTTCCGCGATGCCTTGCTCGAGCCGCTGCTAGGCGAACTCCTGCGCCTCGCACGCAAGGGCGAGGAAGGCTGCCACGGCCGCTTGTATGTCGACAGCGTGGTCACCGCATTCACCCTCGCCTTGCTGCGCAATCGCTCGACGATCACCCAACCTCCCGCAGCGGAGAGAAGCCTGGCGAGAGGCGGGTTGGGCGGTTGGCGAATGCGACGCATCGCGGAATATGTCGACGCGCATTTCGCAAGAAACATCGGTCTCGAGGAACTCGCGGACCTCGTGGGTCTCAGCCGAGCGCAATTCTTCCGGGCGTTTCGCCAATCGACCGGCCTTTCGCCGGCGCGCTATCTCGAGCGGCTGCGGGTCGAGCGGGCGAGACCGCTGATCGCGTCCGGCGAGGAGCTGGAACTTGTCGCGCCGCTGGTGGGATTGGCCAGCGCGCGCCGGCTTGCGACAGGCTTTCAGCGCTGCTTCGGAGTATCGCCGACGCAATATCGCCGAGGCAACCGGTAAGCCTCGGCGGGCCGGCGCAGATTTGCGCCGCGCCCGCCGCGATGGCCGAGCGTCAGCCGCCGCTCTTCGACATCGCGCCGTCCTTCATCATCATGTCGCCCTTCATCATTTCGGGATGCATCTTCATCATCTTCATGCAGCCCTTGTTCTTCATCATCATGTCCTGCGACATGTTCTGACACGACTTCATCTTCTTCATGTCCGCCGAAGACATCTTCGTCTTCATGTCGGAAGACATCGAACCTTGGCTCATTTGCGCCATGCTCGGGGCGGCCGTGGTCATCGCCATCAGCGCCGCGCCAATCATCAAAGT
>CAXSHP010000264.1:0-3925 GCA_964236935.1 uncultured Sphingomonadaceae bacterium
TTATTCGAACGACGATCCCGCGCTGATGCGCCAGATCGCCGCGCTCGAGCCTGCCGACGTCGCCGGCTACGGCGAGTTCCTGCGCTATTCGGAGGGCGTCTATCGCGAGGGTTACGAGAAGCTCGGGGCTGTCGCCTTCCTCGACTTCGCGTCGATGATCCGCGCCGCGCCGGCGCTGGCCAAATATCAGGCGTGGCGCTCGGTCTATTCGATCGTCGCGTCATACGTGAAGAACGAGAAACTGCGCGAGGCGCTGAGCTTCCATACTTTGCTCGTCGGCGGCAATCCGTTCACCACCAGTTCGATCTACGCGCTGATCCACAAGCTCGAGAAGGATGGCGGGGTGTGGTTCGCCAAGGGCGGGACGCACGCGCTGATCCGCGCGATGGTGACGCAGTTCGAGCGGCTCGGCGGGACGGTGCGGCTGAACGATCCGGTCGAGGAGATCGAGACGCTCGGCGATCGCGTCACCGGGGTCAGGACGAAGAGTGGCTGGGCCGAGGAGTTCGACGCGGTCGCGACCAACGCCGACGTCGTCCACAGCTATCGCGATCTGCTCAAGGGCTCGGCGCGGGGCCGGCGCGCGGCCGCGGCGCTGGAGAAGAAACGCTTCTCGCCGTCGCTGTTCCTCGTCCATTTCGGGATCGAGGGGGAGTATCCCGAAATCCCCCACCATATGATCCTGTTCGGCCCACGCTATCGGGGCCTGCTGAACGACATCTACCAGCACGGCGTGCTCAGCGCCGATTTCTCGCTCTATCTCCATCATCCGAGCGTGACCGATCCGAGCATGGCGCCGCCGGGCTGCTCGACCTTCTACGCGCTCGCGCCGGTGCCGCATCTCGGCAAGCTGCCGATCGATTGGGATGCGGTCGGCCCGGCCTATGCGCAGCGGATCCTGCGCGAGATCGAGCAGCGGCTGATTTCGGGCCTGCGCGGCCGGATCAAGACGATGTTCCATTACACGCCGGAGGATTTCGGGCGCGATCTCAATGCGCATCTCGGCTCCGCGTTCAGCCTCGAGCCGCTGCTCATGCAAAGCGCCTTCTTCCGCGTCCACAACCGCGACGATCGCATTCCCAATCTCTATTTCGTCGGCGCGGGGACGCATCCGGGCGCGGGCATCCCCGGCGTGGTGGGATCGGCCAGGGCGACCGCGGCGCTGATGCTCGATGATCTGCGGCGCTAATTCGTTCAGTCAGAAGTCCGTTGTCCCGAGCGAAGTCGAGGGACGTTCGACGGTGGGAACGTGTCTCGACTTCGCTCGACACAGCGGGATATGATAACAGCAATCTTGGACCGCGCCGCGCTCGTCGCGTTCGCGCGCGATTCGATCGCGCGGGGATCGAAGAGCTTCGGCCTCGCCAGCCGCCTCCTCGATCGGGCGACACGAGAACGCGCATGGCTGCTCTATGCCTGGTGCCGCGCGTGCGACGATCTCGCCGACGGACAGGACATGGGGCATGGCCGAAGGCTCGTTCCCGATCCGCACGCGCGCCTCGCCCTGATCCGCGCCCGCACCGAGGCGGCGCTCGCCGGGCAGGCGACCGGCGATCCGCCGTTCGATGCGCTGGGCCTGGTGGTCGCCGAATGCGATATTCCGCACGAGCTGCCGCGCGATCTGGTCGCCGGCTTCGCGCTGGATGCCGCCGGCTGGCGTCCGCGCAGCGAGCACGACCTGCTGACCTATTGCTATCACGTCGCCGGCGTCGTCGGCGTGATGATGGCGATCGTGATGGGCGTGCGGCCCGACGACGAGGCGCTGCTCGACCGCGCGTGCGATCTTGGCCTCGCGTTCCAGCTCGCCAATATCGCGCGCGATCTCGGCGAGGACGATGCGGCCGGGCGCTGCTATCTGCCGCTCGATTGGCTGAGCGAGATGGATGTTCCGCCGGGCGAGCAGCTGAAGCCGCAATATCGCCCGCGGATCGCGGTGCTGGCGCGCCGGCTGACGACGCTCGCCGGGCGCTACGAGAAAAGTGCGCGGTCGGGCGCGGCGGCGTTGCCGTTCCGCTCGGCCTGGGCGGTGTTGGCGGCGGCGGGAATCTACGGTGATATCGGGCGCGAGGTGGCGCGGCGCGGCGAGCGTGCGTGGGATCGGCGGGTGGTCACGTCGAAGGCGGCGAAGCTCGGCTGGGTGGCGAAGGCGGGCTGGCAGGCGGCGCGGGGTGCGGCGCGAGAGACGCCGCGTGCCGAACTATGGGCGCGGCCGTAGCCCGCCTAAAACCGTCATCCCGGCGGAAGCCGGGATCCACGGACGGCCTCCGCTCTCCGCTCCGATCCTTCCGCATCCGTGGATGCCGGGTTCCGCCGGAAGGACGCGGGGGAACCTGCCGGCTCCCGTACGCGCGTCCGTCCCCGGCACGCCAGCTCCGCCTTGAGCGCTTTCGGTTTCGGTGCCCAGATGAAGCCGTAGCTGACGGTGCCATGCTTGGTCGCGACCGCATGGTGCAGCCGATGCGCCTGGACGATGCGCTTCATATAGCCCCAGCGCGGCACGTAGCGATGCGGCAGGCGCTGATGGACGACGACGTCGTGGAATCCGAAATAGATCGCCCCATAACCCGCGATCCCGGCCCCCACCCAGGCATAGCCCGCGCCCCAGCCGAGCCGGACGCCGGCCAGCAGCAGCAGGATCGAGGGAGTCGCGAAGATCACGGCGTACCAGTCGTTGGCCTCGAACGCGCCGCTGCGCACGCGGTGGTGGCTCGCGTGGAGGAACCAGCCGGGACCGTGCATCACCCAGCGGTGCGTCACATAAGCGACGCCCTCCATCGCGGCGATGGTGGCGACAAACAGGAGCAGGCCGAGCGCGGGGTGCATCGCGCCGCTATAGGCGCATGTCGAGCCGAGCGCGAGCCGTTCATCTCCCCGTCAGGCGGAAGAGCCGAGGGGAGGGCGATGCGCTCGATCGCCATCCTCGTCCCGGTGCTCGCACTATGCGCCTGCGCGACGGTCTCGATCGAGGCCAGGGTTCGCGAGAAGCTGCTCGAGGCGGGGCTCAAGCCGCGCATGGCGGAGTGCGTCGCGCCGCGGCTGGTCGACCGGCTGTCGATCGCGCAGCTGCGCAAGCTCGGCCAGGTCGCGAAGCTGCCGCGCGGGCAAGACGTCAAGCATATGCGGATCGAGGAATTTCTCGCGCGGCTCGACGCGCTCGGCGATCCCGAGATCGTGGCGGTCGCCACCCGTGCGGGGCTGGGCTGCGCGATCGCCGGTTGAGCCGCGCGGCGCACTGTGCTTTAGGCCGACGATCCGGATTCACGCGCAAGGCGGCCACAGCACATGAATATCCATGAATATCAAGGCAAGGAACTGCTCGCGAAATATGGCGTCGCGATTCCCGCGGGCTATGCCGCGCTGAGCGTCGACGAGGCGGTCGCCGCCGCGAACCAGCTCCCCGGGCCGCTCTATGTGGTCAAGGCGCAGATCCATGCCGGCGGGCGCGGCAAGGGCAAGTTCGTCGGCGCCGCGGCCGATGCCAAGGGCGGCGTGCGGCTGAGCCGGACGATCGACGACGTCCGCAAGAACGCGAGCGAGATGCTCGGCGCGACGCTGGTGACGATCCAGACCGGCGACGCCGGCAAGCAGGTCAACCGCCTCTACATCACCGACGGCGCCGATATCGCATCCGAATATTATCTGTCGATGCTGGTCGATCGCGCGAGCGGGCGGATCGCCATGGTCGTGTCGACCGAAGGCGGGATGGATATCGAGACTGTCGCCCACGACACGCCCGAAAAGATCCGCACGATCACGATCGACCCGGCCGAAGGCTTCCAGCCGCACCATGGCCGCGCGGTCGCCTTCGCATTGAAGCTCAAGGGCGATCTCAACAAGCAGGCGGTCAAGCTCGCCGGGCAGCTGTACGAGGCGTTCGTCGCGACCGACATGGAGATGCTCGAGATCAATCCGCTGGTCGAGACCA
>CAXSHP010000265.1:0-3923 GCA_964236935.1 uncultured Sphingomonadaceae bacterium
TGCCTCGAGCTGATGGCGTCCGACGCGATCGTCGCGATCCAGGATATGGGCGCGGCGGGGCTGACCTCCTCGTCGGTCGAGATGGCGAGCAAGGGCGGCGTCGGCATCCTCCTCGACATGGACCAGGTGCCGTGCCGCGAGGAAGGCATGACGCCCTACGAGATGATGCTGAGCGAGAGCCAGGAGCGCATGCTGATGGTGCTCAAGCCCGGCCGCGAGGATTTCGCGCAAGGCATCTTCAAGAAATGGGAGCTCGACTTCGCGGTGATCGGCGAGGTCACGCAAGCCGGTCCGGACGGAGGCCACATGGTGCTCACGTGGCACGGCGAAACCGTCGCCGACATCCCGCTCGGCCCGCTCGCCGACGACGCGCCGCTCTACGACCGCCCCGCCGCCTCGAGGGAGGATTATCGGGCTTGGGCGCAGGTCAAGCCGCTCGGCGAGGTGCCGGAAACGACCGACATCGCCGCCGACCTGCTCAAGCTGATGGCCTCGCCCGACATCGCCAGCCGGCGCTGGATCTGGGAGCAGTACGACCACATGGTCGGCGCCGACACCGTCCAGCGCCCCGGCGGCGACGCCGCGGTGGTCCGCGTCCACGGCACCGACAAGGCTCTGGCGATGACCACCGACTGCACCCCGCGCTACTGTTACGCCGACCCTCACGAGGGTGGGAAGCAGGCGATCGCCGAGGCCTATCGCAACCTCTGCGCGGTCGGCGCGAAGCCGCTTGCGGTCACCAACTGCCTCAACTTCGCAAACCCGCAGCGCCCGGAGATCATGGCGCAGCTCACCGGCTGCCTCGAAGGCATGGCGGAAGCCTGCCGCGCGCTCGATTTCCCGATCGTGAGCGGCAATGTCAGCCTCTACAACGAGAGCAAGGCGACCGGCGGCGGCAGCGCGATCCTACCGACCCCGGCGATCGGCGCGATCGGGCTGCTTGAGGATTGGCGCAAGAGCGCGACGATCGGGTTCAAGGCGGTGGGGGAGGCGATCTACCTGATAGGTTATCCGCTGGGGCATCTTGGCCAATCGCTTTGGCTTCGAGAGCTGCATGCGCGGGAAGATGGTCCTTCGCCATCCGTCGATCTCGATGCCGAGGCTCGCGCTGGAGCCGCTGTGCGCGATCTTATTGCAGACGGCTGGCTAACATCCGTTCACGATGTCTCGGACGGCGGACTCGCCGTTGCGTTGGCCGAGATGGCGCTATCCGGGACCCTCGGCGCCCAAGTCGATGTGGAGGACTATCCGGGCTCGGTCGCCGGCATGTTTTTTGGCGAGGATCAGGCCGTCTATGTCGCGACGTCGCTCAAGGACGCGACCACATTCATCGAGCGCATTAACAGCTATGGCGTTGTAGCGCGGCAAATCGGCGTCACCGGCGGCAATGTGTTGAGTTTCAGCAGTATGGGCAGCAACGCTTCGAGCGTTCTCCTCGCCGACCTACGTCGCGCGCACGAAGGCTTCTTCCCTGCGCTGATGAGCGCGGATGCGGCATTGGCCTGATCGTGTCCCCGCGGAGGCGGGGACCCAGACTGGGCTTTTGCGGGAGCATAAAAGCACCCGCAAAGGTGCATTGCGGGAGGCATCAACCGATGCTACTTTTGATGCATGCGCACCACCATCACACTCGATGACGAGTTGGTCGAAGTCCTGCGCGAGAGCCTCGGTATTGCGGAGACGAGCGCGCTGTTACGTCGCGCGTTGGTGGAGATGCGGCAGCGTCTCGCGGCGGAGCGGATCATCGCCCTGGGCGGCTCCGATCCTGATGCGACGGCAGCGCCGCGACGAAGGCCTCCTCGTTTCATCCACACGGACGAATGACCCGGCGCTGGATACTGGTCGATAGCTCGATCTGGATCGATCATATAAATGGCAGGGATGATCGTCTCGTCGAACTTCTCAGACGAGGGCGAGTCGTCCTTCATCCAATGATCATCGGTGAGATTGCGCTCGGCTCCGTCAAGAACCGGCCGACCACCTCTTTGAGCTCGGCGAACTCCCCCAAGCGCGGTCCGCTTCGCACAACGAGGTCTTGGCGATGATCGAGCGACTCGAGCTGTACAATTCCGGCGTAGGTTTCGTTGACGCACATTTGCTCGCTTCGGTTCAGCTGATCGAGAATGGCGCGATCTGGACACGCGACAAGCGACTTCTGGCGCAAGCGAATCGCCTGGACTTCGCCTTCATCCCCGAAACGACAAAATAGCGTAACACCTCATTATCCTATTGCGACTTACTCTCACTATCGCTAGAACCGGCATCACGGGAGAGCGATATGGTCGTGTGCGTTTGCAATGCCATACGTGAGAAGGACGTCCGCCACGCCGCGCGGAACGGCGCTGCCGATCCGTGCAGCGCTTATGCCGCGCTCGGT
Organism: uncultured Sphingomonadaceae bacterium; assembly: GCA_964236935.1. Taxonomy (GTDB): domain Bacteria; phylum Pseudomonadota; class Alphaproteobacteria; order Sphingomonadales; family Sphingomonadaceae; genus Solisphingomonas. Next base: position 2,378 of record CAXSHP010000265.1, read on the forward strand.
CGCCGCCCGCGCTGCGGACAATGCGTGCCGTTCGCACGAGAGATCATCGCCGCCGAGCGTGCGACCGCTTAGCAGTCTCAGCTAACAAATGGCGGATTTCCGCCGTTTTTTCTATCTTTTTAACACGTCCCGCGCTATCTCCGCGCTCTGTTTCAGCCGGAGGTTCCCATGAAGGGCGACGCCAAGGTCATCGACATGCTCAACGTCGCGCTCAAGAACGAGCTGACGGCGATCAACCAATATTTCCTCCACTATCGCATGCTCGACCATTGGGGCGTCGCGCGGCTCGCCAAGTTCGAATATGGCGAATCGATCGACGAGATGAAGCACGCCGACAAGCTCGCCGAGCGCATCCTGTTCCTCGACGGCCTGCCCAATTTCCAGCTGCTCGGCCGCCTGCGCGTCGGCGAATCGGTCGAGGAGGTGCTCAGGGCCGATCTCGCGCTCGAGGAGGAGGCGCTGCCGCCGCTGCGCGAGGGCATCGTCCATTGCGAGGCGGTGCGCGATTTCGTTACGCGCGACCTGCTCAAGGATATCCTCGCCAACGAGGAGGACCATATCGACACGCTCGAGCGCCAGTTCGACATGATCCGGCAGATGGGTTTGGAGAATTACATCCAGCTGCAGTCGCAGCCGGCCGAGGACTGAATTTCTCAGTGTGTTGAGACATCTGCCGTCACCCCGGCGAAAGCCGGGGTCCATGGACGGCATCCGTTCATAGCTTCAGCCGCTTCCTATCCGTGGATCCCGGTTTCCGCCGGGATGACGATTGCGTGATCCCACGGAGCAACCCGAAGCGCCCCGTCAGACGCGCGAGGCGACCGCCCCCCCGACCGCCTTGCGGCCGAACACCGGCCGGCGATCGGTCAGCGGATTGGTCTCGCGGTCGAACAGCGCCAGCGTCGCCTCGAACAGCGGACGCAGCTTGACCACGTCCTCAATCAGCTCGTCGGGCTCGTCATGCTGCTCGATGCAGCGGCGCGCGACCACCTCGATATGCTCGGACAATGCGGCCAGCGGCTCGGCGCCGAACTGGCGCGATTCGCCTTTCAGCGTATGTGCCGGAATCACCAGCGCGGTCGCGTCGAGCACACGCATCGCTTCTTCGATCGCCGCGACCGATTTGATCCCGTCCTCGCGGAAATAGCTCAGGATTCGCACGAATCCGCCGCCGAGTTCCGTGCGGGCCTTCGCAAAAGCCGTCCAGTCGACGATTTCGCCAGCACCGTATGACAACAGATCTCTCCCGCTTCGCCCCACCACCCGGAGGATGACGCTCGAAACATACCGTGCGGGGGTAAACAGACTGTTGATGGCCGCTCAGGCGAAGATGCGAAAACCTGCCCCGTCGGGCTCGTGAAACGGCACGGCGCGCCAGCCGCGCTCCGCCGCCAGCGCACCGATCTCGGCGGGGGCCGCGGGATCGTCGGCAAGGATCCGCGCGGTCATGCCCGGGCCCGCCTGCCGCATCGCCCGCGCCAGCCGCAGCGCCGGCCACGGGCAGCGCAGCCCGCGCGCGTCGACCAAAATCTCGCTCATCCGAACG
>CAXSHP010000266.1:0-2141 GCA_964236935.1 uncultured Sphingomonadaceae bacterium
CCCTGGTCGGCGCTGAACTGCTGGTCGCGGAAGACGGTGAAGCCCTCCTTGAGCGACAGCTGGAACCAGTCGCGGCAGGTCACCCGATTGCCCGACCAATTGTGGAAATATTCGTGCGCGACGACCGCGGCGATCGCATCGTAATCGGCATCGGTCGCGGTGTCGGGATCGGCGAGGATGTAGCGCGAGTTGAAGATGTTGAGGCCCTTGTTCTCCATCGCGCCGAAATTAAAATCGCCGACCGCGACGATATTGAACACCGACAGGTCATATTCGCGCCCGTAGACCCGCTCGTCCCACGCCATCGCCGCCTTGAGCGCGGCCATGGCATGCTCGGTCTTGGCCAGATCGTCCGCGCGCACCCAGATCGCGAGTTCGACCGTGCGGCCCGATGCGGTGACGAAGCTGTCGCGGTTGGCGGCGAGATCGCCGGCGACCAGCGCGAACAGATAGGACGGCTTGGGAAAGGGATCGTCCCACTGCGCCCAGTGCCGCCCATCGGGCAAATCCCCGCCGCCGACACGGTCGCCGTTGGCGAGCAGCACCGGGAAGCGCGCCCGGTCCGCACTCATCCGCACGGAATAGCGGCTGAGCACGTCGGGCCGATCGGGAAAGAAGGTGATCCGGCGGAAGCCTTCCGCCTCGCACTGGGTGCACAGCAGCCCGCCCGAGGCATAGAGCCCCATCAGCTGGGTATTGGCCTCGGGCGCGAGCGCGACCTCGGTCTCGAGTACATGCTCGGCACCGGGAAGGTCGATCACCAGCTGGTCGTGCTCGAGGCGCCATTCGTGGCCCCCGAGCCTGCGCCCGTCGAGCACGACGCGGAGCGGCGCCTGGCCGCCGGCATCGAGCCGCAGCGCCGGGTTGCCGGGCGCGTTGCGCACCACCGTCAGCCGCGCGAGCACGCGCGTGTCGGCCGGATCGAGCGCGAAATCGAGCGCGACCGCGGGCACCAGCCAATCGGGCGGCCGATAATCCTCGCGGCGGATGGCGTGCGGAGCATGGGCGGGCACGGCGGTGGTGGGGATGTCGAGCATGCCCTGGTTTAAGGCGGGGTCGGCACGCTTACAATGCGAAGCGCGGCGCGCTTCGGTCTTGGCAGTGCCGAAGGCCAGCCGTATCGACCGAGCAATGAGCCTGTCCTATTATTCCAGATCCCGGCGAGATCCTGTTCTGCGACTATGGCACGGGCTTTATCGTGCCGGAAATGACGAAGCGTCGACCTGTCGTCGTGATATCGCCGCGTTTGCGTCGTCGCACCGATTTAGTAACGTAGTTCCGCTCAGTACCACTGCTCCCGCACCGAGAGAGCATTATCATTGCCAGATCGTCCTCGCAAATCCATTGCCCGCGCCGTTCGATATTCCGGAGATGTGGGCAAGTGCGATATGGTGGCGGTGATCTCCAGAGCGCGCCTCGATCGCTTCAAGCTTCAGCGCAGCGGCGGTCCGCGCAAGTGGGTAGCCGGCAAGATAAGCGCAGCAGATCTGAAGGCGATCAAAGCAGGTGTCCTGTGTGGATTGGGCTTGGCTTCATTGACGATTCACCTCTGATAATCTATATGAGCGATGTTCCCGCTCTGTCGCAAGATATCGGGCTTGGAGACTGCCGCGAGGCAGCCGGTCTCACGTCGAGCGATAACAAGCTTGTGAGGCCGCAGGTGTTCAGAAGGGCTCTGCCGCGAGGTGGAGCCCTTCGTGTTTATCGAGCTGGCCGGCAGCGTGTCGACGGCGCTTGATAATTATGCCCCATCTCATGATCTTCGGACTTGGCTATACCGCCACGCGCCTCACGACCGGGTTGCACGACCTCGGCTGGCGGGTCACTGCAACGCGGCGGAACGCGACACGCGATGCGATCGCCTTCGCCGATGCCGTAGCGGTTCGCGGCGCGATCGCCTTAGCGACGCACATCCTTTCCTCCGTCCCGCCCGAGGGCAAGATCGATCCCGTCCTCGCCGCTTACGGCGCCGACATCGCCGCCGCTCCCGCCCGCTGGATCGGCTATCTCTCCTCGACCGGCGTCTATGGCGACGCCGGCGGCGCGTGGGTCGACGAGAACGCCCCGCTCGGCGGCGGACGACGCTCGGCCCGCGCGGAGGCGGAACGCGCCTGGCTCGCCCTGCGCGACGACGTCCGCCC
>CAXSHP010000266.1:2151-3886 GCA_964236935.1 uncultured Sphingomonadaceae bacterium
GGGTTGACTGTCACCGCCTTCCGCCTGCCCGGCATCTACGGCCCCGGCCGCTCGGCGCTCGAGCGGGTGGCGGACGGGCGGGCGCATCGGATCGATCTGCCCGGCCAGGTCTTCAGCCGCGTCCATGTCGACGACATCGTCGCGGGGGTGATCGCCAGTCTCTCGGCCGGCCCGGCGGGCGCCTACAATCTCGCCGACGACCGCCCGGCGAGCCAGAATGCGGTGATCGAATATGCGTGCGGGCTGCTCGGGCGGGAGTGGCCGCCGCTCCAGTCGCTCGACGAGGCCGGGCTATCCCTGCAAGCGCGCGCCTTCTACGCCGAGAACCGCCGCGTCGCGAACGGCAAGGCCAAGCGCCTGCTCGGCTGGGCACCACGCTACCCCGATTATCGCGCGGGGCTGCGCGCCTTGAGCGCGATCACCAGCCCGACCAATGTCAGCGCCGCGCCGAACGCCGCGGCCAGCGACCAGCGATAGCCCTCGAACAGGGTCGACAGCGTCATCGCGATGACGGGCACGAGCACGCTCGAATAAGCCGCGCGGGCCGGGCCGATCACGCGGATCACATTGAAATAGAGCAGGAACGCCAGCGCCGAGGCGAACAGGCCGAGATACGCCACGCCCAGCCAATAGCCCGGCCGCGGATCGAACACCGGCGCGCCCATGGTGGCCCAGGCGAATACCGAATTGATCAGCACGCCCCACGACATGCCCCAGGCGAGCAACGTCGGCATGGGCAGCGCCTTGGCGCGCGCGGTCGACTGCATAACGTTGAACACCGACGCGCACAGCACGCCGAGCGCGGTGAAGCCGATGCCGAGACCGACCGCGCGCGGCCCGGCCGACGAGACCCGCAGCTCGTGGACGAACAGCAAGCCGACGCCCAACAAGGCGACCGCCGAACCGATCATGAAGCGTCGCGACAGCCCCTGTCCGAAAATCAGCCAGGCGAACAGGCTGTTGGGCACGATCAGCAGCGCGAACACTAAAGCGACTAGGCCCGAGGTGATGTAACCCTCGGCGTGATAGACGAAATTGAAGTTGAGCAGGACCTGCGCGGTGCCGAACGCGGCAAGGAACAGATGGTCCGCGAGGCCGAGGCGCAGCCGCTGGCGGGTGGCAATGGCATAGATGAACATCGCCGCCGCCGCGAAGATGAACCGGTAGCTGATCGACCAGCTCGGCGGGACGACGCCCAGCCCGTCGCGGATCACCAGCCAGGTGGTGCTCCAGATCAAGGTGACGATCACGAACGGCAGAGCGACGCGCGCCTGCTCCGGCGGGCTCAGCGGCGGCTCCATTACAGCGCCTCGAGCGCGTCGGCGAGCGCGCCGACCTCCTCCGCCGGCTGATCCCACGACACCACGAACCGCGCGGTATCTCGGCCCCAATCGTAGAATTCGAATCCCCGCGCCCGCAGCGCCGCCGACTCGTCGGCGGTCAGCCGGACGAACAGCTCGTTGGCCTCGACCGGGTGCACCAGCCGCCCGGGAATCACCCCGGCGAGGCGCGCGGCACAGATGTTGGCGTGCGCCGCATTGTCGAGCCACAGATCGTTCTCGAGCAAAGCGAGCAGCTGCGCGGCCATGAAGCGGCCCTTCGACAACAGATGCCCGGCACGCTTGCGGCGATAGCGCGTCGCCGCGGCCAGCGCCGGATCGAACAGGATCAGCGCCTCGGCCGAGAGGCCGCCGTTCTTGACGAAGCCGAAGCTCAGCGCGTCGACCCCGGCGCG
>CAXSHP010000267.1:0-3881 GCA_964236935.1 uncultured Sphingomonadaceae bacterium
CGATGGCGAGTATCGGCGCTTCCCCAACGCCCCGTTCACGCCGCCGTCGCCGCTGGACGGTCCGCCGACGCTGGGCTCCGCCGCCGGCAACGACCTGCAGAACGCGCCGCGCTTTACCGCCAATGCTGCCGTGAACTACACGATCCCCAGCAGCGTCGGCCGATTCCTGGTGAGCGCCAGCCTGTCCTATCGCAGCAAGACCTATGTCACGCCGGACAACCGGCTGGCCATTCCGCGCTATGCGCTTGCCAACGCCTCGCTGGGCTGGACGGCGAACAACGGCGTGCTCGGTGCCAGGCTGTGGGTTCGTAACCTGTTCGACCAGGATTATTACGTGTCGCGGATCGAGCAATCGCTGGGCGACATCCAGTATCAGGGGACGCCGAGAACATATGGCGTAACATTGAGCGCGAAGTTCTGAGCACGTCTCGGGGCTGGCGGGCGGTCGCCATCCAACTCTCACGGATAAAACGTTGATGCCTTCGGTCACCTATATCGAGCATGACGGCAGCCGGCATCGGGTCGATGTCGACGTCGGCGACAGCCTGATGGAAGGTGCGCTTCGCAACGGCGTTCCCGGCATCGAGGCGGATTGCGGCGGCGCGCTCGCCTGCGCGACGTGCCACATCTATGTGCCGCCGGCCTGGTCGGCCGAGACGGGCGTTGCTTCCGTCGACGAGCGTGACATGCTGGATTGCGCCAATGACGTCGATGCGCGCAGCCGGCTGTCGTGCCAGATACGGATGACGCCGGCGCTCGACGGGATCGAGGTCGAATTGCCGGCCAGCCAGCGATGAGCGACGTCGGAACAGCGCATGATTCAGGAACTTCGGATATGAGCGACCTCGACGAACATATCGCGCGGTTCAGTCATCACCACGTCGACGACATGCAGGATCCCTATCCGCTGTTCGCCCAGGTGCGCGCGCGCTGTCCGGTGGCGCATTCCGACGAGCACGGCGGTTTCTATTTCGGCGTGACCTACGACGGCGTGAAACGCATTCTCTCGGATTACCGTTATTTTTCCTCGGCCGAGGGGGCGGCGATCCCGCAGGGACCGGTCATGATGCTGCCGGTCGACATCGATCCGCCGGAACAGACGCGCTTTCGCAAGATGCTCAATCCCTACTTCACGGTGGAGGCCGCCGAGCGGGCGCGGCCGCGCATCGAGGCAATCGTGCATGACCTGATCGACGACTTCATCGAGGCGGGATCGGCCGATGCGGCGACGCAACTGACCCGCCCGACGCTGTCGTCGACGATCCTGCCGGTGCTCGGCGTGCCGGTGGACGATCGCCCCCACCTGACCGAACTCCTCGAATATATGGCGCACTACAAGACGCTGGATCGCGAAGGCTATGATGCGCGGAGTGCGGAAGTGGGCGGCTACCTGATGGCGCTTGCCGCGGGCCGGCGCGGCGGCCCGGCGCAGGATGACCTGGTCCAGGCACTCGTCACCGAAAAGATCGGCGATCGCGTGCTGACCGACGAGGAGGTGTTCCGCGTCCTCCTGGTCGCCCTGTTTGGCGGGCTCGACACCACGCATGCGGCCTTGAGCGAAGCCATCCTGCATTTGTCGCGCAATCCGCAGGACAAGGAGCGGCTGGCGTCCGGCACCGTGGACATGGCGGGCGCGATCGAGGAGTTCGTCCGCTTCGCCTCGCCGATCCAGGCGCTGCGCCGCACCGCTCGCCAGCCCACGGAACTCGAGGGCGAAGCCGTTCCGGTCGGTTCGCCGGTGGTCGCCCTGAACGGCGCGGCCAATCGCGATCCGGAAAAGTTTCCCGACCCCGATCGCTGCCTGATCGATCGCGACGCGCGCGCCCATCTCGGCTTCGGCAATGGGGCGCACATCTGCCTCGGCCGCAATTACGCGCGCGTGATGATGGACGTCGTGCTGCGCGCGATGCTCGACCGCCTGCCCGACTTTGCCGTCGCCGACGATTTCGTGCCGGAATATGCGGTGGGCGAAGCACGCGGCATGAAGCGCCTGCCGATCCGGTTCACGCCGGGCAAACGCATCGACTGATTTGATAGGACGCTCATGCTCGACACGAAGCCGCCGAAGACCTTCCCCGCAAGCGACGAGGTGCCGCACCCGATCGGCGATCATCCCTTGTGGCAGGAAAGCGTCTTCCTGACCTGGGGGGATGTCGATCAGGGGATCTTCGGCTACCATCGGATCGGCCAGGAAGCGAACGCCAACGACGGCGAGGGTCTCGTCACGGCCTGGAACGGCATCGCTACGCGCGAGGGGGTGAGGTACGGGCGCTATCTGCTCGAACGAATGCGTCCCGAGGATCGCGACGCCAGCAGTTTCGGCGCCACCGATCTGGTGCGGATGAGCTATGACGGCACCACGACCTGGGAGCTGAACGACGCGGATTGCGCGATGTCGCTCAACTCGGTCGACTTCACCCCGCGCTACGACCTGTTCCGCGACGGCGGCTCGGTCGTCGAGAACTTCGCGCAGGGCCATATCGAGGTCGGCGGCACGATCAGCGGCTCGTTGCGCCTCGGCGACCGCGAGTTCACCATCGATGGCTTCGCCTATCGCGATCACAGCTGGGGCAAGCGCGACCGCGGCACGATGCTGAGCCATCGCTGGATCGCCGGCACCTTCGGCCCGGAGCTGACCTTCAATGCCGCCTCGTGGCACAGCACCGACGGCGAGCTTCGTACCTTCGGCATCGTCTGCCGCAACGGCCGGATCAATTATGCCGTCGACGTCGATATCGTCGTCTATATGGAGATCGACGCGCTCAGCCATCGCGGCGGCATGTTCCGCCTGACGCTGGACGACGGCGACGTGATCGAGCTGCATCCGAAGCTGGTCGACGCGTTCATGATCCAGCATCACAATACCGGCACGCTCGACGGGATGTGCGAAGTCGAGTGGCAGGGGCTGAAGGGCTTCTGCGACCTGGAGATCTCCACCAATCCCCGCGCCGGGACCGCGCCTGTCCTGCCACCGGTTCGCGCGACGATGCAGCAGGGGCTCTCCCGGCGCGATTGGACGCTGTAGACGCGGGTCACGCCTTGCGGCGGATGGCTTCCTGCAACACCTGCCGCACCATCGTCGCCGAATCTGGCGCGGTCATCAGCTCTGCCCCCCGGTCCGCAGCCGTCATGGCGCGGGCCACCGCTTCCGGCGTCAGGCCGAAGTCCCAGAAGCCGGGCCGTTCGCCGATCACCGTCTCGCTGACCCGCCCCGCATAGGCCTGGAAGATCCTGCCATTGACGGTGCAGGTCGCGTGGCACAGCCACACGGCGACCGGCGCGGCGAGTTCGGGCGGCAGGTGCTCCTCGAGCATCGCGTTCAGCGCGGCATCGCGGGTTCCGCCCGCCACCATGCGGGTGAAGCCGCCGGGGCTGATCGCGTTCACCATCACGCCGGTGCCCGCGACGCTCGCTGCCAGTGACAGAGTGAGCGCCTGGACCGCGCCCTTGGCCGAGGCGTAATCGGCGCTGGTCGCCGCGCCATACAGTCCCTGAACCGAGCAGCTGTTGACGATCCGCCCCGCATCGGCGGCTACGAACAGTGGCAGCACGGCCTTGCAGACATTGTAGGTTCCACCGAGATGGACGCGCCAGACGCGCGCGAACTCCTCCAGCGTGGTATCCAGGAAGGGCCGGGTGCCGATGAAGATGCCGGCGTTGTTGATGACGGCGTCGATCCGCCCCCAACGCTCCAGCGCCGCCGCGACCAGTGCGGCTGCGCCGTCTTCGTCGGCCACATCGGAATGATCCGCGATGGCGGCCCCGCCTTCGCGCGCGATCGCCTCGACCGTATCGTCGGCCGGGGCCGAGGCCGGCGTGCTGCCGTCGCTGGCGACGCCGAGGTCGTTGACGACGACCTTCGCGCCGCGTGCCGCCAGCAA
>CAXSHP010000268.1:0-3836 GCA_964236935.1 uncultured Sphingomonadaceae bacterium
TCGTGCTCGCGCCCAACCCGTCCTATCCGATCCACACCTTCGGCTTCATCATCGCGGGGGCGACGATCCGCTCGATCCCGACCACGCCCGACGAGCGCTTCTTCGAATCGCTCGAGCGCGCGGTCCGCTTCACCGTGCCCAAGCCAAGCGTGATGGTGATCGGCTATCCGTCGAACCCGACCGCCGACGTCGCCGATCTCGCTTTCTACGAGCGCGTCGTCGCGTTCGCGAAGGAGCACAATATCTGGGTGCTGAGCGATCTCGCTTATTCGGAGATCTATTTCGACGGGGTCCCCACCCCGTCGATCCTCCAGGTGCCCGGCGCGAAGGACATCGCGGTCGAGTTCACCAGCATGTCCAAGACCTACAGCATGGCCGGCTGGCGGATGGGCTTCGCGGTGGGCAATCCGACGCTGATCGCCGCGCTGACGCGCGTCAAATCCTATCTCGATTACGGCGCGTTCACCCCGATCCAGGCGGCCGCGGTCGCCGCGATCAACGGCCCGCAGGACATCGTCGAGCAGAACCGCATGCTCTACAAGCGCCGCCGCGACGTGCTGGTCGAGAGCTTCGGCCGCGCCGGCTGGGACATCCCCTCCCCGCGCGCGAGCATGTTCGCCTGGGCGCCGCTGCCGCCCGCGCTCGCGCATCTCGGCAGCCTCGAGTTCACCAAGCAATTGCTCACCCACGCGCACGTCGCGGTCGCGCCCGGCGTCGGCTACGGCGAGGACGGCGAGGGTTTCGTGCGCATCGCCATGGTCGAGAACGAGCACCGCATCCGCCAGGCGGCGCGCAACGTGAAGCGCTATCTCCAGTCGATGGGCGTCAACGCGGTCGCCAAGACCGCAAGCTGAACCTGCGGCGACGAGCCGTTCAGGACCAGGCTACGGCCCTGTGTCTAAACCCCCGCTGTCCGGGCAACCATTGCGCCGACTTGCGCATTGTGGCCCGACAGCAGGATGTTTGAGGAGTAGAACGATGAAGCAATATATTCTGGCGGCGATGATGGCCGCCACCGCCGCGGTCCCGATAACCTCGTCCGCCAGCGCGCAATCCTATCAAGCGCGCGAAGCCCAGCGCAATTACCACGAGCAGCGCCGCGAGCTGCGCGATGCGCAAGCCTATGGCGATCGCCGCGATGTGCGCGATGAACGTCGCGATGTCCGCGACGCACGCCAGGATCTCCGCCAGAACCAGCGGCAGGATTGGCGCACCTATCGCAACTACGATTACAATCGTCCGGGCCGGCCGGGTCAGGCTTATTATGCCGACCAATATTATCGCGACGGCCGCTATTATCAGGAGCGCCGCCTGAGCCGCAACGATCGCATCTATCGCGGTCGCGACGGACGCTATTACTGCCGCCGCAACGACGGCACGACCGGCCTGATCATCGGCGGCATCGCCGGCGGGCTGCTCGGCAATGCGCTCGACAACGGCCGCTCGTCGGTCCTCGGCACTTTGCTCGGCGCGGGCGGCGGGGCGTTGCTCGGCCGCGAGGTCGACCGCGGCGGAGTGCGCTGCCGCTAAGACCTTGATCGGCTCGGGCTGATTTCCAGCCCGAGCCGTGAATCAAGGTCTCGACATGGAATACTTGCCCTTCCCCTTCCGCCGTGCCAGCGGACGCCGGCATGGCGGGAGGACAATCATGACACAGCCGCTGCGCATCGCGCTCGCCGGGCTCGGCACGGTCGGCGCGGGCGTGATCAAGCTGCTCGACACCAATCGCGCCTTGATCGAGCGCCGCGCCGGGCGGCCGATCGAGATCGTCGCGATATCGGCGCGCGACCGTACCCGTGAGCGCGGCGTCGATCTGTCCCGCTTCGCCTGGATCGACGATGCCTCGACGCTTCACGCGCGCGACGATGTCGATGTCGTCGTCGAGCTGATCGGCGGGGCCGACGGCCCGGCGCTGGTCCTCGCCCGCGCGACCCTCGCCGCCCGCAAGGCGTTCGTCACGGCCAACAAGGCGATGATCGCGCATCACGGGCTCGAACTTGCCGAAGCGGCTGAGCGCGCCGGTGCCGCGCTCAAATACGAAGCGGCGGTGGCGGGCGGCATCCCGGTAATCAAGGGGCTGCGCGAGGGCGCCGCGGCCAATGAGATCGGCCGCGTCTATGGCATCCTCAACGGGACCTGCAATTACATCCTCACGACGATGGAGAGCCGCCAAAAGACGGGAGGCGCCCGCGATTTCGCCGAAGTGCTCGGCGAGGCGCAACGGCTCGGTTACGCCGAGGCCGATCCCGGCTTCGACATCGACGGGATCGACGCCGCGCACAAGCTCTCGATCCTCGCCAGCCTCGCCTTCGGCACCGCGCTCGATTTCGCTGCGGTCGCGGTCGCGGGAATTCGCCACGTCGTCGCCGCCGACATCGCCGAAGCCGCCGCGCTCGGCTACCGCGTCCGCCTGGTCGGGCTCGCCGAGGCGGGATCGAAAGGGCTGTTCCAGCGCGTCCACGCCTGCCTCGTGCCGCAGGATCATCCGCTCGCGCATGTCGCGGGATCGTTGAACGCGGTCGTCGCCGAGGGCAATTTCGTCGGCCGCCTGTTCTTCGAAGGGCGCGGCGCCGGCGAGGGACCGACCGCGTCCGCCGTGGTCGCCGACCTGATCGACATCGCGCGCGGCGAATATGGCCCGGCGTTCGCCATGCCCGTCGCGAGCCTCGCCACCCTCGCCCCCGCCCGCGTCGGCGAGCGGCGCGGCCGCGTCTATCTGCGCTTCACCGTGGCCGATCGCCCCGGCGTGCTCGCCGAGATCACCGCGGCGATGCGCGACGCCGGCGTCTCGATCGCCAGCATGATCCAGCGCGGCGCGAGCGAGGACGGCGCGGTGCTGCTCGTGCTCGTCACCCACGAGGCGCCCGAGCGCAGCGTCGCCAACGCGCTCGACCGGCTCGAGGGCTCGCCCAATCTGATCGGCAAGCCGATGCTGATGCATATTCTCGACGTCTGATCATTGCGCCCTTGCCGCAGCGCAACATTCTCGACATCGTCACAGTCCCGGCCTAACCAGCCGGCAACCCGGAAGGACGACAGACATATGGTCACCGCAAGCAAGGCGCTCGATCGCGTCCTCGTCCTCGAAATGGTGCGCGTCACCGAGGCGGCGGCGATCGCCGCGTCGAAGCTGATCGGCCGCGGCGACGAGAAAGCGGCCGATGCCGCGGCGGTCGAGGCGATGCGCGCGGCGTTCAACGATCTCGAGTTCGACGGCACGGTCGTGATCGGCGAAGGCGAGCGCGACGAGGCGCCGATGCTCTATATCGGCGAGAAGGTCGGCGCCGCGCAGGGCACCGGACCCAAGATCGACATCGCGCTCGATCCGCTCGAGGGCACGACGATCACCGCCAAGGGCGGCCCCAACGCGCTCGCCGTGCTGGCGATCGCCGAGCAGGGCGGGCTGCTCAACGCACCCGACGTGTATATGGACAAGCTCGCGATCGGCGCCGGCTATCCCGAGGGCACCGTCAGCCTGGCGAAGACGCCGACCGAGAACGTCCATTCGCTCGCCGCCGCCAAGGGGGTCGCGCCCGACGAGATCAGCGCCTGCGTGCTCGATCGCCCGCGCCACGACAAGCTCATCGCGGAGCTGCGCGCGATCGGCTGCGGGATCATCCTGATTCCCGACGGCGACGTCGCCGGGGTGATCGCGGTGAGCAATCCCGCGACGACGATCGATATCTATCTCGGCTCGGGCGGCGCCCCCGAGGGCGTCCTTGCCGCGGCCGCGTTGCGCTGCACCGGCGGCTTCTTCGAGGGCCGCCTGCTGTTCCGCAACGACGACGAAAAGGATCGCGCGCGCAAGTGGGGCGTCACCGAGCTCGACCGCATCT
>CAXSHP010000269.1:0-3774 GCA_964236935.1 uncultured Sphingomonadaceae bacterium
GCTACCGCCCGAATCTCACCGCCGCGCCCGGCGAGAGCATTTTCGATGCGTTTCTCAAGATCGGCGAGGACGGCCAGGTCACCGTCGTCGTGCCGCAGGCGGAGATGGGCCAGGGCGTCTACACCTCGCTGCCGCAGATCCTCGCCGACGAGCTCGGCGCCGACTGGCGCACCGTCGCGGTCGAGCCCGCGCCGATCAACCCGCTCTACGCCAACGATTTCCTCGCCAAGGAGAGCATGGCGGAGACGCTCCCCGGCTTCCTCCACGGTGTCGGGAACTGGGCGGCGCATGAATATGCGCTGCGCTCGACCTTGATGATCACCGGCGGCTCGTCGTCGATCCGCGGCTTCGAGGGCAAGCTGCGCGCGGCCGGCGCGGCGGCGCGGACGATGCTGTGCATGGCCGCGGCGAAGCGCTGGGATGCCGACTGGCGCGCGTGCGACACCGCCGACGGCTTCGTCACCCGCGGCCCCGAGCGGCTGCGCTTCGGCACGCTCGCCGCGGAAGCCGCCGCGATGGCCCCGCCGGCCGATCTGCCACTGCGCTCGCCCGCCGAGCGCAAGCTCTCGGGCCAGTCGCTGCCGCGGCTCGATCTGCCCGCCAAGGTCGACGGCTCCGCGCGCTTCGCCGGCGACGTGCGCCTGCCCGACATGGTGTTTGCCGCGGTCCGCCAGGCGCCGCTTGGACACAGCCGGCTGGTCAAGGTCGACAGGGCCGCCGCCGATCGCATCCCGGGCGTCGTCGCGGTGTTCGAGAATCCGGGCTGGATCGCCGCGACCGCAACCAACTGGTGGGCGGCGGACCGCGCGCTCGATGCGCTCGCCCCGCGCTTCGCCACCGACGGCGCCGTCCCCGACAGCGCATCGATCGCCGCTGCGCTGCGCATTGCTCTGGACGCCGACGGCAAGCGCTTCGCCGCGGTCGGCGATGTCGACGCAACGTTCGCCGACAGCGCGACGCTGGCGCAGGAATATGCGGTCGGCCTCGCTCCGCATGCCGCGATCGAGCCGATGGTCGCGACCGCGCGCGTCAGCGGCGATCAGCTCGAAATCTGGCTGCCGACGCAGGCGCCCGCCTTCGCGCGCGCCGCGGTGGCACGCTCGACCGGGCTCGCCGAGGCACAGATCACGATCTATCCGATGCTGCTCGGCGGGTCGTTCGGCGCCAAGCTCGAAGCGGGCGCGGCCTGCCAGGCGGCGGTCCTGTCGCTCGAGAGCAGGCGCCCCGTCCAGCTGATGTGGTCGCGCGCCGAGGATATGCTCCACGATCGCTTCCGCCCCCCCGCTTTGGCCCGCATGCGCGCGCGGATGGCGCCGGGCGGGCGCCTGCTCGGCTGGCATGCGAAGATCGCGGTGCCGTCGACCGCCGGAGAGCTCGGGCGCCGGCTGGCAGGCCGCGCGGCCCGCCCCGACCAGGCCGAAGCGGCGGCGGTCGAAGGCGCCGCGCCGCCTTATGCGATCCCGGCGTTCGCGGTCGATCATCATCCCGCCGCGATCGGCATGCCGACCGGGGCGTGGCGCTCGGTCGCGCACAGCTACACCGCCTTCTTCACCGAATGCTTCACCGACGAGCTCGCCGCGCAGGCGGGGATCGATCCGCTGTCGTTCCGCATGCAGCTGCTCGGCGATGCGCCGCGGCTCGGGCATTGCCTGTCGACCGCCGCCGCGCTCGGCGGATGGGAGGGCGGCGGCGCGGGCACCAGCCAGGGCCTCGCCTGCCACAGCTGCTTCGGCAGCCACGTCGCGATGCTGGCCGAGATCCACGTCGACGCCGATCAGCGGGTCAAGGTCGATCGGGTGGTCGCGGTGGTCGACTGCGGACGGATGATCAACCCCGAGATCGTCCGCCAGCAGATCGAGGGCGGCATCGTGTTCGGCATGGCCGCTGCTCTGGGGGGCGAGATCGGCCTCACCCGCGGCCTGGTCGACGCGCGCAATTTCGACGCGCTGCGCCTGCCCCGCCTGACCGACTGCCCGGAGATCGTGGTCGCGCTGATCCCCAGCGCGGCGCCCCCCGGCGGGGTCGGCGAGATCGCCGTCCCGCCGATCGCCCCCGCCATCGCCAACGCCGTGTTCGCCACCACGGGCAAGCGCGCGCGGCGCCTGCCCGTCGCGCTGTGATGGACGCGCCGCACCCCATCCCGCCGCATCGGATCGGCGTGGGGGCGGTGAGGCGCTACCTCGCTGAATTCCTGTCCGATCGCCGCGTCATCGAGATCCCGCCGATCCTGTGGCAGCCGATCCTGCGCGGGCTCGTGCTGACCACCCGCCCGAAGAAATCGGCCCATGCTTACGCCCAGGTGTGGCGCGAGGACGGCTCGCCGCTCGCGGCGATCACGCGCGCGCAGGTGGCGGCGCTGGCGGATCGTTTCGGCGGCGCGGTGATCGTCGACCATGCGATGCGCTACGGCAGGCCGGCGATCGGCGGACGGATCGCCGCGCTCAAGGAGGCGGGCTGCGACCGCATCCTGATCGCCCCGCTCTATCCGCAATATTGCGCCGCGACGACGGCGACCGCCAACGACGCCGCATTCGCCGCGCTCGCCGCGATGCGCTGGCAGCCCGCGCTCCGCACGCTGCCGCCGTATCACGACGACCCGGCCTATATCGCCGCGCTCGCCGCGTCGCTCGGGGAAGGCCTCGCCGCGCTCGACTTCACGCCGCAAGCAATCGTCGCGAGCTTCCACGGCATGCCGCAGCGGACGCTCGAGCGCGGCGATCCCTACCATTGCCACTGCCGTAAGACCGCCCGGCTGCTGGGCGACGCGCTGGCGGAAACGCTGGCGGGGCGCGCGCTGATCGTGTCGTTCCAGTCGCGCTTCGGCCGCGCGAAATGGCTCCAGCCGGCAACCGACGCGACGCTCGCCGCACTGCCCGAAAAGGGCGTCCGGCGGGTCGCGATCTTCGCCCCGGGCTTCTCCGCCGATTGTCTCGAAACGCTCGAGGAGCTGGCGATTCGCGGTCGGGAAACCTTCCTCGGCGCGGGAGGCGAGCAGTTCGCCTATCTGCCTTGTCTCAACGACAGCGCGCGCGGCCTCGACATGCTCGAAAAGTTGATCGCGCGCGAACTTGAAGGCTGGCGCACCGACGCGTAGGCTGATCGCATAACAGAGAGAGGATCGATATGGCTCGGGTTGCGATCGTCACCGGCGGAACACGCGGCATCGGCGAGGCGATCAGCGTCGCGCTCAACGATATGGGCATGACCGTGGCCGCGAATTATGCCGGCAACGATCAGCGCGCGCAGGAATTCACCGGGCGCACGGGGATCACGGCGTACCGGTGGGACGTCGCCGATTTCGACGCCTGCCAGGACGGCGCGAAGCGCGTCGAGACCGAGCTCGGGCCGGTCGACGTGCTGGTCAACAATGCCGGGATCACCCGCGACGGCGTCCTGCTCAAGATGAGCGCCGAATCGTGGAAGGCGGTCATCGACACCAATCTCGGCGGCTGCTTCAACATGGCCAAGGCGGTGTTCGCCGGCATGCGCGACCGCGGCTGGGGCCGGATCGTCAACATCGGCTCGATCAACGGCCAGGCCGGCCAATACGGGCAGGTCAATTATGCCGCGGCCAAGTCGGGCATCCACGGCTTCACCAAGGCGCTGGCGCAGGAAGGCGCCAAGGCCGGGGTGACGGTCAATGCGATCGCGCCCGGCTATATCGATACCGACATGGTCGCCGCCGTCCCGCCCGAGGTGCTCGCCAAGATCGTCGCCAAGGTGCCGGTTGGCCGCCTCGGCCAGGCGAGCGAGATCGCGCGCGGCGTCGCCTTC
>CAXSHP010000270.1:0-2906 GCA_964236935.1 uncultured Sphingomonadaceae bacterium
GGATCGGCCATGATCGCCTGGCGGCCGACCTCGTGGAACGCGATGTTCTGCGCCGAATGGCGCGCCGCCGCGGCGATCACCACCGCCGAGCGCACGCGCGCCGGATAGGTCGCCGCCCATTCGAGCACCTGCATCCCGCCCATCGATCCGCCGACCGCCGCCTGCAGCGTCCCGACGCCGAGATGATCGAGCAGCAGCGCCTGCGCGCGGACCATGTCGCGGATGGTGATGACGGGGAAGCGCATCGCATAAGGCATCAGGCAGGACGGATCGATCGCCGCCGGCCCCGACGAGCCCATGCAGCTGCCGATCACGTTCGAGCAGACGATGAAGTGGCGCGCCGGATCGAGCGGCTTGCCGGGGCCGACCATCCGCGTCCACCAGCCCGGCTTGCCGGTGCGCGGGTGGAGCGAGGCGACGTGGTGGTCGCCGGTCAGCGCGTGGCAGACCAGGATCGCATTGCCGCCGTCGGGAGCGAGCGTGCCATAGGTCTCATAGGCGATCTCGACCGGCGCGAGCATCGCGCCGCCGTCGAGCTTGAGCGGCCCGGAGAGGGAGACGGAGCGGGCGAGGCCGAAGCGCTGGTCGTCGGACATGGCGCCGGGCTAGGGGCGGGGCGCGCGCAAAGTCAACAAGTCGTACTTCCGTGTTCCGCCGAACGCCCGCATCCGTCGCGACGCCACGCCTTTTCACCCGGCCGAGCGCGTCCGCGGATCGCCGCGTTCGCCGGATGACAAAGACGGAATCGCCCGCTACACGCCCGGTCATGACCGCCCCCGCCGCCAAACCCTGGATCAGCGCGATCGCGCCTTATGTGCCCGGTCGTTCCACCACCGACGACGGCCGCCGCGTCGCCAAGCTGTCGTCGAACGAAAATGCGCTCGGCACCGGCGATGCCGCCCGCGCGGCCTTCGCCGCCGCGAGCGGTTCGCTCGATCGCTATCCCGATGCCGGCGCAGGGGCCTTGCGCGAGGCGATCGCGGCGCACCACGGCCTCGATCCCGACCGGGTGATTTACGGCACCGGATCGGACGAGCTGCTCCATCTCGCCGCGGGCGCCTTCGCCGGGCCGGGCGACGACGTGCTCTATGTGCGCTACGGCTTCGCGGTCTATCCGATCGCGGCGCGGCGGGTGGGCGCGATCCCGGTCGAGGCGCCGCACCGCGACTATGCGACCGATGTCGACGCGCTGCTCGCCGCCGTCAATCCGCGCACCCGCGTGGTGTTCGTCGCCAATCCCAACAATCCGACCGGCACCTTCGCCGATCGCGGCGAGATCGCGCGGCTCCACGCCGGGCTGCCCGACGATTGCCTGCTGGTGCTCGATCAGGCCTATGCCGAGTATCTCGATCCCGCGGACGACGACGGCGGCTTCGATCTGGCGAAGCGCGAAGCCAATGTGCTCGTCACGCGGACCTTCTCCAAGATCCACGGGCTCGCCGCCGAGCGGATCGGCTGGGGCTATGGCGCCGCGCCGCTGATCGATGCGATGCACCGCATCCGCGCGCCGTTCAACGTCACCACCGGCGGCCAGCAGGCGGCGATCGCGGCGCTCGCCGACGCCGGCTTCGTTGCCGCGTCCAAGGCGCACAACGATGTCTGGCGGCGGTGGCTCGCCGATCAGATTGCGGCGCTCGGCAATCAGGGGCTGCGCGCGGTGCCGAGCAAGGCCAATTTCCTGCTCGTGCTGTTCGAGGGCGCGCTGACCGCCGAGCATGCCTATCGCGGGCTGATGGACCGCGGCTTCATCACCCGCTGGCTGCCTGGCCAGGGGCTGCCGCACGCGCTGCGCATCACGATCGGGACCGAGGCGGAGACGCGCGGGGTCGCGGCGGCGCTGCGCGATCTGGCGCAGGACCCCTGATGCTGCCCTTCGCCCGGGTCGCGGTGATCGGGCTGGGATTGATCGGTTCGTCGGTGGCGCGCGCGGTGCGCCGGCATATGCCGGCGGCGCAGCTGACCGGCTACGACGCCGATCCCGACGTGCGCGCGCGCGCCGACGCGCTCGGGCTGGCCGATGATATCGCCGACAGCGCGGGCGCGGCGGTGATCGACGCCGATCTGGTGATGCTGTGCGTGCCGGTGGGCGCGATGGAGGCCGCGGCGCACGCGATCGCCGACGACCTGCCGGCCGATGCGATCGTCAGCGACGTCGGCGGCTCGAAGGCGAGCGTGACCGCGGCGCTGCGCGCGGCGCTGCCGCATGCGACGATCATTCCCGGCCATCCGGTCGCGGGGACCGAACACAGCGGCCCCGAGGCGGGGTTCGCGACGCTGTTCCACGGCCGCTGGTGCATCCTCACCCCGCCCGACGATGCGCCCGAAGCGGCGGTCGCGCGGCTGCGCGCGTTCTGGGAAGCGCTCGGCGCGCAGGTCGAGCTGATGGACGCGCGCCATCACGATCTGGTGCTCGCGGTGACCAGCCACGTGCCGCACCTGATCGCCTACACCATCGTCGGCACCGCTTCGGATCTCGAGGAGGTGACGCGCGGCGAAGTGATCAAATATTCGGCCGGCGGTTTCCGCGATTTTACCCGCATCGCCGCCTCCGATCCGACGATGTGGCGCGACGTGTTCCTCAGCAACCGCGACGCCGTGCTCGAGATCCTCCAGCGCTTCTCGGAGGATCTGACCGCGCTCCAGCGCGCGATCCGCTGGGGCGATGGCGATGCCCTGTTCGAGCTGTTCACCCGCACCCGCGCGGTGCGCCGCGGGATCATCGAGCAGGGGCAGGACGATGCGCGGCCCGATTTCGGCCGGGCGCATCCCTAGGGATTCGTTTCCAGCGCGTTGATTGCGGCGTGGACGCGCGCCTCGGCTTCCTCGCGGGGCAGGCCAGGGGGGATTGGCGCGCCGAACCGGAACGTGACCGTCCCGGCATGCTTGACGAAGCTCCGGCGCGGCCA
>CAXSHP010000270.1:2940-3194 GCA_964236935.1 uncultured Sphingomonadaceae bacterium
CGACCGGCACCACCGGCAGCCCGAGCTGGCGGCAGAGGCCGGCGAAGCCCGGCCGCAGCGGCGGCGTCTCGCCCGGCACGACGCGCGTGCCTTCGGGGAAGATCAGGATCGAGCGGCCTTCGTCCTGCGCCGCGCGCGCCGCGCGCAGCATCCGCCGCAGCGCGCCGCTGCCTGCCTCCCGGTCGACCGGAATCACGCCATAGAGCCGCGCCGCCTTGCCCCAGCCGGGGATGTCGGCAAGCTCGCGCTTGATG
>CAXSHP010000270.1:3204-3760 GCA_964236935.1 uncultured Sphingomonadaceae bacterium
TCGGCGGTAAAGGTTGGATGCTTGGCGGCGACCAGCGCCAGACCGGTCGGCACCTCGCCTTCGATCCGCGTGACGATCCCAAGCAGGCGGCGCGTGCACCAGCGATGTGCGCGTGCCCAGCCGAGCACGTAGCGCCGCAGCGGACGCGGTCCGCACCAGGCGATCGGAAACGCCACGAGCGCCGCCAGCCCGGTCATGCCGTAGAATATCGTCGCGAACAGGAGCGAGCGAACGAGGGCCATCGGATCGCTAGACGCCGAGCGGAACCGCCAGGCGGCGGAGCAGATATTTGTTATATTCCTTGAGCAATGCGGTCAGCCCGGACTCGCTGCGCACCGCATCTTCGACGATCACCACCGTGCCGGGCAGCAGGCGTGCGAGCTCGAACCGGGCGCGCGGCATGTGCCAATCGGTCGTCACCAGGCGTACGGTGCGATAGCGATGGCGCAGGACCCAGCGCGCGGTCTCCTCGGCGTTCGAGCGCGTGTCGACCGATTCGCGTCCGAGATCGATGCAGCAGTCGAACAGCGCCACCGGAGCTTCGGTCCGCAGCGCC
>CAXSHP010000271.1:0-3744 GCA_964236935.1 uncultured Sphingomonadaceae bacterium
GCTCGTCTGCGACTATAAGGGCGGCGAGATGCGCGGCTACGTCCGCCACGATCCCGACCGGCTGGCCGAAGCGCCGGTCGATCCCTCGCTGTTCGCCTTGTTCGGCAAGGGCTATCTCGCGATCACCTTCGACCAGGCGGTGACCGGCGAGCGCTATCAGGGGATCGTCCCGCTCGAGGGCGGCTCGCTGGCGGAGGCGGCGGAGAGCTATTTCAGCCAGTCCGAGCAGATCCCCAGCCTCGTGCGCCTCGCGATCGCGGCGAAGGGCGCGCAGGGGCATGTCGCCGGGGGGATGCTGATCCAGCATCTGCCCGAGGGCGAGGACGGCCGCGAGCGCATCCACACCCGGCTCGATCATCCCGAGTGGGAGCATGTCCGCACGCTCGCCGCGACGCTCAAGCCAAGCGAGCTGGTCGATCCGGCGCTGCCGCTCGACGAGATCGTGTGGCGCCTGTTCCACGAGGAGGACGAGGTTCGCGTGCTGCCCGCGATCGGCCTGGCGCGGGGCTGCCGCTGCAGCCCGGAGCATATCCGCGGCGTGATCGCGCGCTTCGCCACGGCCGAACGGGCCGAGATGGCCGACGACGACGGATTGATCCGCGTCGACTGCGCATTCTGCGCGCGCAGCTTTCCGATTCCCGCCGAAGCCTGAACCGAAATCGCAATCTTTTCGGATTAAGCTCGCGGCGCTGCAGTATAACGGCAGGCGAGGGGGCATCATGATACGCAGAATCACGCGGAGGCGTGGCGTCCTGCCGGCTTGGCTGGCCGGCTGCGCCGTGCTGCTTGCCGCCGCCGCCGTGCCCTCACCCGGTGCGCTCGACACGCTCCAGCCTGGAATGTGGCAGATCCGTACGCTCGGCGCGGTCAAGTCCGAGCGCTCGCTGTGCGTGGCCGATCCGGCGGCGCTGGTCCGGCTGCGCCACGGCACGGCGGCCTGTACCCAGCTGGTGATCAGCAATACGTCGCGTGAGGCCACGGTCCACTACAGCTGCCCAGGCGCCGGCTGGGGGCGCACCTCGCTGCGGCTCGAGTCGCCGGTGCAGGCGACGATCGACACCCAGGGCATCGCCGAGAATGCCCCCTTCGCGTTCAAGGCCGAGGCGCGCCGCACGGGTTCCTGCGCACCGATCCGTTCGTCGAGCCGTTAACCCTGCGTTTACCACCGGGGGGCTAAGCCATGGCGGTGCCTCCTTTGGTACGTTCCTCCCTAGCGGCCGCAAGGCCTCAACTGGGCCGCCTTTATCGGGCGGCCCATATTTTTTGGGGGATTGCGCGGACTTGGTCGTCCCGGTAGCGCGCGCCCGATGATCCCCCGCCAACCCGAGGGCCGCCGCGCGGTGGCTTTGCTGTCCGGCGGGCTCGATTCGATGGTGGCGGCGGCGCTCGCGCGCGAGGCGGGCTTCGGCCTGCTCGCGCTGACGATCGACTATGGCCAGCGCCATCGCATCGAGCTCGCGGCGGCGACACGGATCGCGGCGCTGCTCGGCGCCGAGCGTCATATCGTCCTGCCGCTCGATCTGCGCGCGTTCGGCGGTTCCTCGCTCACCGCCGACGTCGCCGTGCCCAAGGCGGGTGTGGGGGAGGGCATTCCCGTCACCTACGTCCCCGCGCGCAACACGATCTTCCTTTCGCTCGCGCTCGGCTGGGCCGAGGCGAGCGGCGCCGCCGACATGGTGATCGGCGTCAACGCGCTCGATTATTCGGGCTATCCCGATTGCCGCCCGGCGTTCGTTGAGGGCTTCACCGCGCTGGCGGCGCTCGCCACCAAGGCCGGCGTGGAGGGTGCGCGGTTCGTGGTCCACGCCCCGCTGGTGGCGATGACCAAGGCCGATATCGTACGCGAGGCCGCCCGGCTCGGGCTCGACGCAGCGCTGAGCTGGTCGTGCTACGATCCGCAGGACGGAATGCATTGCGGCGAATGCGACAGCTGCCGCCTGCGCGCGCGCGGGTTCGCCGAGGCCGGACTGCCCGATCCGACGCGCTACGCGGCGCGCGCATGAGCTACGCGGTCAAGGAGATGTTCCTCACGCTCCAGGGCGAGGGGATGCAGGCCGGGCGCCGCGCCGTGTTCGTCCGTTTCGCCGGCTGCAATCTGTGGAATGGCCGCGAGGAGGATCGGGCCCAGGCCGACTGCACCTTCTGCGACACCGATTTCGTCGGCATGAACGGCGATGGCGGGGGCCGCTTCGCCGATGCCGAGGCGCTGGCCGACGCCGCGGCTGCGCTGTGGCAGCAGGGGCTGGAGCAGAGCGGAGTCTGCGCGTTCGTGGTGCTGACCGGGGGGGAGCCGCTGCTCCAGGTCGACATTGCGCTGCTCGAGGCGCTCCGCGCGCGCAACTTCGAGATCGCGGTCGAGACCAACGGCACGATTCCCGCGCCGCCCGGGATCGACTGGATCTGCGTCAGCCCGAAGGCCGGGACCAAGGTCGTTCAGCGCTCGGGCGACGAGCTCAAGCTTGTCTGGCCGCAGCCCGAAATCAATCCGGAAGCGATGGAGCAGTGGGATTTCCGCCACTTCCTCGTCCAGCCGATGGATGGATCGTCGCAGTATGACAATCGCGTGGCGGCAATGGAATTCATCTTCGGCCATCCCTGCTGGCGGCTGTCGCTTCAGACGCACAAGCTGATCGGCCTGCGCTGACCTAACGCGGGATGACAGCAGCTTGAATCGTTCCCCCGCGAAGCGGAGGTCCAGCCCCCCAACAAAGAGTCTTTGTCTGGTCCGGCCCCCGCCTCCGCGGGGGAACAAGCGGGGCAAGCTGAAATCATCAGGCCCTAACGCTTCAGCCGACAGAACTTGAGCAATTTGCCGCGCGCGTCGTGACAGATGTCGGGCATTTCGACCGGCGGCATCGCGAACGCCGGGACCACCCGCTCGGCGTAGGGCACGAGGCTGTTGCGGAACTCGCGCATCCGGTTGCGCGCCGTGACCAGCAGCGATCCCTTGGGCTGGCTCAGCGCGTCGCGGCCGATGCTGCTCGCGGTCTGGCAGAAGCCGCGCTGCGCATACATCGTCGAGAAGCCGTTGTAGGTGCGGGTGGTGTATTGATCGAGCGCGGTCTGGGCGGCGGCGGCATTCTTCTTGCCCGCAATCCGTTTGAAATAGCCGCCGAGCGTCGTGTAGGCCTTGGTGAATTCGGCCGAATGATGCCGGATCACTTCGTTGTAATTGCGCACGGTCATCAGCGCGGGCGCGAACTGGCATTGCAGCGCGGCGACGTTGAGCCCGGCGCGCATGTTCCACAGCAGATTGGCGTCGACCTCGGCCGGAGTCGCATCCGGCAGCGGCAGGCCGATCCCAGGCTCGTCGCCATGCACCGGCGCGCCGTCGAAGTTCAGCGGATTCCAGAACAGCTGCGCCTGCGCGGCGCTGCCCAGCCAGGCTGCGGCTACGATCGCCAGCAGCCCCGATCGATATCGCATGACGTTCCTTCCCGTTCGGCCGACCAATCGTGCGCCGCTGTCGCAACCGCCTTATCCGCCGCGGCGGCCGGCGCCACCATTAACCTTCATTCTCGTCGCTGCCATGGCACGTCTTGTCAGGGAAGACAGCCGCGAACATGAAAAAAGGCCGCCCGGACGACCGGACGGCCCTTCTCTGGCCGGTTCGGTCCGCCAGCGCGATTACATCGCGTTGGTGGTCATGTCCGAGCTGTTCATCGACATGTTGCTGTCGGTCGACATGTTGCTGTCCATCGCCATGTTGGCGTCGGCGCCGGCGGCGGCGTCGACGGCGGTCAT
>CAXSHP010000272.1:0-1916 GCA_964236935.1 uncultured Sphingomonadaceae bacterium
TTGCTTTCGCTGCTCGTCGGCGCGGCGGCGATGGCGGCGGGCGCGGGCGACGCCGGGATGGCGGCGATGATGGCCGGCCAGCAGGCGGCGATGGGCAAATATCTCGCTTTCTCGCGCGTGCAGGAGGGCAGCGCCGATGCCTCCGCCGTGCGCCACCTGCGCGACTCGCATCTGTCGGGCAAGGGGATGATCAGCTTCTTCGGCAAGCTGCGCGATCTCGAATATCGTTATTCGAGCAGCTATGCCGCGACCGATCCCTATGCGCAGACCCATCCGATGTCGGCCGATCGCCAGGCGGCGCTGCTCGCCGATCTCAAGGCCTCGCCTTATTGGGACACGCCGATCGATCCGGCCAAGCAGGCGGCGTTCCTGCGGATCAAGGCCAAGCTTGCCGGCTACATCCAGGAACCCGAGCTGACGCTGCGCCAATATCCCGAGAGCGACCAGAGCGTGCCCGCGCGTTATGCGCGCGCATATGCGTGGCACAAGGGCGCCTATCCCGATCGCGCGGTGTATGAGGTCGACAAGCTCGTCGCCGGTGCGCCGCAGGACCCTTATTTCAACGAGCTGAAGGGTCAGATCCTGCTCGAATCGGGCAAGCCGAAGGAAGCGCTCGCGCCGCTCAGGATCGCGGTCGCGCAGTCGAACAATGCACCGCTGATCGCCGCCTTGCTCGGCCACGCCTTGATCGCGACCGAGGACGGCGCCCATTTCGACGAGGCGCGGCGCGTGCTCAAGCTGGCGGTCGCACGCGACAGCGACAATCCGTTCGCCTGGTATCAGCTCGGTGTCGTCTATGCGCAGGAGGGCGACGAGCCGCGCGCGGCAATGGCCACCGCCGAGCGCTATAATCTCGAGGGGAATCCGCGGCTCGCGCTCGCCAGCGCCGAAATGGCGATGAAGGGCATTCCGCAGGGCACGCCCGACTATATCCGGTCACAGGATATCGCGATGGTCACGCGCAACGCGGTCGATCAGGAAAAGAAGAAGAAGAAATGAAACTGACGGGAGCAGGAATCGCGGCCGGCCTGGCGGGAGCGGCAGTCGGCGCGTCGGTCGCGGTCTATGCCGCGGGCGGCGCCCCCGCCGCGATGGACCGCGCCGGCGCCCCCGCCGCGATGGACCGCGCCGGCGTCGAGGCGCTCGTGCGCAGCTATATCCTCGACCATCCCGAGATCATCCCCGAGGCGATGGAGTGGCTCCAGGCGCACGACACGGCGAAGTCGATCGCCGCCAGCCGGAAAGCGATCGAGACGCCGTTTGCCGGCGCCTGGGCGGGCAACCCCAAGGGCGATGTCGTGCTCGTCGAATTCTTCGATTATGCCTGCGGCTTCTGCCGCGCCGCGCTCCCCGACATCGATCGGCTGCTCGCCGAGGACAAGGGCCTCAAGCTGGTGTTCCGCGAGCTGCCGATCCTGAGCGACGAGAGCGACAAGGCGGCGCGCCTCAGCCTCGCGGCCGCCAAGCAGGGCCGCTTCCCCGCGTTTCACCGCGCGCTCTATCAGGCGGGGCCGCTCGACGAGGCGAAGCTGACGCGCGTCGCGAACGCGGTCGGCCTGTCGCCGCCGCGGGTCGCCGCCGATCTCGCCGGCGCCGATCTCGGCGAGGAGATCGCGAACAATATCGCGCTCGCCCGCACGCTCAAGCTGACCGGCACGCCCAGCTTCATCGTTGGGGACCAGGCGATGAGCGGCGCGGTCGGCTATGACGCGCTCAAGCAGGCGATCGCCGACGCACGGGCGAAGCGGGGGTAGCGTGGTTCACGATTGACGTATCACACCGTCACCCCGGCGAAAGCCGGGGTCCATGGACGGCGTCCGCCTGCAATTCCAGCCGCGCCGCATCCGTGGATCCCGGCTTTCGCCGGGATGACGGCGAGTTGAGCCAAGTGGATCGAGGCCGGAGCCTCAGCCTGT
>CAXSHP010000272.1:1926-2208 GCA_964236935.1 uncultured Sphingomonadaceae bacterium
CATTCGCTCGATTCCTTGCGGCTTGCCGCCGGCTTGGCGTGCTTGACCGCGGCGAACCGACGCTTGAGCGTCGCGACCAGCGCCGCATCCGCGCCGCCGGCCAGCACCTTGGCGACGAACGCGCCGCCGGGCCGCAGCGCACCCGCGGCGAACTCGGCCGCCGCCTCGACCAGCCCCATCGTGCGCAGGTGATCGGTCTGCGGATGGCCGACGGTGTTGGCCGCCATGTCCGACAGCACGAGATCGGCGCGGCCGCCCAGCGCTTCCGTCAGCAAAGCCGGG
>CAXSHP010000272.1:2218-3484 GCA_964236935.1 uncultured Sphingomonadaceae bacterium
AGGTCGATCCCGACGATCGTCGCCTGGGGCGAGAGCTTGCGCACCACCTGCGCCCAGCCGCCCGGCGCGATGCCCAAATCGATCACGCGCGTGACGCCCTTGAGCAGCCCGAAGCGCTCGTCGAGCTCGAGCAGTTTATAGGCGGCGCGGCTGCGATAGCCTTCGGCCTTGGCGCGGCGGACGTAGGGATCGTTGAGCTGGCGCTCGAGCCAGCGGTTCGACGAGACGGTGCGGCCGCGCGCGGTGCGCACGCGCTGGCGCCCGCCCGAGCCACCCCTGCTCATCGCGCATGATCCCGCGCCATCAGCAGGCGCAGGATCCCCTCGCGAATGCCGCGGTCGGCGACGCCGAGCCGGTCGGCGGGCCAGATGTCGAGGATCGCCTCGAGGATCGCGCAGCCGGCAACGACGAGGTCGGCGCGCTCGTGGCCGATGCACGGCAGGGTCGCGCGCTCGCCGATCGTCATCGCGGACAAGCGGCCGCTGATCGCCCGCATCGCCGCGGCCGGCACGATCAGCCCGTCGACCGCGCGGCGATCGTAGGACGGCAGGCCGAGGTGGACGCTGGCCAGCGTCGTCACCGTGCCGCTGGTGCCGAGCAGGCGCGGCTCGGCCGCTGCGGGCAAGGTCGCGGCGAAACCGGCGAACGCGGCGGCGACCCGCGTGCGCATCCGTTCGTAGAGCTCGACCAAGGTCTGGTCGCCGCGCTCGTCGGCCGCGCTTTCGGTCAACGAGACCACGCCCCACGGCGCGCTGAACCAGGAGAGGATGCGCGGCTCGAGCCCCTGCGTGTCGATCAGGATCAGCTCGGTCGATCCGCCGCCGATATCGAAGATCAGCGCGGGGCCGTCGCCCCGCTCGAGCAGCGCCTGGCAGCCGAGCATGGCGAGGCGCGCCTCCTCCTCGGGGGCGATCACCTCGAGCGCGATGCCGGTCTCGGCGCGGACGCGCGCGACGAATTCGGCGCCGTTCGCCGCGCGGCGGCAGGCTTCGGTGGCGACCGAGCGGACCAAAGTGACATGGCGGCGGCACAGTTTGTCGGCGCAGATCGAGAGGGCCGCGATCGCGCGCTCGATCGCCGCGTCGCTCAGCCGCCCGCTCGCCGCCAGCCCCTCGCCGAGGCGGACGATCCGCGAGAAGGCATCGATGATGACGAAATCGGGGCCGTGCGGGCGCGCGATCAGCAGGCGGCAATTGTTGGTGCCGAGATCGAGCGCGGCAAAGGTGCGCCGCATATCCCGCATCCCCGGGGGAGGGGGCCGGGACG
>CAXSHP010000272.1:3494-3733 GCA_964236935.1 uncultured Sphingomonadaceae bacterium
TCGGCGGCCCGCTGCGCCATCTCGCACGATCTTCTTCGCGATAGTCCCGGCGGAAAGAGCCGCCGCTGCTTGACGCCGAGCCTATCTGCTGCGGCGGCGGGCGGCAAGCGCGCGGCGTTGACAGCAAGAAGGGCGGAACCTAGATGCCGCGCTCCGCGCTGCCCCGTCGTCTAAAGGTAAGACTACGGACTCTGACTCCGTTAATTGAGGTTCGAATCCTCACGGGGCATCCAGCGGAA
>CAXSHP010000273.1:0-3093 GCA_964236935.1 uncultured Sphingomonadaceae bacterium
CAATCCGGTGCTGGCGTGGCGCGAGCCGGCGCGATCGGTTGCTGCGGAATAAGTGCGGTGGTGGGCTCGCCGGGATTTGAACCCGGGACCTACAGATTAAAAGTCCGTTGCTCTACCGACTGAGCTACGAGCCCGCACCGTGCGTCGATGTGCGGCGTCCTATGGGCGGGCGTGGCGGCGGTCAACCGGACGGAGCAGCCGGGCGCGCAGGTGACGCGCCGTCAGCGCCGTTCCCGGGAGGCGCCAGCCCGGCGCGATCGCGACCAGCGGATCGAGCACGAAGCGGCGTCGCGCGAGGCAGGGATGCGGTATCGTGAGCGTCCGGCGGCGCCATGCTCCCCCCGTCCACAGCAGGATGTCGAGATCGAGCACGCGCGGACCCCAGCGCCGCGCCGCGCGGCGGCCGAAGGCGCGCTCGATCCGCTTGAGCAGGACCAGCAGGGCAGGCGGCTCGAGCGTCGTCGCGACGATCGCGGCCGCATTGGCATAGCGACGGCCGCCGGGGCCTAGCGGCGCGCTGGCCCTGGCCGGCGATGCCGTCTCGACGACGATCCCAGCCGCCGCGAGCGCATCGAGCGCGGCCGCGAGCACGCTTTGGGGCCCGCCGTAGCGGCCGTGACGGCGGTTCGATCCGAGGCCGATGACGTAACGATGGATCACGATGCGTGCTTGAAATATGCCGTCACCCCGGCGGAAGCCGGGGTCCACGGACAGCGTCCGCGCTCGATTGGAGCCGTTCCGCATCCGTGAATCCCGGCTTTCGCCGGGATGACGGGCATTTGATTCCACCGATCAAATATCGTCGACCAGCCGGCCGTAAAGCTCGGGCCGCCGATCGCGGAAGAAGCCGAAGGCGGCGCGGTGGCGCTTGACCAGCGCAAGATCGAGCGTCGCGACCAGCACGCCCGTCTCCTGCGCGCCGAACTCGGCGAGGATGTCGCCACGTTCGTCGGCGATGAAGCTGTGGCCGTAGAAGGTCTGGCCCTCCTCGGTGCCGATGCGATTGGCGGCGACGATGGGCACGACGTTCGACACCGCATGGCCGATCATCGCCCGGCGCCACAGGCGGGAAGTGTCGAGCGAGGGATCGTGCGGCTCGTTGCCGATCGCGGTCGGATAGAACAGGATCTCCGCGCCCATCAGCATCATCGCGCGCGCGGTTTCCGGATACCATTGGTCCCAGCAGACGCCGACGCCGAGCGTCGTTCCGGCCGCCGGCCACACCTTGAAGCCGGTGTTGCCGGGGCGGAAATAGAATTTCTCCTCATAGCCGGGGCCGTCGGGGATGTGGCTCTTGCGATAGACGCCCGCGACCGCGCCGTCGGGGCCGATCATGGCCAGGCTGTTGTAATGATGCGGCCCGTCGGCCTCGAAGAAGCTCGTCGGGATATGCACCTGAAGTTCCGCGGCGAGCGCCTGCATCGCGTGGACCGCAGGGTGCTGCGCGACCGGCAGCGCGCGCGCGAAATGGCCCTCGTCCTCGACCCGGCAGAAATAATGTCCCTCGAACAGCTCGGGCGGGAGGATCACCTGCGCGCCCTTGCCCGCGGCCTCGCGCACGAGCGCGGTGACCGTGGCGATGTTCGCGGCCGTATCGTCGGACAGAGCGAGCTGGAGCGCGGCGACGGTGAGCTGGGTCATGACGCTGACATAGGGCCGGCCGGCACCTGTTGCGAGATGCAGTGGAAGCTTCCCCCGCCGGTGAGGATATGGTCGGCACGCAGGCCGATCGTCCGGCGGCCGGGAAACAGTTCCGCGATCGCAGCCACCGCGGCATCGTCGTTCGCCGCGCCATAGGTCGGCACGACCACGGCCGCATTGCCGATGTAGAAGTTCATGTAGGAGGCCGGGACGATCTCGCCGTCGCGCTCGACCCGGCCGGGGGAGGGGAGGGGGATGACCTCGACACCGAACGCAACAGCGCGTGCCGTGGCATCGGCATAGACCTCGGCGTTGGGATCGTCCGATCCCGCCGCAATGGGAATCGCCAACCGATTCTGGCCGACGAAGCGGGCGAGATTGTCGACATGGCCGTCGGTATGATCATTGAGGAGACCTTCGCCGAGCCACAACACGCTCGTCAAACCCAAATCGGCGTGAAGCCGACCCTCAATATCTGAGCGTCCGAACGCAGCATTACGGTTTGGATTGAGCAGGCACTGCTCGGTAGTGACCACAAGTCCGGTCCCATCGACGTCGATAGCCCCGCCTTCAAGCACCCAGTTCACTCCGGTATGTGGCAGCTTTCTCCATCGCGCGAGACGCGGGGCCAAATCCCGATCATTCGGCAGGTCGTATTTTCCTCCCCACCCATTGAATCTAAATGAGATAGCGCGCGTGAAGCGTTTCCCATCGATGAGCGTACCGCCGACCACGATCGGACCCGTATCGCGCAGCCAGATGTCGCCGAACGGCTCGAGAATGACATCGACACCGGCGTCTCGCGCCATGGTGGCGCTCTCTTCGTTCGCCGCGACGAGGACGACGCGCTCGCCCGCGCCCTCGGCGCGAACCGCGCGCGCAAAGGCGGCGACCTCGGCGCGCGCGGGCGCCAGATCGTCCTGCCACAGCTCGGCGTGGCTCGGGAAGCCGATCCAGACGCTGTCGTGCGGCGCCCATTCGGCTGGCTGGCGCTGGTTCATCGGAAAATTCCCCGGATCGATCGCGCGCTCCATGGCAGCGCGGCGGCGGGCCGGCAAGGACGTGCCGGCTCCCCTCTTGCCAGTGTTAATCGCCCTCGTTAGGGCAGCGGGCAACAGGCTAGGGAAGGCAGACACATGAGCGAGACCGCCGAGCGCGTGAAGAAGATCGTCGTCGAGCATCTCGGCGTCGAAGCCGACAAGGTGACCGAGGATGCGAGCTTCATCGACGATCTCGGCGCCGACAGCCTCGACATCGTCGAGCTGGTGATGGCGTTCGAGGAAGAGTTCGGGGTCGAGATCCCGGACGACGCGGCGGAAAAGATCACCACCGTGAAGGACGCGATCAGCTATATCGACAGCAACAAGGGCTGATCCCGGGAAGCCGGCGCCGGCCGTCAGTCCTCAGGGGCTCGGTCGGAACATAGAGACGGCTCCCCGACATATGGACGGG
>CAXSHP010000273.1:3103-3714 GCA_964236935.1 uncultured Sphingomonadaceae bacterium
TTCGGGAGCGGGAAACTCCTGATTTGGGAAGGATGCGCCGATGCGTCGCGTGGTTGTAACCGGAATGGGGCTCGTCACGCCGCTCGGCGCCGAAGTCGAGACCGCGTGGAAGAATATCCTCGCCGCCAAATCCGGCGCGGCGACGATCACCCGCTTCGATCCGACCGATTATGCCTGCCGCATCGCCTGTGAGGTCAAGCCGGCCGACCATGCCTATGGCTTTGATCCGAACCTGCGCGTCGACCACAAGGTCCAGCGCCAGGTCGATCCGTTCATCATCTTCGGCATCGACGCGGCGGGCCAGGCGCTCGAGGACGCCGGCCTGACCGAGATCCCCGAGGAGCAGAGCTATCGCGCCGGCACCTCGATCGGATCGGGCATCGGCGGGCTGCCGGGGATCGAAAGCGAATCGATCGTGCTGCACCAGAAAGGCCCGCGCCGCGTTAGCCCGCATTTCGTCCACGGCCGGCTGATCAACCTGATCTCGGGCCAGGTCTCGATCAAATATGGGCTGCGCGGACCCAATCATGCAGTGGTCACCGCCTGCTCGACCGGGGCGCATTCGATCGGCGACGCCGCGCGGATGATCGCGATGGACGACGCCGACATCA
>CAXSHP010000274.1:0-3711 GCA_964236935.1 uncultured Sphingomonadaceae bacterium
CCGCATCGACCTCGCGCTTGACGCGCGCCGCGACGTTGCGGATCCGCTCGATCCCGGCCATCGACGTGCCGCCGAATTTCATCACGATGCGCGCCATGGAAAGTCGCCGCAATCCCTCGGAAAAGCGTTGGGTGGAAAAGCGGCGTCCTGATAGGAGGGGGCGATTATGAACGCAAGCAGCGCGCCCGATCCCACCACCGTCGATCCCAAGGAAGCCGCGCATTTCGGCGCGATGGCGGCCGATTGGTGATCGTCGGCGATGCTCCACCGGCTCAATCCGGTGCGGCTGCGCTACCTGCGCGAGCGGATCGACCGGCATTGGGGGACGAGCCCGAGCTTGCGGCGGCCGCTGGCGGGCAGAAGCGCGCTCGACGTCGGCTGTGGCGCGGGATTGCTGAGCGAGCCGCTCGCGCGGCTGGGCGCGAGCGTGACCGGGCTCGACGCCGCGCCGGAGAATATCGCGGCAGCCAGGCTCCACGCCGAGCGCCACGGCCTGACGATCGATTATCGCGCCGGAGGAATCGAATCGCTGTTCGCCGATCCCGCGGTGCCGCGCGACGAACGCAGGTTCGATCTGGTCATCTCGTTGGAGGTCATCGAGCACGTCGCCGACCCGGCCGGCTTCGTCCGCGGCCTCGCCACGGCGCTTGCGCCGGGTGGGTTGATGATCCTGTCGACGCCCAACCGCACGCCGCTGTCGCGGCTCGCGTTGATCACCGTCGGCGAAGGCCTCGCCGGCATCCCCCGCGGGACGCACGACTGGTCGAAGTTCATTACTCCCGACGAGCTTGGCGCGCTGGTCGAGCAGGCCGGCCTGGCCGTCGCCGATGTCACCGGCTTGGCTTTCTCCCCAACCCGCGGCTTCGTCCTCTCATCGGCCACCACGCTCGATTATCTGCTGACGGCGGCGCGGCGCTGATGTCCGCAGAGCCGGCGCATGGCCCGACCTCGCACTTCTTCGTCTCGCAGCGGCTGCGCCTGCATTATGCCGACTGGGGCAATGCCGGGGCACCGCTGCTGATCCTGCTTCACGGCGGCCTCGACCATTGCCGCAGCTGGGACTGGGCCGCCCGAGCGCTGCGGCGCGACTGGCATGTCGTCGCGCCCGATCTGCGCGGTCACGGCGACAGTGCCTGGTCGCCCGACGGGCATTACGGCTTTTCCGCTTATGTCTATGATCTCGGCCAGCTGATCGCGCAATTTTCTCCGGCCGCGGTGACCGTCGTGGCGCATTCGCTCGGCGGGAATATCGCGCTGCGCTATACCGCGCTGCATCCTGGCGCGGTGCGCCGGCTGGTCGCGATCGAAGGGCTCGGTCCGCCGCCCCGGCTCCTTGCCGAGCGCGCCGCGCGGCCGATCGGCGAGCGCTGGCGCGCGTGGGAAGAGGAGATGCGCGCGCTGAGCGGGCGAACGGCACGGCGCTATCCCTCGATCGAACAGGCCGTGGCGCGGATGCAGAGCGAGAACCAGCGCCTCTCCGTCGAGCAGGCGCGTCACCTGACCGTCCACGGCATGCTGCGCAACGAGGACGGCAGCTACAGCTGGAAGTTCGACAATTATGTCCGCCTGTTCACCCCGGTGGCTGATCTCAGCGATCCGGAGATCCATGCCTTGTGGGCGGGGATCGATTGTCCGGTGCTGCTCGCCTGGGGCCGCCAGAGCTGGGCGTCGAACCCGCTCGAGGATGGCCGCGCCGAACATTTCCGCGATGCCCGCGTCGCGGCGTTCGACGACGCCGGGCACTGGCTCCACCACGATCGGCTGGAGGCGTTCCTCACCGAGCTGCGCGGCTTCCTCTAATCCTAAAAGTCGAGCTTGTCGTAATGCGCCGGCGGGCTGACGACCTCCATCCGCTCGCTCAGCAGCGGGCGGAACGCGGGACGCGATTTCAGCCCCGAATACCAGTTGCGCGTCTGGTCGTGGCCGCGCCAGTCGATCCCCCCGAGATAGTCGGCGACCGACAGATGCGCCGCCGCGGCGAGATCGGCGAGGCTCAGCGCAGGGCCGCCGAGCCAGCGGCGATGATCGAGCAGATAATCGATATAGTCGAGATGGCTGTCCGCCTGCTTCATCGCCTCGCGCAGCACCTTGGCATCGGGCGTGGTGCGGTGGACGAGCCGCTTGGTCATGCGTTCGTCGAGCAGCGGCGCGCCGACCTCGCGGTGAAACGGCCCGTCGAACCAGGCGACCAGCCGGCGGATCTCGGCACGCGCCGCGGCGGGACCGGCGACCAGCGGGGTCTTGTCGATCGTCTCCTCGAAATATTCGCAGATCGCCCCTGAATCGATCAGCGTCAGCCCCGCCGCGGTATCGACCATCACCGGAGTCTGGCCAGCCGGATTGAGATCGAGGAATTCATCGCGCCGCTGCCACGGCGATTCGCGCACGAGTTCGTAGCCGACCCCCTTTTCGCCGAGTAACAGCCTGATCTTGCGCGAAAAGGGACAAAGCGGAAATTGGAAGAGCTGCCACATGGTCGGCCCCTGTTAAGGGGGGACAGGCGGCGACGGAAGAGGTTGCTTGGCCCGTCTCCAATCTATAAAAGAATCATAATTCTAGAAAGTCGATTCCTATGGCGCTGAGCATCAAGGATGAGGAGACCGATCGTCTGGTCCGCCGGCTCGCGCAGATGAAGCGGACCAGCTTCACCGGCGCGATCCGGCTGGCGGTCAGCAACGAATTGAGTCGGATGGACGAGCCGGTGGACGAGCGGGAGCGCTTTCTCCAGGCTGTCCGCGAGGCGCAGGAGATGTTTCGCCGGATGCCGGTCGATCCGACACTTGCTCTGCTGAGCGAGGACGAAATTCTCGGCTATGACGAGAACGGCATCCCGACCCAGCCGAAATGAAGTTGGTCATCGACAGCTCGGTATTGGTGGCTATTGCGCAGGATGAGCCTGAAGCGGGCGATTTTCTTGAGGTGATGGCTCGCTTTCCAGTCGGTTGTGTCGTCTGCGCCGCGACGATGTTCGAAACGCTGATGGTGCTGGCGGGAAAAGGCTACGAGCAGGCGGCCGACGCAATCGAGCCGCTGCTTCGTCGGCAGGCGATCACGCTCGTACCGTTCGATGCGGCGCAGGTTCGCATCGCCAATCAGGCCTTCCTCCGCTTCGGCAAGGGGCGCCACCCCGCCGCGCTCAATTATGGGGACTGCATGGCGTATGCCCTCGCCAGGTCGCTCGACGCGCCTTTGCTGTTCAAGGGCGGCGACTTCGGCAAGACCGATATTATCGCCGCGCTTTAGCTATTCCGCCGCGACCGTCTCGATCTCGTCGCTCAGCGGCTGCGCGAGCCGGCTCAGCATCTCCTTGGGGCAGACCTGCCAGAACTGCCCGCGCCAGCGCTCCCATTCGCCGAGCATATTGCGTGCCCAGCGGCTGTCGGTCGCCTTGGCATGCTCCTCGATCAGCGTGCGCAGCCGCTCTTCCCAATAGGCCGACGCCAGCCGCTGCCAGACGATGCTCTCGGGATTGGCGAGCCTGGCGAAATCGCCGCGCTCGTCGAGCACGAACGCCATCCCGCCGGTCATGCCCGCACCGAAATTGTCGCCGACCCGGCCGAGGATCACCGCGGTCCCGCCGGTCATATATTCGCAGCCGTTCGCACCGCAGCCCTCGACCACCACCGACGCGCCCGAATTGCGCACGGCGAAGCGCTCGCCGGCCTGACCCGCGGCGAACAGCCGGCCCGCGGTCGCGCCATACAGCACGGT
>CAXSHP010000275.1:0-3683 GCA_964236935.1 uncultured Sphingomonadaceae bacterium
CTTGGCGATCTCGCGCTCGAGCGTGCGCACGCCGGCCTCGCGCGTGTAATAGCGCAGCAGCCCGCGCAGGCCCTCCTCGGTGAGGACGAACTCGCTGTCCTTCAGGCCATGCGCCTCAATCTGCTTGGGCAACAGATGGCGCGTCGCGATCTCGACCTTCTCGTCCTCGGTATAGCCTTCGAGCCGGATGATCTCCATCCGATCGAGCAAAGGCTGCGGCATGTTCATCGAGTTCGCGGTGGTGACGAACATGATGTCGCTGAGGTCGAGGTCGATCTCGAGATAATGATCCTGGAACTTGTGGTTCTGCTCGGGATCGAGCACCTCGAGCAAGGCCGACGACGGATCGCCGCGGAAATCCTGGCCGAGCTTATCGATCTCGTCGAGCAGGAACAACGGGTTCGACGTCCCGGCCTTCTTGAGGTTGGTAACGATCTTGCCCGGCAGCGAGCCGATATAGGTGCGCCGATGGCCGCGGATCTCGGCCTCGTCGCGCACGCCGCCGAGCGACTGGCGCACGAATTCGCGCCCGGTGGCCTTGGCGATCGAGCGGCCGAGCGAGGTCTTGCCCACGCCCGGCGGTCCGACCAGGCACAGGATCGGACCCTTGAGCTTGTTGGTGCGCGCCTGGACGGCGAGATATTCGATGATCCGGTCCTTGACCTTTTCCAATCCGAAATGGTCGTCGTCGAGCACCTTCTGCGCGGCCGAGATGTCCTTCTTGACCTTCGATTTCTTGCCCCACGGCAGGCCGAGCAGCACGTCGAGATAGTTGCGGATGACGGTCGCCTCGGCCGACATCGGCGCCATCGTGCGCAGCTTCTTGAGCTCGCTCGTCGCCTTGGCGCGCGCCTCCTTGGGCAGGCGGAGCTTGGCGATCTTCTGGCTGAGCTCGGCGATCTCGTCGCCGCCCTCCTCGCCTTCGGTGCCGAGTTCGCGCTGGATCGCCTTCAATTGCTCGTTGAGATAATATTCGCGCTGGGTCTTCTCCATCTGGCGCTTGACGCGGCTGCGGATCTTCTTCTCGACCTTGAGCACGCCGAGCTCGCCCTCCATGAAGGCGAACGCCATCTCGAGCCGGCGCAGCGGATCGAGCTCGACCAGCAGCGCCTGCTTGTCGGAGACCTTGACGTTGATATTGGCCGCGACCGCATCGGCGAGCCGCGCGGCATCCTCGATCTGGCTCAACTGCGCCGCCGCCTCGGCAGGGAGTTTCTTGTTGAGCCGCGCATAATTCTCGAACTGGTCGATCACCGAGCGCATCAGCGCCGACGCCTCGGCACCCTCGGCGCTGCCGTCCTCGAGCAATTCGACCGTCGCCGAGAGATGGCTGACGTCGCTCGTGAGGTTGCTCAGCGTCGCGCGCTGCCGCCCCTCGACCAGCACGCGCACCGTGCCGTCGGGCAGCTTGAGCAGTTGCAGCACGGTCGCGACGACGCCGATGTCGTACAGCGCATCGCGATCGGGATCGTCCTCGGCGGGATCGAGCTGCGCGACGAGGAAGATCGCCTTGTCGGCCGCCATCGCCGTCTCGAGCGCGGCGACCGATTTGTCGCGGCCGACGAACAACGGAACGATCATCTGCGGAAACACGACGATATCGCGCAAGGGCAGGACGGGAAGCGTCTCGGACATTTCTACTCCACGGCGGCGGCAGGCGAAGGCCCGCGCCATTCGCAATCTATATGGCGCGTCACAGCCTGACGATCAATGAACGGCCGCGAGCGCTTGCGGCAGATGCCGTCTTCGCGTCGACGGCCGGTGGCGTGGAGCAACGTCGCTTATCGACTGTTAAGCAGCTATCGACCGATCGCCGGTTGAGCCAAGCCGAGGGAAATGATGCGCCTGCTGCTCCTTTCCATTTGTGCCGGAATGCTGGGCAGTGCAACGCTGCCCCCTGTCCTCGGCTATGATCTTGGAGGCCTCGGCGACCGCGCAATGCCGGTGCTCGCGTATGATCTGAGCGACTTCGCGCGCGGCGAAATCGAAATATTCGTTGTCCCCCCGCCCGTCGAACGCGCTTCGCCTGCCGAGGAAACGATCGCCCCGACGGAGGACACGACCGACCGGGACATGAGGCTGCTGATCAGCCTTCCGCAGCAGAAGGTCTATGTCTTTTCGGGCGAGGATCTGCTGGCCACCTCACCCGTCTCGACCGGCAAGCCGGGCCACGCGACGCCGATCGGCACCTTCCATATCATGGAGAAGCAGCTCACCCACCGTTCCAACCGCTACAGCAACGCGCCGATGCCCTATATGCAGCGGCTGACCTCGTCGGGCATCGCGCTGCATGCCGGGCGGCTGCCGGGCTATGCGGCCTCGCACGGCTGCATCCGCCTGCCGTGGAGCTTTGCCCGGCGCCTCTACGGCATGACCGACCCGGGCACCGTGGTCGTGATCACCAGGGTCCGACCGCGATCGGCGAACGAAGCGCGCGAGCTGACTTGATTGAACGTCCTCCGTCATCCCGGCGAAAGCCGGGATCCATGGAGGGCATCCGTCTGAGTTCCAGCCGCTCCGTAATCAAGGATTCGGGCGTGCGCCGGGATGACGATGGTCGCAACCAGCGAAACTCTAGGCCGCCGCGTCCCCGGCAGCTTCCTTGCCCTTCTTGGCGAACACGCGGATCGGCTCCTTGCGGCCCTCGACCACGTCCTTGTCGACCATCACCTCGGCGATGCCCTCCTCGCCCGGCAGATCGAACATCGTGTCGAGCAAGATGCCCTCGAGGATCGAGCGCAGGCCGCGCGCGCCGGTCTTGCGGTCGATCGCCTTGCGCGCGACCGCGGCGAGCGCGTCGTCGGTGAAGCCGAGCTTGGCGTCCTCCATCTCGAACAATTTCTGATACTGCTTGACCAGCGCGTTCTTCGGCTCGCCCAGGATCTTGATCAGCGCCGCCTCGTCGAGGTCTTCGAGCGTAGCGATCACCGGCAGGCGGCCGACGAACTCGGGGATCAGGCCGAACTTGAGCAGATCCTCGGGCTCGCAATTGCGCAGCACCTCGCCGGTGCGCCGCTCGTCGGGCGCGGCGACGAACGCGCCGAACCCGATCGACTTGCCCTGGAGGCGATCGGCGATGATCTTCTCGAGCCCCGAGAAGGCGCCGCCGCAGATGAACAATATGTTGGTCGTGTCGACCTGGAGGAATTCCTGCTGCGGATGCTTGCGCCCGCCCTGCGGCGGCACGCTCGCGGTCGTCCCCTCCATCAGCTTGAGCAAGGCCTGCTGGACGCCCTCGCCCGAGACGTCGCGCGTGATCGAGGGATTGTCCGCCTTGCGGCTGATCTTGTCGATCTCGTCGATATAGACGATCCCGCGCTGCGCCCGCTCGACGTTGTAGTCGGACGCCTGGAGCAGCTTGAGGATGATGTTCTCGACATCCTCGCCGACATAGCCGGCCTCGGTCAGCGTGGTCGCGTCGGCCATCGTGAACGGCACGTCGAACGTCTTGGCGAGCGTCTGCGCGAGTAGGGTTTTGCCGCAGCCGGTCGGCCCGATCAGCAGGATGTTCGATTTGGCCAGCTCGACGTCGGCACCCTTCGCGCCATGGTTGAGCCGCTTGTAATGGTTATGTACCGCCACCGAGAGCACGCGCTTGGCACGCATCTGGCCGATGACGTAATCGTCGAGCGTGTCGCAGATCTCCTGCGGCGAGGGCACCCCGTCGCCGCCCTTGCGCGACA
>CAXSHP010000276.1:0-3682 GCA_964236935.1 uncultured Sphingomonadaceae bacterium
CCCCGAGCGTCGCTTCGGTGATCGATTCGCCCAGCGTGGGCACCTTCACTTCGGTCGCCATGATCGGTCCTTGAAATCCCAGAACGATCTCATCCGTTCGTCCCGAGTAGGGGCTGAGCCTGTCGAAGACCCGTATCGAAGGACCATTCCGAAAGCGATCCTTCGATACGCCATTTCGACTTGGCTCAATGGCTACTCAGGACGAACGGCGAGAGCAATGCAATCCATGTTCTACCCTGCCTTGCGCAGCGCCGGCCCCTCCGAGAGATGGCCCAGCGCCTGCGCGATCAGCGCCGCCTGTTCGAGCTGATGCCGCTTGGCAAGCCCGGTCGCGGTGGCGGCGCCCGCCGCGCGCCCGGCATATTCCGCCCGACGCGGCTTGAGCGCCGTGCGATCGAGACATTCCTCGAGGATGCCCTCGACGAACGACCAGGCGCCGGCGTTCTTCGGTTCCTCCTGCGCCCAGACGAGCTTCTCGAGGCCCGGCATCCGCTGGAGCCGTAGCGCGAGCGCTTCGCACGGGAACGGATAGAGCTGTTCGATCCGCACGATCGAGCTGGTCTTGTCGCCGGCCGCGTCGCGCGCCTCGATCAGTTCGTAGGCGAGCTTGCCCGAGCACAGCACGAGACGCCGCACGTTGGCGTCGGCGGGAGGCGTCGGATCGGACAGGATGCGCTTGAAATGGCTGTCGCCGGTGAAATCGTCGATCCGAGACACGGCCGATTTGTGACGCAGCAGCGACTTCGGGGTCATCACGATCAGGGGTTTACGGAAATCGCGATGCATCTGGCGGCGGAGCAGATGGTAATAATTCGCCGGGGTGGTGCAGTTGGCCACCTGCATATTGTCCTGGGCGCACAGCTGGAGATAACGCTCGAGCCGCGCCGAGCTGTGCTCGGGCCCCTGCCCTTCGTAGCCATGCGGCAGCAGCATCACGAGCCCGTTGGCGCGCAGCCACTTGGCCTCGCCCGCGGCGATGAACTGATCGATGATCACCTGCGCGCCATTGGCGAAATCGCCGAACTGCGCCTCCCACAGCACCAGGGTCTTCGGCGCGGCCGACGAATAGCCATATTCGAAGCCGAGCACGCCGAATTCGCTCAACGGGCTGTCGAGCACCTGGAACTTGCGGTCGAGCGCGGACAGCGGGATATATTTATGCCCGTCGGTCTGGTCGACCCACACCGCGTGGCGCTGGCTGAACGTGCCGCGGCCCGAATCCTGGCCCGACAGGCGCACGCCATAGCCCTCCTGCAACAGGGTGCCGAAAGCGAGCGCCTCGGCCGTCGCCCAGTCGAACCCCTCCCCGCCGTCGAACATCGTCTTCTTCGCATCGAGGATGCGCGCGAGCGTCTTATGGATGGTCAGATCCGCCGGCGGCGTGGTCAGCAACGTGCCGAGCGCGGCGATCTTCTCGGGCGCGACGCCGGTGGTGGCGGCGCGGCGCTCGGTGACCCCCTCGCTCGGCGCCGACAGGCCGTACCAGTCGCCGCCGAACCAGTCCGCCTTGTTGGGGCGGTAGTTCTTGGCCGCCTCGAATTCGTCCTCGAGCGTCGCGACGAAGCTGTCGGCGCTCGCTTTCACCCAGGCGTCGTCGACCACGCCCTCGGCGGTCAGCCGCTCGCTGTAGACCGCCGAAACCGGGCGATGCCGGCGGATCTCGTCGTACATCAGCGGCTGGGTGAAACTCGGCTCGTCGCCCTCGTTGTGGCCGAAGCGGCGGTAGCACCACATGTCGATGACGACGTCGCGCTTGAACGTCTGGCGGAATTCGGTGGCGACCTTGCACGCGAAGGTGACCGCCTCGGGGTCGTCGCCGTTGACGTGGAGGATCGGCGCCTGGACCATCTTCGCGATATCCGACGGATAGGGCGACGAGCGCGCGAATTGCGGGCTGGTGGTGAAGCCGACCTGGTTGTTGACCACGAAATGGAGCGTGCCGCCGGTGTTGTAGCCGGGCAGCCCGGAGAAGCCGAAGCATTCCATGATGATGCCCTGCCCGGCGAACGCGGCGTCGCCATGGAGCAGGATCGGCAGCACGCTCTCGCGCTTGAGATCGTCGGCCTTGGTCTGCTTCGCGCGCGCCTTGCCGAGCACGACCGGATCGACCGCCTCGAGATGGCTCGGATTGGCGGCGAGCGACATATGCACCTTGATCCCGTCGAACTCGCGGTCGGTCGAGGTGCCGAGATGATATTTGACGTCGCCCGAGCCGCCGACGTCCTCGGGGTTGGACGAGCCCCCGGCGAACTCGTTGAAGATCGCGCGGAACGGCTTGGCCATGAAGTTGGCGAGCACGTTGAGCCGGCCGCGATGCGGCATGCCGAGCACGATCTCGCGCACCCCCTGCTGGCCGCCATATTTGATCACGCTCTCGAGCGCGGGGATCATGCTCTCGCCGCCGTCGAGCCCGAACCGTTTGGTGCCGACATATTTGCGGCCGAGGAATTTCTCATACTGCTCGGCCTGGATCACCTTCGACAGGATCGCCTTCTTGCCCTCGGGCGTGAAGCTGATCTCCTTGTCCTTGCCTTCCATCCGGTCCTGGAGGAAGCGGCGCTCGTCGACGTCGCCGATGTGCATATATTCGAGGCCGACATGGCCGCAGTAGTTGCTCTGGAGAATCGCGACGAGCTCACGCACGGTCGCGCGCTCGAGCCCCATCATGCCGCCGAGATAGATCGGGCGATCGAGATCGGCACCGGTGAAGCCATGATACTCCGGGGTGAGATCGGCGGGCAGGTCGCGCTTGGCCATGCCGAGCGGGTCGAGATCGGCGGCGAGATGGCCGCGCACGCGATAGGTGCGGATCAGCAGCATCGCCTGGATCGAATCGGACGCCGCCTTGGCCAGCGCCGCGGTGTCGGGCGCAGCCGAGGGAACCGGCGCCGCCTGGCTCGAAACGGGCTGGGCCTTGCTCGGGCCCGGCCTGGCCGCCACTGCCATCTGCGTCGGATCGAGCGCGGCGGTAAGATCGTCGGTTTCGGCCGGCGGCCAT
Source organism: uncultured Sphingomonadaceae bacterium (assembly GCA_964236935.1). Taxonomy (GTDB): domain Bacteria; phylum Pseudomonadota; class Alphaproteobacteria; order Sphingomonadales; family Sphingomonadaceae; genus Solisphingomonas. The sequence continues at coordinate 2,999 of CAXSHP010000276.1, forward strand.
CCGGGACGACCCCAGCTCGGCCCGCTGGTCGCAGCCTCGAACCCTTCGAACCAGTCTCGCCAGCTAGGTTCGACCGTCGACGGATCGGCGGCAAAGCGCTTGTAGAGCGCCTCGACGAACGACGGGCTGACGCCCTCGACATCGCGCAGGTCCAGTCTATCGATACCCATTCGTCGTTCCTCGCGCCCGCCCGTGCGGACTGTGTCCGTCGTGCGACGGCGCGCCTTAATTAGGCGTTAAGCAAATCCCTCAACGTCGTGCCGAGTTCCGACGGACTTGCCGCGACCTTGATCCCCGCGGCCTCCATCGCCGCGATCTTGTCCTCCGCGCCGCCCTTGCCGCCCGACACGATCGCGCCGGCATGGCCCATGCGGCGCCCCGGCGGCGCGGTACGCCCGGCGATGAAGCCGACCATCGGCTTCTTGCGCCCGCGCTTGGCCTCGTCCTGGAGGAACTGCGCCGCATCCTCCTCGGCCGCACCGCCGATCTCGCCGATCATGATGATCGATTTGGTCGCTTCGTCGGCGAGGTACAATTCGAGCACGTCGATGAAGTTGGTGCCGTTGACGGGATCGCCACCGATGCCGACCGCGCTTGTCTGGCCGAGGCCGACCGCGGTGGTCTGGTGGACCGCCTCATAGGTCAGCGTGCCCGAGCGCGAGACGACGCCGACCGTGCCCTTGG
>CAXSHP010000277.1:0-3681 GCA_964236935.1 uncultured Sphingomonadaceae bacterium
AACATCATGCTGGAGTCGGTGACCGAGCGGACGCGCGAGATCGGCATCCGCCTCGCGATCGGCGCGGTCGCGCGCGAGGTGCTGCTCCAGTTCCTGGTCGAGGCGGTCGCGCTCGCCTGCCTCGGCGGGGTGATCGGACTGATCCTCGCGCTGATCGCCTCGATGCTGCTCGCGCCGCTGATGCAGATCCCGTTCCTGTTCGATCCGAAGATCAACCTGCTCGCGTTCGTCTTTTCGGCGGCGATCGGGGTAATCTTCGGCTATTTCCCGGCGCGGCGCGCGGCCTCGCTCAACCCGATCGATGCGCTGCGGCATGAGTAAGACTCAACATCCCGTTCCTCCCGAGCGAAGTCGAGGGACTATACCGAGCGCAGCCGAGGTGTTCTTCTCGGCTTCGCTCGAAGGGCTGTCTCGACTTCGCTCGACACGAACGGTGTTGGGAGTGATGCTCTGTCTCTCCTCCGCCGCGCTCGCCCAACCGGGCCTGCCCGATCGCCCCACCGGCAAGGAGCGCGGCTGCCGCCCGTTCGCCGAGCAGCTCTATCTCTCGCCGATGGGCGAGCCGTTCCGCGCGCCGGCCGGCCAGCCCTATCCCGCCGCGGCGTGGTTCGCGGGAGCCGACGCCGATCATGACGGACGCCTGACGCGGGCCGAGTTCGGCGCCGACGCCGAGCGCTTCTTCCGCCGGCTCGACACCGACCATGACGGCGAGATCGATCCGCCCGAGCTGACCGCCTACGAGACCGATATCGCGCCCGAGATCCGGCTGTACGATCGCCCGAGCCAGCGCTGGATCGAAGGCAAATTGAGCAAGGAGGAGCGAGCCGCGGTCAACGCTTATGGCGGCGCGATGGGCGCGGGGCGCTGGGCGCAGCTCAACATTCCCCAGCCGGTTGCCGCCGCCGACGCCGATTACAATCGCGGGATCACGCGCGACGAGTTCCGCGACACGGCGATCCAGCGCTTCGCGATGCTCGGCACCGCGCCGCTGACCCTCGCTGCGCTCGCCAAAACTCCGGCCGAGGCGGCGGCGATCGCCTGCGCCGCGGGCGCGGCGCAGCGGCGCGGCCGATGAGCGCCGATCCGCGCATCCTGGTGGTCGACGACGATCCCGAGCTGCGCGGGCTGATCGCCGATTTCCTGCGCGCCAACAGCCTCGAGGTCGAGACCGCCGGCGACGGCGCGGAAATGGACGCGCGGCTTGCCAAGCAATCGTTCGATCTCGTCATCCTCGATCTGATGATGCCGGGCGAGGACGGGCTGTCGATCGTGCGCCGGATGCAACGGCCCGATCGGCCGGCGGTGATCATGCTCTCCGCGATGGGCGAGGATCTCGACCGGATCATCGGGCTCGAGGTCGGCGCCGACGATTATCTGGCCAAGCCGTGCAACCCGCGCGAGCTGCTCGCCCGAGTGCGCGCCGTCCTGCGCCGGCGCGCGGGCGATGCCGGTGCGGCGCATGGACCCCGCCGCCGGTTCGGCGAATGGACGCTCGATCTGGTCGAACGCAGCGTCGCACGCATCGGCCAGCCGCCGGCCGCGCTGACCGACGCCGAGTTCCGCATCCTCGCGGCGTTCCTCGATCGGCCGCAGCGCGTGCTGTCGCGCGACCAGCTGATCGATCACGCCAAGGGGAGCGATGCCGAGATGTTCGATCGCGCGATCGACGTCACGATCAGCCGCCTGCGCAAGAAGCTCGGCCCCGACGATCCGATCCGCACCGTGCGCAACGAAGGCTATCTGTTCGCGCTGAAGGCCGAGGAAGCGTGATCCGGCCGGGGCTGCCGATCCTGTGGCAGACGCTGCTGCTGATCCTGCTCAGCCTCGCGGTCTCGCTCGCGGTCAATATCGCGTTGTTCGTCTCGCTGCCCCCGCCGCGGCCCGATTTCGTGCCTTTGTCCGAGATCGCCGATGCGCTCGGCGGGCAGCAGCGACGATGGTCGCGACATTATCACCGGGATGAATTGCATGCGGTCGCCAGCGCCGCGGCGCCGGCGCCATCGTCGACGAACATGATTTCCGACGATGGGCTCAACGCGCGCCTCGCGCGGCGCCTGCGCCTGCCGTCCGATCAGGTCCGCCTGTTCTACGAGGCCGATCAAAGCGGGACGTTCCCGTTCCGCGGGCGACGCGGCGATACCGGCGTGCCGATCCGCCGCGGCGAGCCTTATTTCTTCAACACGGTGATCGCCGGGGCACGAGGCTATGACGGCATATGGCGCGTGGTGCGCACGCCGGAACGGCCGTGGCTCAGCGCGTGGCAGCGGCGCGCGATCCTGTGGTTCGGGGTCAGCGCGATCCTGCTGCTGCCGTTCGCCTTCCTGTTCGCGCGGCGGCTGACGCGGCCGATCCGCCGCTTCGCCGCCGCCGCCGACCGGCTCGGCCACGATCCCGACGCGCCGTCGGTGCCGGTCGAGGGGCCGGCGGAGCTGCGCACGACCGCGCAGGCGCTCAACGCGATGCAGCAGCGGCTCCACGGCCAGCACCGCGAGCGCACCGCGATGATCGGCGCGATCGCGCACGATCTGCGCACGCCGCTGGCGCGGATCGCGTTCCGCATCGAGGGCGCGCCCGATGCGGTGCGCGCGCCGGTGCAGGCCGATATCGAGCAGATGCGCGCGATGATCGCGGCGACGATCGGCTTCGTCCGCGGCACGACCGGACCGGCGACGCGGATCCCGGTCGACATCGCGGCGCTGCTCGAGCGGATCGGGAGCCAAGCGCGCGAGATGGGGGCGGCGTTCACCGCCGTGGCGGCGCCGCCGCTGGTGGTCGAAGGTGATCCGGTCGCGCTCGAACGGCTGTTCCAGAATCTCGTCGACAATGCCGTCGTCTATGCCGGCGGGGGCGTGGCGCGAGTCGAGCGGCACGGCTCCGGAGTATTGGCGACGATCGCCGATCGCGGGCCGGGGATCGCGGACGACGTGCTCGAGCGCGTGTTCGAGCCGTTCGAGCGCGGCGATCCGTCGCGCAGCCGCGCGACCGGCGGGCTGGGGCTGGGGCTGGCGATCGCCCGCTCGATCGCGCAGGCGCACGGCGGGAGCGTGGTGGCGCGCAATCGTGAGGGCGGCGGGCTCGAGGTGGTGGTGGAGCTGCCGGGCGCATGACCCTCTCCCGCTTGCGGGAGAGGGAGGGGCCCGCCGCGAAGCGGTGGGAGGGCGAGGGCCAGGTCTGCAAGCGGGCGCCCGGCCTCCAGTTCGGCCCTCTCCCCATCCCTCTCCCGCAAGCGGGAGAGGGGGCTTATCCGCTATTCCTCAGCGCCGTCGCGATGGCATTGATCGAGAGTTCGATGCCTTCGCGGATGCGCGGATCGTCCTCGCCGGCGCGGTGGCGCTTGAGCAGCTCGATCTGGAGATGGTTGAGCGGCTCGATATAGGGCAGCCGCAACCGGATCGAGGTCTCGAGCGACGGGCTTTTCTCGAGCAGCCGCGTCTGGCGCGTGATCGACAGCAGGCTGTCGTGCGTCGCCTGCCAGCCGTCGCGGATGCGGCCGAAGATCGCGTCGCCGGCGGCGCGGTCCTCGACCAGCTCGGCATAGCGCGCGGCGATGGCCATGTCGGATTTGGCGAGCACCATTTCGAGATTGGCGAGCGTCGCCTGGACGAACGGCCAGGCCTCGAGCATCTCGCGCAGCAGCCCCTTGTCGCCGAATTCCTTGAGCGCATGGCCGACGCCGTACCA
>CAXSHP010000278.1:0-3667 GCA_964236935.1 uncultured Sphingomonadaceae bacterium
GCTTATTCTCGGTGCAGGAAGTGATGGAAGAGCCCATCGATCTTGGTTTCTCTCCCATGCCGGTCGTTAGCTTCACGCACGATCGCGCGCAGATACTGATCACGGTTGCAATCCTTCCGCCGGAAGATGCACCTGATCCGACGCGAATGCGATTGGCCCGAGGCCTTATCGATACCGGTGCGGTGTCCACGGGTATTATCCCGACGATTACGACGGAGTTGCAGCTTCCGCGCCTCGGCAAAACGATTATCGCCACTCCGGGTGGAGACTATACTGCGCGTCGATTTCAGTTTCGAATCGGCTTGTTTCCCGATCCTCGGAACGAAAATTCATTTCCCCACGTCCTGCCTGATGAACTGCTCGGAATAGGCTGTTCACCTGGTCAAGCATTCGAAGTGCTGATCGGGATGGATGTTCTGGGACGCGGCGACCTGGAAATCAGCCGCAAGGGGTACGGATCCTTCACCTTCTTATAGCATCGCCGGTTCACTTCGAGTTCAACGACGGGGAGCTATGGTGACGAAATGAAGTTGCTCTTTGCTTGTGTGTTTTTTCTCGCCGCAGCCCCCGCGCGCGCCGCGCCCTCGCCCGATCTCGCGATGGTCTCCGCGCATCTGCGCGCGGTCGATACGATGGTCGCCGATTTCACCCAGACCGATCGCGGCGGTAATACGCTCAAGGGGACGCTGACGCTCAAGCGGCCGGGGCGGATCCGCTTCCAGTATCAAAAGGGCGTGCCGCTGCTCGTCGTGGGAGACGGCGCCGCGCTGACGATGATCGATTACCAGGTGCGCCAGGTGTCGCGCTGGCCGATCGGCAATTCGCCGCTGGGCGTGCTGCTCGATCCGTCGAAGGATCTGACGCGCTTCGCCAAAGTCGAGCCCGGCGGCGATCCGCGGCTGCTGATGGTCGCGGCGCGCGATCCCAAGCATCCCGAATTCGGCACGATCAGCATCGCCTTCCAGCGTCTCCCCAGTGCGCCCGCCGGGTTGATGCTGCTCGGCTGGACGACGGTCGACGCGCAGAACAACCGCACCGCGATCCGCCTCGCCAACCAGCGCTACAACCTGCCGGTGAGCGACGGAACGTTCCGTTGGAACGACCCGCGCCCGCCGGGCCCGCGCCGCTGACGCTGCGTTCATCGGTGCGACAGGTTGCGGGGCCTAAAGAGGTCTGGCGGATGCGGGACCCCTCGGGATTTCCCCCTGTTGCCCGACCGGGCCTCGCTCCCCGCCTGCGTGACGAACGCTGAGTCGGCCCTCGCTCCATGCCCCCGGAGCGGGGGCCTTGCTTTTTGTTGGCTCCTGCGGGCGCGGGCATTCGCCCGCTTGCTGCCTCCCCCGGATCAAGTCCGGGGTCGGGCGGCCGTTCGGCCTTGCGGCCTGCGGCCGTTGCTGACTGGGGGCGGCGTCGTTACATCGCGTCCTATGACCGACCGGCTCAAGATCGCTTCGTGGAACATCAATTCGGTGCGCGCGCGGATCGAGAGCGTCGAGCGGTTCATCGTCGAGGAGCAGCCCGATATCCTGTGCCTGCAGGAGACAAAGGTGATCGACGATACCTTTCCGGCGGAGATGTTTCACCGCCGCGGCTACGTCCACCGCCTGCTCAACGGGCAGAAGATGCACCACGGCGTCGCGATCCTCAGCCGCGTGCCGCTGCGCGAGGATTCGCGGCACGACTGGCAGGACAATGGCGAGGCGCGGCATATCGGCGCGCGGCTCGATTGCGGCATCCGGCTCGAGAATGTCTATGTGCCCGCGGGCGGCGACATCCCCGATCGCGCGCTCAATCCCAAGTTCGGCCAGAAGCTCGATTTCGTCGAGCGGATGACGCGCTGGTCCGAAGATCTGCGCGAGCCGACATTGATCGTCGGCGATTTCAACGTCGCCCCGCTCGAATGCGACGTGTGGAGCCACAAGGCGCTGCTCGGCGTGGTCAGCCATACCCCGATCGAGGTCGACGCGCTGAACCGGCTGCAGGCCGCGCACGACTGGATCGATCTCGGGCGGCGGTTCGTTCCCGCGCCCGAGCGCTGTTTCACCTGGTGGAGCTATCGTTCGCCCGATCATACCGCCAACGACCGCGGGCGGCGGCTCGATCACATGTGGGCGAGCGCATCGGTGGCGGCGCAGGCGGTGGCGCACACGGTCCACGAGCCGTGCCGCAGCTGGCTGAGGCCGTCGGACCATGTCCCGCTGGTGACCGAGTTCGCTGTTTGAACGAGCCCGCGATCGATCATCGCGCGGTCGCCCGTGCGATCGACGCGTTGCGCCGGGGCTGGCCGGTCGTGGTGGACGCGCCGGGCGGCGCGCTCGCCGTGCTGGCGATCGAAAGCGCCGACGACGGCCGCCTCGCCGGCTTCGCCCCGGACGGCGCGCAGGTGCTGATTTCCGCGGCGCGCGCGGCGACGCTCAAGCTGGTCAACCAGCGGGATGCGGCGAGCGGCGATCCCGTGCTGATCGCGCCGGCGCCGTGGCTCGATCTGCCGGGCGCGACCGCGCTCGCCGATCCCGCGCTCGACCTGGCGTCGCCGCTCAAGGGGCCGTTCCGGGCGCTGCCGCTGACGGAGGTCGAGGCCGCGCGGGGCGCGATCAAGCTCGCGCGTCTCGCCGGGCTGCTGCCGGCATTTTTCGTCGCCGCGAGCGCGCCGCCGCGGAGCGATGCGGTCGCCGCGGTGGCGATCGAGGGTTATGACGATCCGCGCCGCCTCGCCCTCGTCGCGCGCGCCCGCCTCCCCACGGCGGCGGCGGAGCAAGCGGAGATCGTCGCGTTCCGTTCGGCCGACGAGGCGGTCGAGCATGTCGCGCTGCTGATCGGCGCCCCCGACGGCACGCCGCCGCTCGTCCGGCTGCACAGCGAATGTCTCACCGGCGATGTGCTCGGCAGCCTCAAATGCGACTGCGGGCCGCAGCTCCAGGGCGCGCTCGGCGCGATCTCCGCGGCCGGCTGGGGGATCCTGCTCTATCTGCGCCAGGAGGGGCGCGGGATCGGGCTGGTCAACAAGCTGCGCGCCTATGCGCTGCAGGATCAGGGATTCGACACGGTCGACGCCAACACCCGCTTGGGCTTCGCGGTCGACGAGCGCGATTTCGGCGTGGCGGCGCGCATGCTCGATCTGCTCGGCCAACGGCGCGTGCGGCTGCTGACCAACAATCCGGCCAAGGTCGCCGGGCTCGAAGCGGCCGGGATCGCGGTCGAGCGGGTGGCGCACGCAATGCCGTCGAATCCGCACAACCACGATTATCTCGCGACCAAGCGCGATCGGACCGGGCACGTGCTGTGAGCCTGCTGCGCGTCGACGTCTCGGCGCGGATGCTGAGCGCGTTCGGGCGGGCGCTGCCATGCGCGATCGGGCGCGGCGGGGCGTGCCCGGCGGCGGACAAGCGCGAGGGCGACGGCTGTACGCCGTTGGGACGCTGGCCGATCCGGGCAGCGCTGCTGCGGCCGGATCGGGTGGCGTTGCCCGTGCTGCGCGTGCCATGGCGCTGGCTGCGAGCCGGTGACGGCTGGTCGGACGATCCCGCCGATCCGGCGTACAATCGGCCGGTGGCGCATCCGCACGCCTTTTCGGCCGAGCGGCTGTGGCGCGACGACGGGCTGTATGACGTGATCGTCGTGCTCGGCCACAACGACGCGCCGCCGACGGTGGGCGCGGGGAGCGCGA
>CAXSHP010000279.1:0-682 GCA_964236935.1 uncultured Sphingomonadaceae bacterium
GAAAGCCGGGGTCCATGGATAGGGAGCGGCTGGAGCTGAGACCGGACGCCGTCCATGGATCCCGGCTTCCGCCGGGATGACGTCAAAAGGAATCGATCACTTCCACCCGCATCCCAAACCGCCGCGTTTCGCCGGGCGCCACCTCGATCACCCCCGGCTTCGCGCGGAAATCGCCGGCGTAGCCGACCGGATCGGCATGGCCCTGCCACGGTTCGATGCAGACGAACGGCGCGCCGGGGTTGGTCCACACGCCGAGCTGGGGCAGCGCCTCCCAGCCGATCGCCAGCGCGGGAGCGCCGGGCGCGCCGTAGACCAGGCTGCGGCTGCGCAGCGCATCGAAGACGATCGCGTCGTCCTCGAACAAGGCGTCGCGCAGGATCAGCGTATCCCCGTCGACCGGGGTCGAATGAAGCACGTCGGTGAGCAGGCCGCTATGGTCGATCCGACGGATCGGGGCGGGCTCGGGTTCGGCGAAGCGCAGGCGATGCTCGGCGCGCGGACGGCCGTAGGGCAAGGGCCAGGCGAAGGCGGGGTGGTAGCCGAAGCTCGCCGGCATCGCCGCCGTCCCGTCGTTGCTCAGCGCAGCGACGATCGAAAGCCGGACGCCATCCAATGCGAGCGACAGATCGAGCCGGAAATCGAACGGGTAATGCGCACGCGTCTCGTCGTCGGCGCGGAGACG
>CAXSHP010000279.1:692-3636 GCA_964236935.1 uncultured Sphingomonadaceae bacterium
TCGTCTCGAACCGGCGGCGGCGGGCGAAGCCATGCTTGGGCAGTTCATATCCGCGGCCGTCGACGCGGTAGCGGTCGCCGGCAAGCCCACCGACGATCGGAAACAGGATCGGCGCGGTGAAGCTCCACCAGGCGGGATCGCCGCTCGACAGCAGTTCGCGCCCGTCGCGGTCGGTCAGCCGCTTGAGCTCGGCGCCGAGGGGATCGATCTCTGCGGATAGCGCTTCCGACGATAGCCGGATAGTCACGCGGCCGCCTCATGCGACGGCAGCACGACCGGCGGCGCGATGAACTCGCGCCACAGCATGATCAGCACCGCCATCGTCGCCGGGCCGACGAACAGCCCAAGCAGGCCGAAGCTCTCGACCCCGCCGAGGATGCCGAGCAGCACCCACAGGAACGGCAGCCGCGTCGCGCCGCCGATCAGCATCGGGCGGATCGCATGATCGGCGATGCCGACGACCACCATTCCCAGCGCGAAGATCGCGATCGCCCAGCCGACCGAGCCCTGCGCGAGGAGCAGCAAGGCGGCGATGCCGAACAGCACCGCGGCGCCGAACGGGATCATCGCGCCGATCGCGGTGAGCACGCCGAGCAGCACCGCATGCGGCACGCCCGCCACGACATAGGCGACCGTCATCACCACCCCCTCGCCGATCCCGACGAGCACCAGCCCGTCGATCGTGCCGCGCACCGAGCGCACGATCTGGTGGGCGATGCGCTCCCCCGAGGGACCGAACAGACGGTCGCCGGCGGCGAGCAGCTGCACTTCGAGCGCCTTGCCGTCGCGCAGCATGAAGAACAAGGCGAACAACGTGAAAAAGAAGATCACCGCGCGATGGAGCAGGCTGCTGCCGACGACGCGGGTGTTGGCGATCAGCATCGGCCCGTCGAACCGCCGGAACTGGAGCGAGGCGGCCTCGGGCGTCGCGAGATTTTCCTGCCACCAGCGCGTCAGATCGGCGCTGAACGGTACGTCCGCGACCCACGCCGGCACGGGCACGCCGTTGACGCGCGCCGCACCGATCCACTGCGCCGCATTCTGCGCGTCGTGCGCCGCCTGGAACACGCCAAGCGCGATCGGCACGAGCACCAGCAGCGCCGCGCCCAAGGTGAACGCGATCGGCAGGAGCACGCGGCGGTGCGCCGGCCAGCGGACCTCGGCACGCGTGTAGAGCGGCCCGACCGCGATCGCGATCACCGCCGCCCAGATCAAGGCGGGGAGGAAGCTGCGCACGATCCACAGCCCGAGCAAGGCGAGCGCGATCGCCAGACTGACCCGGGCGAAGCGCCGATTGCGGGAGGGATCGATCATCGCTTCACTCCGGCATTCGAGCAGTGACGGTGTCTTCAGACGTCGAGGTTGGCCACCGACAGCGCATTTTCCTGAATGAACTCGCGCCGCGGCTCGACCACGTCACCCATCAGCCGGGTGAAGATCTCGTCGGCGATGTCGGCCTGCGCCACCTCGACCTGGAGCATCGCGCGGTTCGCCGGATCGAGCGTCGTCTCCCACAATTGCTCGGCGTTCATCTCGCCCAGCCCCTTGTAGCGCTGGACCGAGAGGCCCTTGCGTCCGGCAGCGAGGATCGCCTCGAGCAGCTCGGACGGGCGGGTGACGGCGATGCCCTTCGGATCGGCGACGGGCGTGTCGTCTTCCTCGTCGGTGGCGGCAACGGGCGTCGCCTGCTTGGTCGCGACCAGCCGCGACGGGCCCGAATAGCTTTCGAGCTGCTCGAACGCGAGCGTGTGCAGCTTGCGTGCCTCGACCGACGAGACGAACGCGGCGTCGATGATCGTGTGATCGGTCACCCCGCGCCACGCGCGCTGAAGCAGATAGCCGCCCTCCTCCGACACCTGGCCCGACCACGCAGCCTCGAGATCGCCGCCGCCGAGCCATTGCGCCACGCGCGCCACCGCCGCGGCGCGATCGGCGCGCTTGAGCTCGGGATCGAGCGCGCCGGTCAGCGCGAGCGCCTCGATGATCGCCGGATCGTAGCGCCGCGGCACATAGCGCATCAAGGTCCGGAAGCGCCGCGCATGATCGACGAGGCTCCGCAGATCGTCCCCGCTGCGGGGATCGTGGCCCTCGAGCCGCATCGCCGCGACGCCCGCCTCGACCAGATAATCGTCGAGCCGCGCATCGTCCTTGAGATAGACCTCGGAGCGGCCACGCGCGACTTTGTAGAGCGGCGGCTGGGCGATGTAGAGATGCCCGGCCTCGATGATCTGGCGCATGTGGCGATAGAAGAAGGTCAGCAGCAAGGTGCGGATGTGCGCGCCGTCGACGTCGGCGTCGGTCATGATCACGATCTTGTGATAGCGCAGTTTCTCGAGATTGAACTCGTCGAGGATGCCGGTGCCCATCGCCTGGATCAGCGTGCCGATCTCCTTCGACGAGATCATCCGATCGAACCGCGCGCGCTCGACGTTGAGGATCTTGCCCTTGAGCGGCAGGATCGCCTGGTTGTGGCGGTTGCGCCCCTGCTTGGCCGAGCCGCCGGCCGAATCGCCTTCGACCAGGAACAGTTCGGACTTGGCCGGATCGCGCTCCTGACAGTCGGCGAGCTTGCCGGGCAGCGAGGCGATGTCCATCACCCCCTTGCGCCGCGTCAGCTCGCGCGCCTTCTTGGCCGCCTCGCGCGCGGCGGCGGCATCGATCACCTTCTGGACGATCGCGCGGCCGTGCGCCGGATTCTCCTCCAGATATTCGGCGAGCTTGTCGGCCATCAGGGCCTCCAAGGGTTGCCGCACCTCGGAGGAGACGAGCTTGTCCTTGGTCTGGCTGCTGAACTTCGGATCGGGCAATTTGACCGAAACGATCGCGGTCAGCCCCTCGCGCATGTCGTCGCCGGTCAGCGTGACCTTTTCCTTCTTCAGCATCCCCGATTTCTCGGCGTAATTGTTGAGCGTGCGGGTCAGCGCCGAGCGGAACGCCGCCAGGT
>CAXSHP010000280.1:0-3630 GCA_964236935.1 uncultured Sphingomonadaceae bacterium
TCGGTCGCCCCAGGCACTGTCATTCGGTCAGCAGCGGCGTCGTCGGCGGCGTGATGCGGCGGCGATGCTCGCGCCACGCGGTGTAGAGCCCGCTCGCCGCGATCAGCCCTCCGCCGGCGATCGTCGATCCGGACGGCAGGGTGCCCCACACCAGCCAGGTCAGCGCCAGCGCCCACACCAATTGGCTGTAGTCGAACGGGGCGAGCACCGAGACCGGCGCGATGCGCAGCGAATAGGTCTGGAGCAGCTGCGCGATCGCCCCGGTACTGCCGATCAGCACGAGCAGCAGCCAGGTCGCCGGGTCGTGGAGCCTGGCGACGAACGGCATCGCCAGCCCGCCGGCGAGGACGCCGGCGACGGCGAACCAGAAGACGGTGGTCGTCGCCGCTTCGGTCGCGCCGATCTGGCGGATCGTGATGGTAACCGTGGAGACGGTGATCGCGCCGACGAGCGCGACGACGACGCCGGCCAGCGGGAGCTCGAAATCGCCGGGCTGGGCGACCACCAGCACGCCGATGAAACCGACCGCCACGGCCGCCCAGCGCCGGCGGCCGATCGATTCGCGCAGCAGCGCGGCCGACAGGATCGTGGCGAACAGCGGCGCGGTGAAGCCGATCGTCGTCGCCTCCACCAGCGGCAGCATCGTCAGCGCCTGGAAGGTGAGCAGCATCGACGACAAGCCGATCACCGCCCGGATCAGGTGCGCACCCGGCCGCTTGGTCCGCACCGAGGCGGGCCTGCGGCCCGCCACCAGCGAGAGGAGGATCACCGGCAGCGAGAACAGGTTGCGATAGAAGACGATCTCGATCACCCCGACGCCGCGCGTCGCGGTGAGCTTGATCAAGGTCGCCATCAACGCGAAGATCGCCACCATGACGCAGCGCACCGCGATGCCGCGCAGCGGGCGGTCGCCGGAGGCGTGGGAAGCGGATTCGAACGGCATGGCGCGCGTCGCTATCGATCATTCGCGGCGGTACGGGAAGCCGCGCATTGCGCGCGAAGCGCTTCCCCGCGGCGGAAAGCTGGATTAAGCGCAGGGCGATGCATATCCTCGCGAATCCCGGGCGGTTCCTTGCCCTGGCCCGGCCGCTGACGCCGCTGCTCGGCTGGAGCGGGGCCCTGCTGATCGCGGTCGCGCTCGGTGCCGGACTGACGCTGACGCCGCCCGACTATCTGCAGGGCGAGACCGTGCGGATCATGTACGTCCATGTGCCCGCGGCGTGGCTCGGCATGACGGGCTGGGGCGCGATCGCGGCGGCGAGCCTGATGCAATTGGTGTGGCGGCATCCGCTGGCGGGCGTCGCCGGGCGCGCGGCGGCGCTGCCGGGCGCGGTGTTCGCCGCGCTGTGTCTCGTCACCGGCTCGATCTGGGGCCGGCCGACCTGGGGAACGTGGTGGCAGTGGGACGGGCGGCTGACCTCGATGCTGGTCCTGTTCTTCCTCTATCTCGGCTATATCGCGCTGGCCGCGGCCGGCGACGAGCGCGGCGGCAGCAATCGCGCGGCGGCGATCTTCGGGCTGATCGGCGCGGTCAACCTGCCGATCATCCATTATTCCGTGCTGTGGTGGCGCACGCTCCATCAAGGGCAGAGCATCACGCTCACCGGATCGACGATCGACCGTTCGATCCTGTGGCCGCTGCCGATCGCGACGCTCGGCTTCACCCTGCTGTTCGCGGCGGTCGTGCTGATGCGGATGCGCGCGATGCTGGCCGCAGCCAAGGTCGAGGCGCGGATGCGGCGGATGGCGCAGGCATGAACCAGTGGGCATTCGTTCTGGCGGCCTATGCGCTCACGCTCGGTGGAACGGGGGGCCTCGTGCTGACGAGCTACCTCGCGATGCGCCGCGCCGAACGCGCGGCCGAGGCACTGCGGCATGAGAGATAAGCTCTGCTCCTTTTCACCGCTGTTCGCTCGACACAGCGGTTTTTATAGTTTGCTCGGGCTGTTGAGAGCGGAATGAAGGCCAAGCATCAACGGCTGACGCTCGCCTTGCTGGCGGTGGCGGCGATCGTCGCCGCGGCGTTGCTGGCGATGTCGGCGCTCAAGGACCAGGCGGCCTACTTCTACACGCCGGGCGACGCGATCCGGGACGGCGTGCCCGTCGGCCAGGCGATCCGGCTGGGCGGGATGGTGGTCGACAAGTCGATCGCGCGCGCGGCCGACGGGGTGACGATCGATTTCCGCGTGACCGACGGCCGGCAGGCGGTGCCGGTGCGCTTCACCGGGATCGTGCCCGATCTGTTCAAGGAGAACAGCGGGGTCGTCGCCGAGGGGAAGTTCGTTCCGGGTGGGCTGTTCGTCGCCGACAATATCCTCGCCAAGCATGACGAACGCTACATGCCGCCGCAGGTCGCCGAGGGGATGACGGGCGCCGCGATGCACAAGAGCGAGAGCCTGCGGCAATGATCGCGGAGGCGGGGCTGGCGGCATTGTGGCTCGCCGCGGCGCTGGCGGCGCTGCAGCTCGTGCTCGGCGCGCTCGGCTTGCGCGCGGGCGGCGAGGCGCTGCTCGGCGGCGTGCGGCCGGTCGCGCTCGCGCAGGCGGGGCTCGTCGCGCTGGCGTTCGGGCTGCTGATCCTGTGTTTCCTGCGCACCGATCTGTCGGTCGCCTTGGTCGCGACCAACAGCCATTCGGCCACGCCGTGGCTGTACAAGTTCGCGGGCACGTGGGGCAATCACGAAGGCTCGATGCTGCTGTGGGTCACGATCCTCGGCATCGCCGGGGGCGCGGTGGCGATCTTCGAGCGCCGGCTGAACGAGCGCACGCTGATCGCGACGCTCGCGGCGCAGGCGGCGATCGGGCTCGGCTTCTATGCCTTCCTCCTGTTCGCCTCGAACCCGTTCGCGCGGCTGCCGCTGCCGCCGGCCGAGGGCAACAGCCTCAACCCGCTGCTCCAGGATCCCGGCCTCGCGTTTCACCCGCCGACGCTCTACCTCGGCTATGTCGGGCTGTCGGTCGCGTTCTCGTTCGCGGTCGGCGCGCTGGTGACGCGCGACGTCGGCGTCGATTTCGCGCGGGCGATGCGGCCGTGGGTGCTCGGCGCCTGGATCCTGCTGACGCTGGGTATCACCGCGGGCAGCTACTGGGCCTATTACGAGCTCGGCTGGGGCGGCTGGTGGTTCTGGGACCCGGTCGAGAACGCCTCGCTGATGCCGTGGCTGGCGGCGACGGCGCTCATTCATTGCGTCGCCGTCGTCGAAAAACGCGGCGCGCTGAAAATCTGGACGCTGTTCCTCGCAATCCTCGCCTTTTCGCTGTCCCTGCTCGGCACGTTTCTCGTGCGATCCGGCGTGCTGACATCCGTGCATTCCTTCGCCAGCGATCCGACGCGCGGCGTGTTCATATTGATGATTCTCGTCGCGTTCATCGGCGGCGCTTTCACCTTGTTCGCGTGGCGCGCGCCGGCGCTCGCGCAGGGCGCCAATGCCCTGCACTTGATCCACTGACCTGATCCACTGACACGAGGGCGGAAGGCGCCGCATAGACCGGTCACCGGCTGAGTGGGGGCGCTCATTTCTGCGCGCCTTCCGCCGCCAACTCTTCCTCCCTCTTGCCCATGGTGTCTGTGCCTGCGGCTTCCTTGTCGGCATCGAAGGCGCGTAGGCCACGCCGCCGCCATCGCCGTCGC
>CAXSHP010000281.1:0-2051 GCA_964236935.1 uncultured Sphingomonadaceae bacterium
ACCGCCTCATAGGTCAGCGTGCCCGAGCGCGAGACGACGCCGACCGTGCCCTTGGAAAAGATGTTGCCGGGCATGATCCCGATCTTGCATTCGTTCGGGGTCAGCACGCCGGGGCAGTTCGGCCCGATCAGCCGCGACTTCGAGCCGCTGAGCGCACGCTTGACGCGGACCATGTCGAGCACGGGAATGCCCTCGGTGATGCACACGATCAGCGGCACCTCGGCGTCGATCGCCTCGAGGATCGAGTCCGCGGCGAACGGCGGCGGGACATAGACCGCGCTGGCATCGGCGCCGGTCCGCGCCATCGCCTCGGCGACGGTATCGAACACCGGCAGGCCGATATGGGTGCTGCCGCCCTTCCCCGGCGTGACGCCGCCGACCATCTTCGTCCCGTAGGCGATCGCCTGCTCGGAATGGAAGGTGCCCTGGCTGCCGGTGATCCCCTGGCAGATGACCTTGGTGTTCGCGTTGACGAGGATGCTCATTGTTCATCGTTCCTTGTTGTGCTCCCGCGAAGGCGAGAGCCCAGTCTGGGTCCCCGCCTTCGCGGGGACACAACCGCCTACATCAGCGACGGGAACAGGTCGTTCCAGTCGGGGTTCATCGTTTCAATCTCGCGAAGCTTCCAGATACGATTCCATTTCTTCAGCTGAAGCTCGCGAAGCCGTGCTGCTTCGAGCGTATCATGTACCCCGTACCAAATCAGAAGCTTGCATCCATATCGCTTGGAGAAGCCGTCCGTTAAGCCGTTGCGATGCTGATAGGCTCTCGCAATGAGGTCGCTCGTCACTCCGATATAAATCGTCCCGTTCCTTTGGCTCGCCATGATGTAGACGAACCCGTGCTTGCCCATGCCTCACTCCGTTGTGCTCCCGCGAAGGCGGGAGCCCAGCCTGGGTCCCCGCCTCCGCGGGGACACGGATGAAGGCTAGTTCAAGCTTCCATCGATCCCCTTGCAGGCGACCAGCAACTCCTTGACCGCGTCGACCGAAAGCTGGAAATTGGCCTTGGCCTCGTCCTTCAGCTCGATCTCGACGATCTTTTCGACCCCGCCCGCGCCGATCACGATCGGCACGCCGACATACAGCCCGTCGACGCCATATTGCCCGCTGAGATAGGCCGCGCACGGCAGCAGGCGCTTCTTGTCCTTGAGGAAGCTCTCGGCCATCGCGATGCCGCTCGTCGCCGGCGCGTAGAACGCCGAGCCGGTCTTGAGCAAAGCGACGATCTCGCCGCCGCCCGCGCGGGTGCGCGCGACGATCGCGTCGATCCGCTCTTGCGTCGACCAGCCCATCTTGACCAGGTCGGGCACCGGGATGCCCGCGACCGTCGAATATTCGATCACCGGGACCATCGTGTCGCCATGCCCGCCGAGCACGAACGCGGTGACGTCCTCGACCGAGACGCCGAACTCGTCGGCGAGGAAATGGCGGAAGCGCGCGCTGTCGAGCACGCCGGCCATGCCGACGACCATGTTGTGCGGCAGCCCCGAGAATTCACGCAGCGCCCACACCATCGCGTCGAGCGGATTGGTGATGCAGATCACGAACGCGCCCGGCGCGTGCGTCTTGATGCCCTCGCCGACCGCCTTCATCACCTTGAGATTGATGCCGAGCAGATCGTCGCGGCTCATGCCGGGCTTGCGCGGCACGCCGGCGGTGACGATGCACACGTCGGCGCCGGCGATATCGGCATAGTCGCTGGTGCCCTTTAGCCCCGCATCAAAGCCCTCGACCGGGCCCGATTGCGCGAGATCGAGCGCCTTGCCCTGCGGCACGCCGTCGGCAATATCGAACAGGACGATATCGCCCAACTCCTTCGCCGCGGCGAGATGCGCGAGCGTGCCGCCGATCATCCCAGCGCCGATCAGCGCGATCTTCTTGCGAGCCATGAGTCCCCCGAGGATTGCGATTGGGCCGCGCGCGGCGGCCGTCTTTGAGAAAGCGGGGTCCGCTTAGACCGATGCGCCGCGACGGACAACCGCCTTGTTGCACCTGCTCACGCCGCGCCATGCCCCAGCGCGAGATATTCGGCCGACTGCATCTCCATCA
>CAXSHP010000281.1:2061-3619 GCA_964236935.1 uncultured Sphingomonadaceae bacterium
CCGGCTGACCGTGCGTTCGAACTCGAACGCGCCGTCGCCCGCGGCGTAGAGCGCATCGGGCGCGGCATCGGCGGCGGCGAGCAGCTTGACCTTGTGCTCATAGAGCTCGTCGATCAAAGTCTTGAACCGCGCCGCCTCGTTGCGGTTCTCCGGCCCCATCAGCGGGATGCCGACGAGGATCACCGTATGATAGCGCCGCGCCACCGCGAGATAGTCGGCCGCGCCACGCGCCTCGCCGCACAGCCGCTTGAACGAGAATACCGCCACGCCCTTGAGGCTCTTGGGCACATGGAGCAGCCGGCCGCCACCGACGTCGATGTCGGTCGAGGGGACATGCGCGCGATCCTCGACCGGGAAATCGGTCAGGCGGAAGAACGCCTCGCTCAGCGCCTTGGTCGCCTCCGGGCCGTTGGGAACGTGCCAGGTCGGCGCCCCGCCGAGCCGTTCGAGCCGGTAGTCGACCGGCCCGTTGAGCCCGAGCACGTCGAGGCGCTCCTCGACCAGGGCGATGAACGGCAGGAAATGCTCGCGGTTGAGCCCGTCCTGATAGAGATCGGCGGGCGGCCGGTTCGACGTCGCGACCATTGTCACCCCACCATCGACCAACGCGGCGAACAAGCGCGACAGGATCATCGCATCGGCCGAGTTATTGACCACCATCTCGTCGAAGCAGAGCAGTTTCGCCTCGGCCGCGATCGCCTCGGCGACCGGCGGGATCGGATCGCCCTGCTCCTTCGCGCGCTCGTCGCGCAGGCGCGCGTGGACCTCGATCATGAATTCGTGGAAATGGACGCGCCGCTTCGGACGGAACACGGCGCAATCGAAGAACAGGTCCATCAGCATCGATTTGCCGCGCCCCACCCCGCCCCACAAATAGACGCCGCGCGGGCTCGGCGGGGCCTTGCGCAGCATCCGCCACAGCACGCTGCCCCGCGCCGGGATCGCCGCGAGCTCGGTCGCGAGGCGATCGAGCCGGACGGCGGCGCCGCGCTGGTCGGGATCGGGACGCAGCTCGCCGGCGGCAACGAGCGCATCGTAGCGGGCGAGAGGGGTCATGCTATCACACCATCACCGCTGTCCCGAGCGTCGTCGAGGGACCTTCTCCGCCCTGAACAAGGAACGTCCCTCGACTTCGCTCGGGACAGCGGATCCACTAGCCTCTCAAAGCGCCCGCTCGACCACCATCTTCTTGACTTCGGCGATCGCCTTGGCCGGGTTGAGCCCCTTGGGGCAGACGTTGGCGCAGTTCATGATCGTGTGGCAGCGATAGAGGCGGAACGGATCCTCGAGCTCGTCGAGCCGCTCGCCGGTCATCTCGTCGCGGCTGTCGGCGAGCCAGCGATAGGCCTGGAGCAGGATCGCCGGCCCCAGGAACTTGTCGCTGTTCCACCAATAGCTCGGGCACGCGGTCGAGCAGCAGGCGCACAGGATGCACTCGTACAGCCCGTCGAGTTTCGATCGATCCTCGGGCGATTGCAGCCGCTCCTTGCCCGAAGGCGGCGGGGTCACCGTCTGCAGCCATGGCTGGATCGAGGCATATTGGGCGTAGAAATGGGTG
>CAXSHP010000282.1:0-3598 GCA_964236935.1 uncultured Sphingomonadaceae bacterium
TCGATGTCCGCGCCCATCCGCGCCAGCTCGGGAACGTGCATGTAGCGGTTCTCGAAGATCGTCTCGGTCAGCAGGCTGGCTCCGTCGGCCAGCGCCAGCATCGCCATGAACTGCGCCTGCATATCGGTCGGAAACGCGGGGAACGGCGCGGTCGACAGCGTCAGCGCATGGAGCGCGCCGTTGGCGGTGACGCGGACCGCATCGTCGCGCTGGTCAATCGCCAGCCCCGCCTCGCGCAGCCCGCCGAGGATCGCGGTCATATCATCGGCATTGGCGCCGACCAGGTCGAGACTGCCGCCGGTGATCGCCGCGGCGCAGGCATAGCTGCCCGCCTCGATCCGATCGGGCATCACGCGATAGTCGGCGCCGTGGAGCCGATCCTTGCCGTGGATCGTCAGCCGATCGCCGCCGATCCCGTCGATCTCGGCGCCCATCGCCACCAGGCAGCGCGCGAGATCGGCGATCTCCGGCTCGCGCGCGGCATTCTCGATCACGCTCTCGCCGCGCGCGAGGACCGCGGCCATCAGCGCATTCTCGGTCGCGCCGACCGAGACCGTCGGGAACACGATCCGCCCGCCGCGCAGCCCGCCGTCCGGCGCGGTCGCCTTGACGTAGCCGGCGGTGATCTCGATCTCCGCGCCGAGCGCCTCGAGCGCCTTGAGGTGGAGGTCGATCGGCCGGTTGCCGATCGCGCAGCCGCCGGGCAGCGATACCGTCGCCTCGCCCGCGCGCGCCACCAGCGGGCCGAGCACGAGGATCGACGCGCGCATCTTGCGCACGATATCGTAGGGCGCGACCGTCGAGGTGACGCGCTCGGAGCGCAGCGTCATCACCCGCCCGAAATCGGCCGGGCTGCCCCCGGCGACCATCGTCGACACGCCGAGCCCGTTGAGCAGGTGGCCGAAACTGTCGACGTCGGCGAGCCGCGGCAGGTTGCGCAGCGTCAGCGGCTCGTCGGTCAGCAGCGCGCACGGCAGCAGCGCCAGCGCGGCGTTCTTCGCGCCCGAGATCGGCACGCGTCCGGCCAGGCGGTTGCCGCCGCGAATGATGATCCGGTCCATCGGAGGCGCTCTATCGGCTTCGCCGGCAGGTGCAAGCGGGCGCGCTCAGACGGTCAAGCCTTCTCCAGCGTGCATTGCAACGGATGCTGGTTCTGGCGGGCAAAGTCGGTGACCTGGCCGACCTTGGTCTCGGCGACCTCGTAGCTGAAGATCCCGCATACGCCGACGCCCTTCTGGTGGACGTGGAGCATCACGCGCGTCGCATCCTCGGTGCTCATCCGGAAGAAGCGCTGGAGGCACAGCACGACGAACTCCATCGGCGTGTAATCGTCGTTAAGCATCAGCACCTTGTACGGCGTCGGCTGCTTGGTGCGCGTGCGGGTGCGCGTCGCCACGCCGAGGCCGGGACCGTCGTCGTCGCCCTTGCGGTTCGCCATTGCCCTGACGGGATCGGCCGCGTGCTTGGTTCTACTCGTCATCGGAGCCCCAGAATATGGCATCGTCGGGGCGCAGGGCAAGGTGTCATGGTTCGGCGCGGACTCGGCCGAACGCAAAAAAAGCGGCCGTCCGGCGGGACGGCCGCTCCTTCGATAGCGTAGCGGAAGATCAGAGCGTGGCGCTCTTGACCTTCTCGGCGGCGACCGCGAGTCGGGTCGACAGCGGCTGGGCGATCTCGCCGGCAAGCTTCATCAGCGATTCGCTGAGCTTGGAGCTCTCGGCGACGGCCGAGTCGAACGCGGTGCGGGCGAACTCGCTCTGCAGCTGGAACAGCTCGGTCGGCGACTTGGCGCTGGCGAAGCTGCGCAGCGTGGTGCTCGCGGTCTCGAAGCTGCGCTTGCTGTAGTCGGCGGCGCCCTGCCCGAGGTTCTCGGCGGCCTTGGCGGCGACGCGGCCCGAAGCGACCAGCGCCTCGACGTTGCCCTTGGTGAATTCGGTCATCTCTTCGTAGAACTTGGTGCTCTTCTCGATCGCGGTCTTGGTGCGCGCGTTGACGTCGCCGAAGATCGCCTGGACGCGATCGGTCGAGGCGGCGGCATTGTTCTTGATGGTGTCGGTCGTGGTGGCCATGTCGGGTCCTTCTGTGAGTGGTTCGATCAAGGGTTCCGTCGCGGCCGCGACGACCGGCTCGACGGGGTGGGGAAGCGGCTCCGATACGATCGCGGGAGCGGGATCCGCGGCAGCGGGTGCCGCGGCAATGACAGACTTGCGCGGCGCGGGAGCCGGCGGCGGAGTGACTGCGACCGGAGCCTTCGCCCGGGGCCGCGTGGCCGCCTTCTGGCGGGTCGACGCGGCGGGCTTGCTCGGGATTTCGGCGGACGGCGCGGAAAACCGCGCGGGCGCCTCCGACAGCTTCGCCGCCGCGCGGGCTTCGACCGTTGCTTTCTTCGCTGCACGCGCGGCGCGCTTGGCGCGGGACGGCGGCATCGGCTTGAGCGTTTTCGCTTTGGCCATCATGCACTCCACATCATGTTGCGGTGCACAAATAACCATTTTTAGAATGGTTGCAAGCCCTTTTGTGCAGTGCAGCAAAACGACGCAATTCTCCTTGCCGGATCGGTGCGGCAACGAATCCGGACGATGCGCTTACCGTGAACGGACGTAGCGGCCGGGCGCGTCCTCGATCGCGGGAAACTTGCCTTCGCCCGGAACCCGCGCACCGGCGGCCGGCAGCTTCGCGCCCGATCGCGGCGCCACCCACGCGAGCCAGTCGGGCCACCAGCTGCCCTTGGTCTCGCGCGCGCCGGCGATGAACGCGTCGAGCGACTCCGCCGGCTCGTCATTGACCCAATATTGATATTTGCCGGCGTCGGGCGGGTTCACCACCCCGGCGATATGGCCCGATCCGGCGAGCACGAAGCGCAGCGGCCCGCGGAAATGATCGGTGATCTTCCACACGCTCTCGGGCGGCGCGATATGATCTTCGCGGCCCGCCTGGATATAGGTCGGCAGCGTCACGCGGCGCAGGTCGATCGGCGTCCCGTCGACCTCGATCGCGCCCGGCCGGACCAGCTTGTTGTCGCGGTACATGTCCTGGAGATAGGCGCGGTGCCACTTGGCCGGCAGGTTGGTCGTGTCGCCGTTCCAGTGGAGCAGGTCGAACTGCGGATATTCGTCGCCGAGCAGGTAATTGTTGACGACATAGTTCCAGATCAGGTCGCGCCCGCGCAGCAGGTTGAACGTCGCCGCCATGTAGCGCCCGTCGAGGAAGCCGCTGTCCTTCGACAGCGAATCGACCAGAGCGAGCTGTTCGTCGTCGACGAACAGGTTGAGATCGCCGGACGAGGCGAAATCGACCTGTGCGGTGAAGAAGGTCGCGGTCTTGACCTTCTTGTCCTCGCCGCGCGCGGCGAGCAGCGCCAGCGTCGCCGCCAGCGTCGTCCCCGCGACGCAATAACCGATCGCATGGACGCTCGGCACGTCGAGCAGCTCGCGCACCGCGTCGATCGCGTCGATCTGGCCGCGTACGACATAATCGTCGAGCGTCACCTCGGCCATGCTCGCATCGGCCGATTTCCACGAGACGATGAACACGGTCAGCCCCTGCGCCACCGCCCAGCGGATGAAGCTCTTCTCCGGATTGAGATCGAGGATGTAGA